>DASSZW010000150.1:0-28258 GCA_035713285.1 Burkholderiales bacterium
CATTTCGACAGGCCGATTTCCCAGAATCCGTCCAGATGACCGGCGGCGACGTATGCCAGATCCAGCGCAGCCGAGCCGGGACGGCGTACGCCGGATGTTTTTTGCAGCATGTCGCGCAGCATCGCCATGTAGGTGTCGAGATGGCTGAAATCGCGATACGGAAATCCCGTGCCGATCAGCGCTTCGGCCAGTTTTAGCCGCTTGCTCACGCGCAGGCGGCGGTCGTTCAGGTATGCGCCCTTGCCGCGCGACGCCACGAACAGGTCGTTGCGATTGGGATCGTAAATCACGGCCTGGTCGAGTTGCCCCTTGTGCACCAAAGCGATGGAAATACAATATTGCGGAAAGCCATGCAGAAAATTGGTCGTGCCGTCGAGCGGGTCGATGATCCATTGATATTCCGAATCGCCTTGTCGGCCGCTCTCTTCTGCTAAAATGGCATGCGTAGGGTAGGCGTCGAGCAAAACGCCGATAATCGCCGCTTCGGCGGCGCGGTCTACTTCGGTGACGAAGTCGTTGTGCTGCTTGTTCTGTACGGTTAACGCGTCGATATCGAGCGAAGCGCGAGTAATGATCGCGGACGCGCGACGGGCAGCTTTCACTGCGGTGGTGAGCATAGGATGCATGGCGATATGATAATGAGCAGAAATAACGCACAGTTTAACCTAAAACGGCTGTGTTTCTAATGACTAAAAGGTAAATATATATTGAGCAAGCCAGACAATCCGCTGCGGAATGTGCGTATCGTTCTCAGCCATACCAGCCATCCGGGAAATATCGGCGCCGCCGCGCGCGCCATGAAAACGATGGGCTTGCACGATTTGCGCCTGGTACGGCCGAAGGCGTTTCCCGATCCGATGGCGGTCGCCATGTCGGCAGGGGCGACCGACGTGCTCGACGGTGCCGGCATTAGCGCGACATTGGGCGAATCGCTGGTTGGCGCGACGCTGGTTGTCGGCTGCACGGCAAGGCGGCGCGATCTGTCGCACCAATTGTTGAGCGCGCGCGACGCGGCGCCGCTGTTGCTGGAGCAGGCGAGGGTAGCGCCGGTGGCGCTGGTATTCGGCACCGAAATGTCCGGGCTGACCAATGCCGAGCTCGATCAGTGCCAGATGCTGGTGCAGATACCCGCCAATCCCGATTACAGTTCTTTGAATCTCGCTGCGGCAGTGCAGATTATGGGGTACGAGTTGCGCTGCGCGTTGCCGGAAGCAGCGGATACGGTGCCGGAAAAGCCTGTTGGCGAACTGGCTGCGCATGACGATCTCGAACTCTTTTATCAGGAAATGGAGCAGACGCTGATTCAGATCGGGTTTCTGAATCTGGCCGCGCCGCGCCGCCTGATGACGCGCTTGCGCCGATTGTATGCCCGGGTGAAACTGGAGAAAGACGAGCTGAATATTTTGATGGGAATACTCAAGCACATTAAATCGCCGACGCAGATCAATGTCCCGAAAGCAGCGCGTAATCTTGACTAATTTTATCGGGTATTGCATACTGTTATTTACATTTGATCGTGAATACTTATGAGTTTTAATTTACATGTTTAAGCGCCTGCGGGAAGATATTGCGGTTGTATTCGATCGTGATCCGGCGGCTCGTTCGACCTTCGAGGTTTTGACGACCTATCCCGGCATTCACGCCATTTTGTTGCACCGTGTGGCGGCCTGGCTATGGCGTAACGGTTTGAAATGGCTGGCGCGCTTTGTCGCATTTTTCGGTCGATGGGCGACGGGAATCGAAATCCATCCCGGTGCGCGTATCGGTCGTCGCGTATTCATCGATCACGGCATGGGCGTCGTGATCGGCGAGACGGCTGAAGTCGGCGATGATTGTACGCTGTATCACCAGGTTACGCTGGGCGGCACGTCGTGGAATGAAGGCAAGCGTCATCCCACGCTGGGCAAAGGAGTGGTTGTAGGAGCCGGGGCGAAAATTCTCGGCCCCTTGCTGATCGGCGACGGGGCGCGGATAGGTTCGAATGCGGTGGTCGTCAAAGATGTGCCCGCCAATGCGACAGCGGTAGGAATTCCGGCCCGGGTCTTATCCGACGCTCATGCGGCGACTCCGACCGCCGTCAAGAAACTGGGGTTTACCGCTTACGCCATCAGCGCCGACATGAACGATCCCATGGTGAAAGCGGTGCATGGATTGATCGACCACTCTGCGGCCATGAACGAGCGGATCGACTGGATCGTCGCGCAGTTGAAGGCGATGGGGGTTGAATGCTCGGCGGATGCCGCCAAACCGGATGAATTCGACCGCGAGTATTTAAATAAAATAGTTGACTGAATTTATCGGGTATTGTATTGTCTGAATCATTGTGAGTGATACGGGATCGGACCATGCGCTTGACTACTAAAGGACGGTTTGCGGTAACTGCCATGATCGATGTGGCGTTGCACGACGGCAAAGGGCCGGTGACTTTGGCCGGCATCAGCGAGCGGCAAAAAATTTCGCTCTCGTATCTGGAGCAGCTATTCGGAAAACTGCGCCGCTCCGCGCTGGTCGAAAGCGTGCGCGGGCCCGGCGGCGGTTATCGGGTGGCGCGCGGACTGGCGGATATTTCGGTGGCGCAGATCATTCAGGCTGTAGACGAGCCGATGGACGCGACGCAATGCGGCGGTCTGGAAAACTGCCACGACGATCAGCGCTGCATGACGCATGAATTGTGGTCCAACCTGAATCAGTGCATACAGAATTATCTGGTCCGGGTGACCCTGGCAAGTCTGGTGGAGGCGCAACAAAAGAAAAGCGCCACTACTTCGGTAGTCTGCGATCGCCGGATCAAGTCCGATAAAGCATCGGCCGCCACAGCGTAATCGACCGGCAATTATTGCGGAGCGCGAAACAGCTATTTTACGATTGGAGTCAATAAAATGTTGAAACACCCGATTTATATGGATTATTCGGCCACCACGCCTGTGGATCCACGGGTTGCGGCGAAGATGATCCCTTATCTGACCGAACAGTACGGCAATCCTGCAAGCCGCTCGCATGCTTACGGCTGGGAAGCCGACAAAGCCGTGGAAAATGCGCGCGAAGAAGTCGCAAAACTGGTGAAAGCGGACGCCAAGGATATCGTCTGGACTTCCGGCGCGACCGAATCGATCAATCTGGCGCTCAAGGGCGCGGCGCATTTTTACAAAGGCAAGGGCAAGCATCTGATTACCCTGCGAACCGAACACAAAGCGACGCTCGACACGATGCGCGAACTGGAGCGCGAAGGGTATGAAGTCACTTACCTGACTCCGGAAGCCAACGGTTTGATGGATATCGAACAATTCAAGGCTGCAATCCGCCCCGATACCATTCTGGCGTCGGTTTTATATGTCAACAACGAAATCGGCGTCATCCAGGATATCGCCGCGATGGGCGAGATCTGCCGCGAGCGCGGGGTGATTTTCCACGTCGATGCGGCGCAGGCGACGGGCAAGGTCGATATCGATCTTGGCGCGCTGAAAGTCGATCTGATGTCGTTTTCCGCGCATAAAACCTACGGCCCGAAAGGCGTGGGCGCTTTGTACGTGCGCCGCAAACCGCGGGTCCGGATCGAAGCCCAGATGCACGGCGGAGGTCATGAGCGCGGCATGCGTTCGGGCACGCTGGCGACACACCAGATCGTCGGCATGGGTGAGGCTTTCCGTATTGCGCGGGAAGAAATGGCGCTGGAAAACGCGCGCATACGCAAATTGCGCGACCGTTTGTTGCAGGGGCTTTCCGACATCGAAGAAGTTCATGTCAATGGCGATATGGTTCACCGCGTGCCGCACAACCTGAATATCAGTTTTAACTTCGTCGAAGGCGAATCCCTGCTGATGGCGATCAAGGACTTGGCGGTTTCGTCCGGTTCGGCCTGCACGTCAGCGAGCCTGGAGCCGTCTTACGTTTTACGGGCGCTGGGGCGTTCCGACGAATTGGCGCACAGCTCGATCCGTTTTTCCATCGGTCGTTACACCACGGAACAGGACGTCGATTATGCGATCGAACTATTGCACCAGAAAATCGGCAAACTGCGCGAACTGTCGCCGCTGTGGGAAATGTTCAAGGAAGGCGTGGACCTGAACAGCGTAAAATGGGCCGCCCACTAAGTAACGGCGGCGTACGGATTAATTTTAGGAATCAGGAGAACTATCATGGCATACAGCGATAAAGTATTGGATCATTATGAAAACCCCCGTAACGTAGGGTCTTTCGCCAAAGAAGACGACGCGGTCGGCACCGGCATGGTCGGCGCGCCGGCGTGCGGCGACGTGATGAAGCTGCAGATCAAGGTCAACAAGGACGGTATCATCGAAGACGCCAAATTCAAGACTTACGGCTGCGGATCGGCAATAGCTTCCAGCTCGCTGGTAACGGAGTGGGTCAAAGGCAAAACGCTGGATCAGGCGATGGAAATCCGGAATACCGCCATCGCCGAGGAACTGGCTTTGCCGCCCGTGAAAATCCATTGTTCGATATTGGCCGAAGATGCGATCAAGGCTGCGGTCGAAGACTATAAAGTCAAGCACGGCGAACTCGCAACCGGAACCCGTTAAGGAGGGGAAAATGGCTATCACTGTGACCGAAAGCGCCGCGAAGCATGTGGCGGATTTTCTGGCGAAGCGCGGCAAGGGCGTGGGCTTGCGCCTGGGCGTCCGGACCAGCGGCTGTTCCGGTATGGCGTATAAACTGGAATTCGCCGATAAAATCGAAGACGACGACCTGACGTTTTCCGATCATGGCATCACCGTTTTGATCGACCCGAAAAGCTTGCCTTATATCGACGGCATGGAACTCGATTTTACGCGGGAAGGCCTGAACGAAGGTTTTCGCTTCAATAACCCCAACGTTAAAAACGAATGCGGTTGCGGCGAGAGCTTTAACGTCTGACGTCGATGGAATTCGATTTCAACCGCAACCATTTCGAGTTGTTCGGGTTGCCGCTGACGTTCGCGCTGGATAGCGCAGAACTGGAATCGGCTTACCGCAACTTGCAGGGCCAGGTCCATCCGGATAAATTCGCGCATTTGTCCGATGCCGAAAAACGGGCATCGATGCAATGGTCGAGCCGGGTCAATGAGGCTTATCAAGCGCTCAGAACGCCGCTCAACCGCGCAGTTTATCTGTTGCAACTGAACGGCATCGACCCGCTGGCGCAAACCAATACGCAATTGCCGATGGATTTCCTGATGCAGCAAATCGATTGGCGCGAAGCGATACAGGAAGCCGCCGCTTCGGGAGATCTTGCCGCGCTGCAACGCGTAGAACGCGAAATCGCTGCGCAGGCGCAGGCCTGGCGCGAGCAATTATCGGTACAACTGGATCGGCAGCATGATCTGCCGGCTGCTTCGGATACAGTGCGTCAACTTAAATTTGTCGATAAAATCACGGCGGAGATTGACGACACTTACGCCATACTGGACAAATAGGGTTCGTTAAACTTCATGGCACTTTTGCAAATTTCAGAACCCGGGATGAGCACGGCGCCGCATCAGCACCGTCTCGCTGCGGGCATCGATTTAGGTACCACCAATTCTTTGGTGGCCACCGTTCGTAATGGCATAGCCATTGTCATCAACGACGAAGACGGTCACGCCTTGCTGCCTTCCGTAGTCCGTTATGCAACCGGTGAGGAGCCGATAGTTGGCCATGCCGCACAAGCCGGTCAGAACCGGGATCCGCATAATACGGTTATTTCCGTCAAACGGTTCATGGGACGCGGACTGAAGGATATCAAGGATGCGGCGAGTTTCCCCTATCACTTTGTCGATGCGCCGGGAATGGTGCAGCTCAAAACCGCCGCCGGAATAAAAAATCCGGTTGAAATTTCGGCCGATATTTTGCGGGTATTGCGCGATCGCGCCGAACGCTCCCTGGGCGACAAGCTGACCGGCGTAGTCATTACCGTACCGGCCTATTTCGACGATGCGCAACGACAGGCTACCAAAGACGCCGCGCAGCTCGCCGGCCTCAACGTCTTGCGCCTGCTCAACGAACCGACGGCTGCCGCGATAGCCTACGGCCTGGATAACGGCTCCGAAGGCGTCTATGCCGTCTATGATCTGGGGGGAGGCACATTCGACATTTCTATCCTGCGCTTGTCGCGCGGCATATTTGAAGTGCTTGCCACAAACGGCGATTCGGCGCTGGGCGGCGACGATTTCGATCAGCGTATTTTCTGCTGGGTGCTGGAACAGGCAAAATTTCCGGAATTGACTGCCGAAGATACACGCCTCCTTCTGGGCAAGGCGCGCGATGCAAAAGAAGCCCTGACCGAGCATCGCGAAGTAAAAATTACTGCCTTGCTGGCGTCGGGCGAAACCGTCGATGTTGCGCTCACTGCCAGCGTATTTAACGATATTACCTCCAGCCTGGTCAATAAAACGCTTGCCCCGACCCGCAAAGCCCTGCGCGATGCCGGATTAAGCCCAAATGAAATCAAGGGGGTGGTAATGGTTGGCGGCTCTACCCGCATGCCGCGTATCCAGTCGGCGGTAGCGGAGCTTTTCGGCCAGACGCCGCTGACCAATCTCGATCCCGATAAAGTTGTGGCGCTGGGCGCCGCTATCCAGGCTAATGTACTGGCAGGCAACCGGCCCGACGAAGAATGGTTGCTGCTGGATGTGACGCCGCTGTCACTGGGTATCGAGACGATGGGAGGCCTGGCCGAAAAAATCATACCTCGCAACAGCACCATCCCCATCGCCCGGGCGCAGGAATTTACGACGTATAAAGACGGCCAGACCGCGATGAGCGTGCACGTTGTGCAAGGCGAGCGCGAACTCGTGAGCGACTGCCGTTCGCTGGCCCGTTTCGAATTGCGCGGCATACCGCCCATGGTCGCCGGAGCCGCGCGGATACGCGTGACCTTTCAGGTCGACGCCGACGGTTTGTTGTCCGTCTCCGCCGAAGAACTGAAAAGCGGCGTGCAGGCTGCCATTACCGTCAAACCCGCTTACGGGCTGGCGGACGAAGATATCGCCCGCATGCTGCAGGCAGGCTTTGCTTATGCCAAAGACGACATGCAACGGCGCGCGTTACAGGAAGCGCGGGTCGAGGCCCAGCGTTTGCTCGACGCCACGCAAACGGCCATAGACGAAAACGGCGCGGAATTGCTCAGCGCCATCGAATTTGATCGCATTAAAGCCGCCATGAATACGCTGCGGCAGATGCTACAATCCGAAGATGCGCATGCCATTCAGGACGCCGCCGATGCGCTTAACCGCGCGACCGGCGAGTTTGCCGCCCGGCGCATGGACAGCAGCGTCAAACAGGCACTGACAGGGCAATCTCTGGACAGGATTTAACCGATACACACCAGGAATAATATGCCACAGCTCATAGTCTTACCTCATCCGGAACTTTGCCCCGAAGGGGCCGTGATCGAAGCGAAAACGGGCGTCAGCCTCTGCGATACGCTATTGAATAACGATATCGAAATCGAACATGCCTGTGAAAAATCCTGCGCCTGCACGACCTGCCATGTCATCGTGCGCGAAGGATTTTCGTCGCTCAACCCATCCGACGAACTGGAAGACGACCTGCTCGACAAAGCCTGGGGTCTCGAACCGAACTCGCGCCTGTCCTGTCAGGCTGTCGTGGCGAATCAGGATCTGGTCATAGAGATCCCGAAATATACGATCAACATGGTTAAAGAGGGGCATTGAGATGAAATGGACCGACACGCTGGAAATCGCAATCGAATTGATGGAAACCCATCCCGATATCGATCCGAAAACCATCCGCTTTACCGATTTGCACCGCTGGGTGGTCGAACTGCCGGAATTCAGCGACGATCCCGAACGCTCCAACGAAAAGATACTCGAAGCGATCCAGATGACCTGGATCGACGAGGCGGGGTAGAGCGCCGAATCCTGGCTTATTTAATCAGCCTGGATTCAGGAACGGCAATGACGCGTTGCACCATTCGCCAGATTCCGCTTCGTGCGCGCTTTATCGCTGCCAGCGCCTGATAACCCCTTTAAGTATCTTCTTTTAATACATGAGGCCGCGCCATATTTTTCAGAAACTGGCTGATAGTACTACGGCCAATTCCTTCATCAAGTTCTGTCTCATAAATCGCACATCAATTGTAATTTTACTGCTCGGCGGCAGTTGCATGGTCAGCGGCAATGATCCACTATCCCCGCCGGATTAAGAAATGCTCATCCCAAGCTGAATTTTAATGACGGTTTCAACCGCGCGCATATCCGCTTGGGTTAACTTGCCGAGCATGGCTTTTAATCGCTGTTTATCAGCAGTCATGATTTGATCCGCCATCACTTTACTTTTGTTCCGGTTCAAGGTGATTATGGTTTCACTAGGGTAGATATGTTCGATATTACTACTTAACGGCACAACTTGCAGCCTTGCCATATATCGGTTTGCGACATCATTGCTTACAATGACCGCTGGTCGGGTTTTACGAATTTCACTACCGACTGCCGGATCAAACTCTACCCACCAGACTTCCCCACGTTTCATTCTGCAGTATCTTTTACGAGCGCGTTGCACCATTCGCCAGCTTCCGCTTCCCGCGTTTTATCTGAAGCCATCGCCTGATAGCCTGCTTCCAGTGTATCTTCTTTTAGCACATGAGGTCGTGCCAGGCTTTCCAGAAATTGGCTGATATTACCGCGGCCGATCACTTTATGAAGTCCTGTATAAACCGCCTCATCAATAGTAATTGTCATCTTTTTATGCATGATTAGCCTGATCCATATGTATACGTGTATTGTATTCTTCTAAAATGGCAATGCAATCAATTATCGATTCGGTGCTGCATTTTTTAATGCTTGGGCTAATGGATTGCACACTTTCCTGTAAGCCTTAAGCAGCCGTTGATGCAATTCGCAACCGGTCAGATCCATGCCCGGCGCGCCCAATTCCATGAACCGATATTTGCCGCCGAGCAAAGCATGGGCCTGCTGCACAGTGTTTTCGCCGTAGAGCAGACCGAGGCTGGCGCGATACGGATCGGTATCCTCCATCGTCAACAGGGTGGCGATGCAGCGGTATAATTTCCGGCGTTCGGCATCCATCTGCGCGAAGCTCCTGATCCAGTCGCAGCCTTCGAGTGTCGCTTCGGTGTCAGTCAAGGCGAGCGCCAGGAGCGTTTTCAGTTCGCCTATGCGCAGATCTTTCCAGTGCGAGCCGGGTTCGGCTGCCAGCCCGATGAACGGCGCGACCGGTTGCTGGTCGGTTATCCCCAAATCGTTCAGCGCATCGAGCAAGGCGCGGCATTCGTCGTCATTCAGCCTGGACAGGTTCAGGATCGCGGGCCGCAATTCGTTGGCAACGCTGTTGTTGTCCCATTCCAGATCGTCCACCGGATAAATTTCCGACATTCCCGGGACGAGGATGCGGCAACTGTAAACGCCGAGTTCGTCATAATCGGCAATATAAATATCATGCCCGGTTTTGTGGATGAGGCCGCATAGCCAGGCGAATTCTTCCGCAGTCGTACCGCGAAAATCCCAGTCGGCAAAAGCGAAATCCGGCTTGTCGCTCAAAAAGCGCCAACTGATAATGCCGCTGGAATCGACGAAATGAATTTCCAGATTTTGCGGATCGGCGATTTCCTCCATGTCGAAACCGGGTTCGTGGAATCCCGCCAGCGCTTCGAGATCGCGGCCTTGCAACAGCTCGGTCAATGCGCGTTCCAGCGCGACTTCAAAGCGCGGATGCGCGCCGAAACTGGCGAAACAGCCCTGATCGTGCGGATGCAGCATGGTCACATTCATGACCGGATAATTGCCGCCGAGCGTGGCATCCTTGATCAGAATGCCGAATCCCGCCGCGCGCAATTCGGCGATACTGCTTGCGATGCGCGGGTAGCGGGCGATGACGGATTCGGGGACGTCGGGCAGGCAGAGGCCTTCGCGTATTACGCGGAATTTGACATGCCGCTCCAGTATTTCCGATAAGGCCTGGGTACGGGCTTCCGCCGCGGTATTGCCGGCGGCCATGCCGTTGCTGACATACAGATTGCCGATGATATTGACCGGAAACCAGCAGGTTTCGCCGTCGCTCGCACGACGATAGGGCAGAGCGCAAATGCCGCGTGCCGCGTTGCCGGAATTGCGGTCGATCAGCGCGTGCGCATCGATGGCAAAATCCGGGTCGTAAAACTCGCGTAACGCAGGATTCAGGATCCCGTCCGGCCATGCGCCGTCTTCGTCGACGGGGAACCAGCGTTCCCGGGGGTAATGGACGAAAGCGTGCTGAGCGATGGCATTGCCGAGATAATAATGCGTCCAGAAATAATGCGTACCCAGGCGCTCGAAAAATTCGCCCAGCGCGCTCGCCAATGCAGCCAGTTTCGACGCGCCCTTGCCGTTGGTGAAAAGCAGGGGGCAGTCGGTGTCGCGTATATGCACCGACCATACATCGCTGACCGGATTGAGCCACGAGCGTTCCTCTATGGCGAAACCCAGCGCCGTCAGGCGTGCCTGCAGGGCGGCTATCGTCGTTTCCAGCGCGGCGTCTTTGCCGATGATAAAGTGTTCCGTCATAGTTGCCTTTAAAAATGTTCGTGCGGTGCAAGATAACGCCATTGTCCCACCGGCAGGTTGCCGAGCAGTACTTTGCCGATACGCACCCGTTTCAAGCCGATGACTTTGAGACCGACCATTTCGCACATGCGCCGGATCTGCCGTTTTTTGCCTTCGTGCAGAATGAAGCTCAGCTGGTCTTCGTTCTGCCACGCGACCTGAGCGGGGCGCAAGGCTGCGCCGTCCAGTTTCAGTCCGTGATTGAGCAATTGCAAACCCTGATCGGACAGCGTTCCCGTTACTCGAACCAGGTATTCCTTGTCGACGCCGGAATTTTCGCCGATCAGCTGTTTGGCGATACGGCCGTCTTTCGTCAGCACCAGCAAGCCGCTGGAATCGATATCGAGCCGTCCCGCGGGTGCCAGACCGTAGGCGTGTTCGTTGGAGTAGGCGATCCCCGATTCGTCCCCAGCGTAATGATGTTCTGCGGTAATCAGCATGCTGGCGGGTTTGTAGCCGTTTTCCGCTTGCGCTGAAACATAGGCGACCGGTTTATTGAGCAGAATGGTGACGGACTCGTTTTGTTCGCGTTGCGCCGGTTGCAGCAGTTCGATGCGGCAATCGGGCAAGACCTTGGTGCCCAGTTCGGTTACCGGGACGCCGTCGACTTTTACCCAGCCGCGGGCAATGTACGCATCGGCTTCGCGTCTGGAACAAATTCCGCGCTGTGACATGAGCTTGGAGAGTCGCAAGATGTCGTCGGACATAATTAACCAGGATTGTATGAGCGGAGGCGGAATTTTACTCCGCTATGGCCGGAAATGCCAAAAAGCCTGATTAAACCTGCTTACTTATTCTATATTCAACATAAATAAAGGTTTATATTATGTTGTTTAAAAAATATTTTTATTTTTTAAATTGGGTTGATCAACCGCCGGTCATGGACATGAAACGTACGATCTTGTCGGGTTGTTCGTTAAATTCATGACGTTCGGGTTTATAGCTGATAGCCTGCAGAATAGCCGCTTCGAGTTCGCGGTCGCTTGCGCCGTCGCGCAACAGCGGACGGAATTCGAATTTGTTTTCCTGCCCCAGGCATAAATACAGGGTGCCGTCGACCGCCAGCCGTACGCGATTGCAGGTATCGCAAAAATGTTGCGAAATCGGAGTGATAAAGCCGACCGTAAAATGGCCGTCCGGCGTTGCGAGATAGCGAGCCGGCCCGCCGCCCGGCAGTGCGGCGTCGATCAGGCCATAACGTTGCGCAAGCATCGCCTTGACCGGCTGTAAATCCATGTAAGCGGTATTGCGGCCGGTTTTGCCCATGGGCATGGTTTCGATCAAGCGTAAAATAAATCCCTGTTCCAGGCAATACGCTACCATCGCTTCGATTTCATCGTCATTCGTGCCGCGCATTGCAACCATATTGATCTTGATCTGGTCGAAACCCGTTCGTCTGGCATGGGCAAGCCCCGCCAGTATATCGGCCAGCACGTCGCGCCTGGTGATTGCCTTGATCCGCTCCGGTCGCAAGGAGTCCAGGCTGACGTTGAGCCGGGTCACGCCGGCAGCCTTGAGCGCTTCGGCATATTTTTCGAGCCGGGTGGCGTTGGTCGACAGCGACAGGTCGTTCACGCCCGGAATGCGGGTAATCCGATCAGCCAGTTGGGCGATGTTGCGGCGCAACAAAGGTTCGCCTCCGGTCAGGCGGACCCGGCGCAGCCCCAGCTTTGCGAAAGCGCCCAACACGCGTTCGATTTCGTCGAAAGTGAGCCAGTGCGACGGTTCCTCGAAATCGCGATAGCCCTCGGGCATGCAATAATTGCAGCGCAAATCGCAGCGATCCGTGACCGAAAGCCTTACATAATCGATGCGGCGACCGTATGAGTCGGTGAGATTACCGGGGGCGGACATGGCAAATACCCTGATGTAAATGGCGGAGAAAGCATGTATTTCGACTATAATCTCAATCCCGGTTTAATGCAATTCGGGGCATGAACGGTTTAAACCGGGATCATCGCATCATTACTATTTTTGAAAGCGTTTGGCATGAGCCACTATTACGGACTGATACCGGCGGCCGGCGCCGGTACGCGCATGGGCGCCGATTCGCCCAAACAATATCTCGATATCGCGGGATATCCGATGATTTATCACGCAGTTCGCGTACTGGCGGCATCGCCGAGAATCGAGCGGGTATTTGTCGTATTATCCAGCGAAGACGGTTACTGGAATAGCTACGACTGGTCTAAATTCGGCAGTAAAGTGGTAGTATTGCGTTGCGGGGGGGCGACGCGTGCCGAAAGCGTGGCTAACGGCCTCGCCGCGATGCCGGTTTCGGCCGACGACTGGATACTGGTGCACGATGCAGCGCGTCCCTGTCTCACCGGCGCGCTGGTCGATAGCCTGCTCGATGGCGTAGCCGGAGATAAGGTTGGCGGCCTGCTGGCAATTCCGCTCTCCGACACCTTGAAACGCGGCGACGGCCAAAACCGGATTAGCGCTACCGAACCGCGCGAGCGGCTGTGGCAGGCGCAAACGCCGCAGATGTTCCGGCATGCCCTCTTGCTGAGGGCGCTGAATAACGCCTCGACACCGGCTCCCACCGATGAAGCCAGCGCGATCGAAGCGTTGGGTTTTGCGCCTTTGCTCGTAACGGCGAGCAGCAGCAATTTCAAGGTTACTTTTCCTGACGATCTGGAGATGGCGAGAGCGCTGTTCGCTCAGCGCCAACAAGAAACACCGGCACGGAATATTGCCGGCGAAAATATGAGTTAATGGCGGTTCTGGATAATGAATGATTTTCGTATAGGTCACGGATTTGATGTGCATGCGTTTGCACCGCAACGCAAATTGATTATCGGCGGCGTGGATATTCCTCATCCGCTCGGGCTGGCGGGGCATTCCGATGCCGACGTCCTGCTGCACGCGATTTGCGATGCGCTGCTCGGGGCTGCGGCGCTGGGCGATATCGGCCGCCACTTTCCCGATACCGATGCGCGCTACCGGAATATCGACAGCCGCGAACTGTTGCGCGCTGTCGGGCGACTGGTTGTCGGCCGGGGCTATCGCCTGATGAACCTGGATTGTACCATTATTGCCCAGGCCCCTAAAATGGCGCCGCATATTGAAACCATGCGTCAGCACATTGCCGCCGATCTCGACGCCGGAATCGACGCTGTGAACGTAAAAGCGACGACGACGGAAACACTCGGTTTTACCGGACGGGGCGAGGGCATTGCCGCCGAAGCGGTATGCCTGCTGCAACCCCTGATTGCGGGTGACCGGTCGTGAGCGTGCCGCCGGGGCGTAAAGCGAGTTACATAGGCGGCTCGCAGTATCGCCGCAATGCCTACGGCACGAACCACCCTCTGGCAATTCCGCGCGTCTCGCTGGCGACCGAACTGATACGGGCGTACGATGCGCTGACGCCGGCCGAATTCGTGCAGGCGCGAAAAGCGGCGGATTTCGAGCTGGAATGGTTTCATACGCCGGAATATGTTTCGGCGTTCAAGAAAGCCGAAGCATTGGGGCGTGTCAGCAATCCGGTACGGCAGCGCCATCAATTGGGTACGCTTGAAAACCCCTATTTCGATCGTTTTTTCACTATCCCGGCGACGGCCACCGGAGCTTCCATCCAGGCGGCGGAAGAAGTGATACGCGGACGGATAGGGTTCAATCCGGCCGGCGGCATGCATCACGCCCGGCCCGATAAGGCCCAGGGTTTCTGTTATTTCAACGATACCGTGCTTGGCATCATGCGCTTGCGGCGCGAGGGCTGGAAAGTGCTGTATGTCGATATCGACGCCCATCACGGCGACGGCGTGGAAGCGGCGTTTCTGGACGACCCCGACGTCTTTACCTTATCCTTGCATATGGACAGCTGCTACGCTTACCCGTTTACCGGCGGCCGGCTGTGCGATAGCGGCGGAATTGCCCATGCCAGCCTGAACATCCCCTTGCCTAAAGGCACGAATGACGCGGAATACCGCCAGTTGTTCGATACCGTGTGGCAGCCGGTATTGCAGCAATTCAGACCCGATGCCGTGGTTTTGCAGGCGGGGACGGATATGATATTCGCCGACCCGCTCGGTAAACTGGGTTTGACTACGCAGGGATTCCTGGCGATAGCCCAAACCGTAATCGAAACCAGTCCGGTACACGGCGACGGTACGCCGCGATTGCTGGTGACGGGCGGCGGCGGATATCACCCGCTGGTGCTGGCCCGAGCCTGGACAGGTTTGTGGGCTTTGCTGTCCGGACGCGTTTTGCCGGAGATCATACCGCCGGCCGGGGTCGCCGCCTTGCACGCCGTGGGGTGGGATATGGATGAAGAAGAGCCGCATTTCGAGCAGTTGTTTTATTCTCGCCTCGATGCGGTATCGCCATTATACGTGCGCCCGGAAATCCAAGATTTGATTACTCTCGTTCAACAACATCCTTTTTTCGCGAATACACCATGACTACAACCCTGATACCCGGCTATTGCTCCATGCGGGCCACCAAGAATTATGTAACGACTTTCGGCAAAGACTGCGCAGAAGGCCATTACAGCGATTTTCTGAATATTCATCTGCAATTGTCTTCGCTAGGACTGGGTACTTTCCCCGGGGCGCCGACCGACGAGGTCGACGCGCAATACGCCGACATAGTCGCCGAAGCCCTTACTCACGGAATCAACGTCATCGATACCGGCACGCATTATCGTTACGGGCGTTCGGCGGCCGCAGTCGGTTTCGGCATACGCCGCGCCATGGAAGCTGGCGTGGCGCGGGAGCAGATGTTCCTGATTTCCAAAGGCGGCTTTCTGAGTTTTCGCAACGAGCGGCCCGCCGACCTGGCTGCATGGTTTCAGCAGGAAGTTGTCGCCAAAGGGCTCGGGCGTAGCGAAGACCTGACGCAGGCGCACTGCATCAGCCCCGAATATATCGCTTTTCAGCTGGAATTGTCGCGCCAGTTGATGGGGGTAGACACGCTGGACGCTTTTTTGATCGACCAGCCTGAAGTCCATATTCCGGTTATCGGCAAGGATCAGCTCAACCGCAAGCTGGAAAAAGTCTTCATGGTGCTCGAACAGGCGGTTAAAGATAAAAAATTGCGCTATTACGGGATTTCCACGTTCGAGGGATTCCGCGTCGAAACCGACAATCCCCTGTTTCAGTCGATTACTTCGATGCAAGGTCACGCGGAGAAAGCGGCACGCGCCATCTGGCGCGACGATCAGGCCAAACATCAGTTCAAGGTCGTACAGATGCCGTTTAATCAGGTGATGCAGGAAGGTTTTACCCGATTCAGCCAGACTACAGGTCAAGGCAACATCGGTTCGACCATCCAGGCGGCGCATCAGCTCGGCGTATATTTAATGGCCAGCCATACCCTGTTCAAGGGACATCTCGCCAAGCAGGCAATGGACCCGGTGCTGCAGGCCATGCCGATGCTGCAAAATCATGCGCAACGCGCCTTGCAGTTCAACCGCTCGACTCCGGGAGTCGGGACTTCTCTGGCCGGAATCAGTACGCCGGCGCATCTGCAGGACATGCTGGCGGTAGCGCGCGTACCGCCGCTGGAGAAAACCGCTTATTTGCAGATGTACCAGCGCGCAGAATAAGGCGAGACCTTGGCGCGACTGCAGGGCTTGCGCATATTCCGCTAAGCAAGCCGCTTGAAATCCCCGGGCATGGTTATTCATTCGGCGGGGGCGTCAGCGACTGCGTGATGCCGGCGCGGCGCCACAGCTTGTATAAATCTGCGCGGCCGGTTTTCCAGTTTACAGTATGGCCGCGGGCAAAGGTTGTTATGCCCAACGAAGACAGCTTGCCGGATTTTAATTGCGCAAGCAAAGGTTGAAACCAATTCTTTTCCAGTTCCAGCAATGCTTCGCGCCAGCCTTGATAATCGGCGTATTGTGCGGCGCCGGACAGGCCGTCGAGATAAACCAGTCCCGGGCTGTCGATGCTGCCGGCATTGGCGGGCAAATGCGCGAAAAGGCTGCCGGTCGCCGCAGCAAGCGCACGGGCATCGCTGTCGTTGGCCCAGAGCGTGCCGTCGTCGCTGCGCTCCAGGCCGAGCGGCATTGTCCCGCCGCCCCAGCACCAGAGGCTATTGACGGCGAGTTCTCCGCGCGATTCGCGTTGGTCGTTTACGGGAAGGCTGAAAAACAGCATCTGGATTTCGTTGTAGAATCGATGCCAGTCCAGCGCATCGGCACCTTTGGGCAGACAGGCGTCGATATGTCTGCCGGTGACCGCGTTGACGGGGAATGTCGTGATTTGCGGAGGCAGCGGCAGCTTCATATACCAGCGTTTTGGATGCAATGGATAAAGCGTATAATCCTCAGCCTGGAAATGCAGGTTGAATGCCTGGGCAAACTGCTCTGCTTCGTTCTGGTCAAGATTGAAGGCTCCGCTGTCGACCAGCATGAGCTGTTCCCGGGTCGCTCTCAAATGTACCGGGTCGGCGCGCAACCAATAATGTTTACCCGGTTCGCCGCCATCAGCCAGCAAGGTAAGCGGAGCAATCGGCCAGTCGATTTGCCGCTGTATGCCGAAATATTTGCAAAGCGCAGCCTCCGGGTTTCCGGCGTCGAAAACTTCGTTACGGGAGCCGCGAGCCAGCAAACCGCTCAGGGATGGCAACTGTAAATCGCCAAGCAGGGATGTCGTCATTTCTGCGGCAGGGATGAGATCGGGAATCAATAGCTGGATGGTCATGGCCGTAGTTTAGCATCCGGCTGGAAGTGCAGCATCAATCGATCCGCATCGACAGGTCCACCGCTTGTATATGCTTGGTCATCGAACCGATGGATACACGGTGTACGCCGGTTTCGGCAATGGCGCGCAAATTCGTCATGTCTATGCCGCCTGAAGCTTCCAGTATGGCTCTGCCGTGCGCAAGCCTGACCGCTGCGCGCAGCTGCTCCAGATCAAAATTATCCAGCAATATCAATACGGCGCCAGCCTGAAGCGCAGCTTCCAGTTCTTGAAGGTTCTCGACCTCGATTTGTACCGGGACGGCTGCGTCCTGCGTGGCGGCTAACGCTGCAGCGATACCGCCGGCAGCGGCGATGTGATTTTCCTTGATCAGTATGCCGTCGAATAAGCCGATGCGTTGATTGCTCCCGCCGCCTGTCAGGACAGCGTATTTTTGGGCTAGCCTTAAACCGGGTATGGTTTTTCGGGTATCCATCACTAAGGTGGATAAACCTTGCGTCAATCGGGTCAAACGGTGCGCGGCGGTAGCGGTAGCGGAAAGCGTCTGCAGGAAATTGATCGCGGTTCGTTCGGCTGAAAGCAGTGCGCGGGCGTTACCGCTGAATTCGCACAGTATCTGGTCAGGGGAAACCGATTGTCCTTCGTCGGCATGCCATTTTACCTTGAAACCGGAGTCCAGCATGCGGAAACAGGCTTCAAACCAGGGACGGCCGCATAACACTGCCGCATCGCGACAGAGAATATGCGCAGAAGCGGCTTTGTCGGCCGGAATAAGCCGGGCTGTCAGGTCGCCCGTAGCAATATCCTCTTGCAAGGCGGCAGCGACATTCTGGTGTATGGCAACGTTTAGCTGTGCATTATCTATCATGGAATAATGAGTCGATGTGAATACGGAATGTGCGCATTGTGCTATGTTCGCGCCCAATACGCAATTCGCAGTGCGACAGATAATTCACAGTTTTTGTTTTGTTATTTAAAACCGCCGGCCGTCCTGTAGCCGCTATTGCGGTATTGTGTCGTTGGGCCCGGCATTTCTGTCTGTGGCGCTATAAGCTTTGCGCAATTGTTTCGCCTGTGAGCGAATTACGTACTTGTTGTTTGAAGCCCGGTCCAGTTGCGCGGGACCGAAGCCGTGGGCATTCATGTGATGAGCGGCGTCCATTTTATTCAGGATGTCGGCGGGGCTGCCAAAACCGCTGGTCCTGCCTGTAAATACCTTATTCGTTGTCGGGTTGGTTTTGGTATAAGTGATATAAGTCCTTTCGATATTGCGCGTATTGTAATCATTTCGCGCCACCTCCAGAGGCGCGATAATGGAAAGATTCCCGGGGAGATTACGATCGCCTGTTGTTGAATCGCCGGATCGTTCGCCCTGTATCGACCAGTCCAGATGCGCGCTGAAATATTCACGATCGGACAGACTGGATGTGACGGCAGAGGCTGTGCTTGTGACCAGTATCAAGCATAGGGCAATATATGATCTATAGGTTTTCATTCTGTTGTTCTCATTCAAAATTTAAAATGGCCGGTAATTATATGTATGTGCAGGGGAAATTTCCGTCAGCCTCAGATATTATCGTCATAGGAAGCCATCCGGGCTTGCTGCAGCGATATTTTGTTTTCCCGGACCAGTCGCAACAAGTCGTTGCTGAGCAAATTCATCCCGTCTACACGCCCCTGTTGCATGATGGAGGGAAGCTGGTTCAGGTTTCCGCTGGCTATCATCGAACGTACGCCCGGTGTATTGACCAGGATCTCGCACGCGAGCACCCAGCTTTCCTTGTCGAGCGATGGGACCAGGACCTGGCTGACTATGCACGTCAGGCAGGATGCGAAAATTTGCCGGCGCTGTTCGCGCTCGTCTACATTAAAAAATCCTAAAAGACGGTTGATGACATCCTTGGCGCTGCGGCCATGAGTCGTGGCAAGCACCATATGACCGGAATCCGAAGCGCGAAACAGGCTCTCTACCGTATCCTTGTCGAGCAATTCGCCTACCGCAATGACGTCGGGTCGCTGGCGCATCGCGCCTTCGATGCCGCTGGCAAAACTGTCCAGGTTACTGCCTATTTCGCGCTGGGAAATAATGGCTTTTTTCTTTTTGTGTACATATTCGATCGGATCTTCTATGGTCATGATGTGACAGGATCGATCGCTATTGATGCGATCGATAAGCGCTGAGAGGGTAGTGGTCTTGCCGGAACCGGTAGGGCCGGTAATGATAATGAGCCCTTTCCCTTTCAGGACGAATTCTTTAAGCATGTTCTGGCTCGGAGGACTATCCCCAGGAATGCTGTCGTTGCGTATGATCCGCAGCACTATATTGACATTATGCATCGCGCCATCGGTTTCATAGATCGAGTAACGTATTCTGGACAGCGTCAAATCCACTGCGCCGTCCAGTTTTCCACCTTGAACCAGCAACTCGGTGCGCCAGTTTTTCCCTGCCATGGCTTCGTTGGAAATGAATTCATTGATGTCGTCGGCGCTAACGATTTCTTCGTCTAAAGGGGCATAACCGCTCGGACTGCGGATAAATACCGGCTCGTTGACGGTAATATGAATGTCGCTCACGTTCGTTCTTTCATGAATTACGAACAATAATTTTTCCAGAATCATAATAGACTATCTCAAAAATCGAGGCTCCATTCCACGCCGACCGTCTTTATGACGACGGTCGGAATGTCATTATTTATATAGCCTTATGCAAGGACAGCATAAATACGCCTTCATCCGATTTCGGCTGATAGACGGAATTCGGTCCGGCTATGCTACCGGTCAGATCGGATTGTCCGAAGCGCGTATTTTCATAGTTGACGCCGATTTTCCAGGTTCGGGCGAAGGTATAATCACCTCCGATATATTCACTCAACAGGCCCTTGGGATGTGTAGTCGCTTGCAGGAAATCTGCGGTGTCCGTGACTGAAAGCGGTAATTTCAGTCCAGCCAGCCAGGTGAAACTGCCGGCTTTGCCGCGCGCGCCGAGTTTGGTGTAGACCATGGCCCAATTTTCGGCATAACCGATCGCAGGAGCAGTAGTCCCGGCGCTATCGGTAATGAAGCGGCTGTCGAGACTGCGACGCCACCCTTCGAAACCAAGCATCAAAACAGGCTGAATCTGTTCGCCAAAACCGGTATAAATTCCATCGAGATGCGTATCCATGCCCATATACGCAATATCGCTGGAGTAGGGAATGGCTGCGCCGGTATTGGGATCGGACACCTGCGAAGAATAATTCATGGTGCCTTCGTACATCGAGATGTCGTAGTCCAGCGCGAATTGGGAGCTATGTATCGGAGGGGCAATATTGAGTCCTACACGCACGCGGGGTCCGGACACTTTCATGAGCTGCTGGCCCGAAGGAGCGTATTCTTCCCATTGATATTCCTCAATCCCGGCATAAATCGAAGCCGCCATCCCCTCCGCGTGTGCAAATCCGCTACAAGCTGCCAAGGAAGCGGCAGCTGCCACAAGAAATCGATTGGTAATCATTGTATTCCTTATTTAAATTAATTTATTTTTAAATGATATAGTTATCAGTAAATTGGTTTTTATATCGACCGTCATTACCGATTCATAATGCGTCGTGCGCGTTATTATTATCTATTATTATTGTTATATTTTTATTATAAATAATTGAAATTAATGTGACAAAAAAGCAATCAGACGATCATGACAGGTCGTTATGCAGATATCGCTATGCGTGAGCCGGGGAGCATTTGAAAATCAGAATTGGAACGCTGACTGCTTAAAGATTACTCATTGCAAGGGCATTAATAATTCCGCCGGTATCGGCAGTATTATTAAAAAAAACCATTGCTTTCCGGAAATGTTCGGTTTGTTTTATGGCGGCATACAGCGCATTCAGCGCTTCAAGACTATATTCCGAATAAAACATGGTTGGATTGCCGTGCAAACGTATATATCCGGTTGCGGCAGTCTCGATTATATCCGCAGGCAGCGTGGGATGATCAACACTGCAAAAGATGAGATTGTGCTCGATGAATGCCTCGTAGACGTCCCGGTTCCACCAGCTCTCATGGCGAAATTCCACGACGTTTTGAATGTCGGAATCCAGCTGATTGATGATCCGCTGCAATCTTTCGGGGCTAAAATGAAAACTTGGAGGCAACTGAAACAACACATAGCCAAGTTTATCTTTCAACCCGTCCAGACACGCTGCATAAAATTCGCCGATTTCGCGTGCGCAGCCGTCAAATTTTTTGTTATGGGTGATGAGCCTGGGCGCCTTGACGGAAAAAATGAACCTGTCCGGGCTTTTTTCGTACCAGGCATGCAGGCTTTTTGCGCTAGGGAATTTATAAAAGGTGGCATTCAGTTCATACGTATCGAAATGTTCGCAGTAATAAGCAAACCATTTTTTTGCCGATAAATCGTCGGGATAAAAAATGCCTATCCATTTCCGATTGTAATAGCTGGAACAACCGGTGATAATTTCCGTTTGTCTCATTGGTATGATATCTGGCAATTCTCGCAGAAAAAACTGCGGCGTTTTTTCACGCCCGTGTTTTTCCGGAACAGCGATAAATGGCACCGGATGCATATTTTTTTGGTATGGACCAGCCAATGCTGCTTGAGCTCGTATTGTTTCTTCCAGGCCAGAAATTCAAAACTGTATAGACGGGCTTGCGCGATGATCTCCATGATTTTCATTTCCGGGAGCTTACCGGTTAATGATTCCGGGTGTACATAGACGCGATACAACACTTCATTTTTGATGATATTGCCTACGCCTGCAAAAATATCCTGTTCCAGCAGCGTGTCGCAAATCATTTTGGCGGAGGCGGCTGCGATAGAACGTCTGGCTTTCGCGGGATCCCAATCCGGGTTCATGACATCGACACTCCAGTCGTAGTGCGTATTGATATCACCTTCGAGATATTTGATCGAGCACGAATACAAGTTCAGCTCGCCATCGGGAAAAGTCAGGCTCAGTCTTGCAGGCGCATCTTTACGCTCGTTTATCCTGTATGAGCCGAATAAAAGAAAATGAATGCGCAGGGAAAACCCATCGAAACAGATCAGAAAGTGTTTGCCCCAGCTTTTGAAAGCGGTGACAGTACGGTTATAAAGCCGGGTCTGATCTATCTGGCTGTTGCCGGACACGGAAATGATTTTTTGTCCGGCAAAAGCCTGGACTTCTTCTTTCAAAATGACTATGGTCGGGCCTTCAGGCATGAATAACGTCCATCCGACAAGAAATCAATCAAGCGATCATTTAACGCCATCTGATTTTTCTGCTCGAGTAAATCAACCTTGCGTTTGGCCTGCGGCATTCCAGGCCCGATCAATGGCTCGACATGACGGGCGTACTCCGCAAGCGCCTGAACGGCGCCCGCGGATATCGTCAAACGCCATAGCGCAATAATGGTTTGCATACCTTAGAAAGCATACCCAATACCTACTTTGACCGTGGTGTAACGGGTAGTACTGTTCGGCTCGCCATACCCGGTATTACCCAATGCTCCGTAGCCGTACTTGAACTGATTGTAATCTATGCCGGCATTGACATGGATATCGTGAGTCAGGGCATAATCTGCCGCCAATCCGATTTTGTAGAGATTGGAACTGCCGAGATCGGTGGATATGCCGCTGGTGATTCCGTATGGATCAGGGGGCAAATCTATCGTCGCATGATAGGTTCTGCCTACAAAGGCGTTGCCGGTGAAAACCAGTTTCCTGACTGGAGAATATTGTCCCAGTACGCCGGCGCCATAGTATTTGTTAGTATAGGTTTCGCCTGCGTTTACGCCACGGTCCCATTCGTGATGCCCAATTTCAACGTAGGGAGTAAGCATGACATTGTCTTGCAGAATGAAGCCCTTGCCGTAACGTATGTCATAATCGATCAGGACTGCGCTATCTTGCGAAGAGATGCTGCCGTATGGCGTGCTTCCGTCAGCTGCGCCGCCGATATAACTGGTTGAACCGCTATTCCGGCTGTAGGCAACTTCCAGATAGTCGTTGCCGAGCCACCAGTCCTGCATGGTAGAGATAAATATCCCCACGCCCGGAACTGAACCGTTTTCAGTGTCCAGGGTAGCGCCGTCCGGCCCGTACAGTCCGTTACCGGTTTCGGTGTAATTGATTTGCGTCGAAACGTATTGAATGGCAGCCTGGTTATCGGCGGCCTTGATATCCGTGGTATTGGCAAACACCGTGGCGGAAAAGGTCGTGCATGCAACAGATAGAAACAGTTTATTCCAGTTCATAAAATATCCTTATGCTGACGTATTGAATAACTAAGGAAGATAAAAGAATACCGTAATTCATGGTCGCCGGAAAAGTTTTTTATTAAACTTTAAGGATAAAATAAAATATCCGCGACAGACGGTGAAGCGCTGATTTTAAGCGGAAGGTGATTTGACATACAGCCAGAATTCTTCTTCGTCATCGCCCGGCCGTGTTCCGTTCCAGATCAATTTCCATCCGTCACCGGCCGGACGCGGCATGCTTTTACCCTGGCCATCGATAATCAACACATCGCACCGCGCATGAGGATGCAGTTCGCGACGCAGTGTCAGTATCCCTAAATAATATTCGAGCATCGGCCGGGTCGATTCTCCCAACCCTTCGCTGGCCACGCATTGTCTGAGCGCAGGGATATGAGGTCGCATGGAAATAAATACGCTGCGATAACTTTTTGCATAATCCACCCACGGCAGCCAGAGTGTGCCGAACATGATCCAGAATATTGTGACGCCGAGCGCCAGACTGGTCACGGCTCGACTTGCCAGTCGCGGCAAGCGGAACCAGGTAAGGAAATAGATCAATGTCGCCGACAGCGCAAACAGGGCCGGAACCCATTGTAAAGGCATATGGAAATCCATGGGAAAATAACGTTCGAGCACCGGCCACTTCGGGATGGACGAGCCCAAGGCCATTTGGCCCCATACGTACCAGCTGACGATCACCAGCGGCGCAAAAAGCAGGCGCGAGAAATAATCGCCGTAGCGGTTGATGCGGTCGGGTAACGCAATAACCGCAGGCGCGCCCAGCAGCGCAAGCGCTGTCAGCATCGGCAAACCGTAAGCGGTGCGCGCCGAGGCCGAGAATTGCATGATGAGCGCATACGTCAGAAATGAAACCAGGCCGAGCTGCAGCGCAGGGCTGTGTCGAAGTTGTTTGCGTTGCTGCCATAAATTGACCAGCGCGAGCGGCAACACGGGAAAGGCGAACCACGGCAAGGTTCTGGGCCAAAAATCGACCGAATTGTCGGCGCCCAGTAGCGGCACCGAAAATCCCAGGAAACGGCCTACGTTATTCAGCCAGAACCAGTCGTAAAACAAATGGGGAGAACGCAAGTACAGCGCGACCGGCCAGATTAGCAGCGCGGGCAGGGAGACAATACCGGCAACGATCAGGGTGCGGGCATACTCGCGTCGCCGCCAGGTTGAAAAGATCGCCGGCAGCAGGACGGCTATGACGCTGAGCACACCCGGGATCAGCAATCCCTTGGCGAGAAAACCGATACCTGCACCGACGCCCAGCCACAATCCCGCCCGATACGGCCGTTGCAGACTCAATGCAAAACCGTAACAGGCAATCGTAAAGCCGGTCAGCATCGGCACATCGGCTATCATGAAATGGCTCTCATAGAGCAGGCCGAAGCTGGCTATCAGCGCGATGACGGCATAACGGCCTGTACCAGCTCCCCAGCAATATCGCGCGGTAAGACCGGTAAACAATAATGTCAGGGAAGTAAACAGCCCGCTGGCGAGCCGCGCGCCATCGGGCAATGGCAGCCAGTTGCGGTTGAACCACGCCAGTCCGGCGGCGACCCAATAATACAGGGGAGGTTTTTCCATAAACGGTTCGCCGGCATTTTGCGGTATTATCCAGTCCCCGCTTTGCAGCATGTGATACACGATACCGAAAATGTAGTTTTCATCCTGTTTCCAGGGTTCATGGCCGACAAGACCGGGCAATACGTATGCGATAGCCAGAACGAGCACAAAAAATAACGGAACAGGACGACGGAGCATAGGAATTTAGCGAGAGGGTTCCTGCAATGTGAGCGTGCCTGAGCGGCCGGCAATGCTGCCTTGGACGACGCGTTCTACCGGCAGTCTGTCGATATCGAGTGCAGCATGGTATTCGGCCATGCTGACGAGCCTGTAGCCCTGGGATTGCCAGCCGCGCAAGAGGTTGTCCAGTACCGGCTCGAGTTTCATGCCTTCGAGTTCGGCGTGCAGGGTGTAGACATGTCCGGTAGGCCGGTCGTCTGCGGTCAGCTTTAACAGGGCTTCGGAAACGTTCGCAGCGGTGATATTGTCGCAACCGATCAGTTCGTCCAGAGTGGGCAGCGTAGTCGGCAGTTGCGGACAAGCCCTGGTTCCATCGCTCAGGAGCGGAATAAAGGGTTGCGTGCCACGGGAATCCGAACAATACGCCAATCCCCACCGCCGCTCCTGGATAAAGGCAGCGTCGTTCATTTGCCAGCCGGCGGCCCCGTGGGTAGCCGGATCCTTGCCGAATACGGCGCGATAGCTTTGCCAGGCTTTATTCATTTCGGCTATGGTCCATTCGCTGCTCTGGCTGGCGACATGGTCCTGCCATTTGACGTGATCGTAGGTATGGATGCCGGTTTCGAAGCCCTGTGCGGCGATATCCCGGAGTATGTCCCCGCATTTGCGGGCGATGTCCGGGCCCGGCAAAAGCGTGCCGTAGAGCAGGGTTTTCCAGCCGTAATGTTCCAGTACGGAGGTGCGCGAAACCTTTTTCATGAAACCGGGGCGAAACGCGCGTTTCACGGCCCGACCGGTGTGGTCCGGCCCCAGGCTGAACAGAAAGGTGGCGCCGGCATGATAGCGTTTAAGTATTTTCGCCAGGCGCGGAACGCCGGTTTGCGTTCCGCGATAGGTATCGACATCGATTTTTAACGCAAGCATACGCATGCTGGAGTCGTCCTGAAAGTGGCAGGGGAATGCGCCGGAAACGACCGGCGAACGATGAATGTAGGTAATGCCGCCCTTTAATCCACTAGCGCCCGCGCCATTCCTACCTGGCCGCGATAGGCTTCGAATACGTGTTCGAGTGCCTGCTGCATCGTAAATTCAGGTTTCCAGTCCAGTTCCTGCATGGTATTGTCGATTTTCGGGACCCGGTTTTGCACGTCCTGATACCCTTTGCCGTAGTAATCCACCGCCGTCGTTTCTACAATATTGACTTTTGCGGCGCTGTCCTTGTATTCGGGGTAGGTTTTGGCCATATCCAGCATCATGGTCGCCAGGTCCCGGATCGAATGATTATTGTGAGGATTGCCGATATTGTAGATTTTGCCCGACGCGATGCCGTCCTTGTTTTCAATGATCTTCATCATGGCCGAAATGCCGTCGGCAATGTACGTAAACGCACGTTTCTGCTGGCCGCCGTCGACCAGTTTAATGTCTTCGCCGCGAACGATATGGCCGAGGAACTGAGTGATCACCCGTGAGCTGCCTTCTTTGGGCGTATGGATGCTGTCGAGTCCGGCGCCGATCCAGTTGAACGGGCGGAACAGGGTGAAATCGAGCAGACCTTTCATGCCGTAAGCCCAGATGACCCGATCCATCAGTTGTTTGGAGCAGGAATAGATCCAGCGCGGTTTATTGATGGGACCGAGCACCAGTTCCGAATTTTCCGGGTCGAACTGCTCGTCGTGGCACATGCCGTAAACTTCGGAAGTCGACGGGAACAGGATGCGTTTGCGGTATTTGACGCATTGGCGCACGATAGGCAGATTGGCTTCGAAATCGAGTTCGAAAACGCGCAGGGGATCGTTGACGTACGTGGCGGGTGTCGCGATCGCTACCAGCGGCAAAATGACGTCGCACTTTTTAACATGGTACTCGATCCATTCCTTGTTGATGGTGATATCGCCTTCAAAAAAATGGAACCGCGGATGCTCGGCGAATTCGATAATCTTATCCTGCATCATATCCATGCCGTAAATTTCCCAGTCGGTCGTTTCCAGAATACGTTTGGACAGGTGGTGACCGATAAAACCGTTCACCCCCAGAATGAGGATTTTTTTCATAAGCATCTCTTAAGTTATTAATTATGTTAATAATATCGATTTATCGCCAAGGAGGCGCACAAGTTCATCGGGATCGACGGCTCTTCCATCCCATTCCAGTTTAAGCAATTGCAGCGTCCCGCCGCCGCCGCAGTGAACGTAACAGGCATGATTATCGCAAAAAAGCTCGGACTTGGCAGCGTTGTTTGAATCGAAGTCGATTATTCGACTGCGCAATACCCGTAAAGGTTTCCCGAGCAGGCTGCTATAAGCGCCGGGATACGGCGGAGCGACGGCACGGATCAGATTATGTATGGCTGCCGCGGAAAGCGACCAGTCGATGCGACCGTGTTCGGGTCTTCGCCCGCCGAAATAGCCGCCCAGACTCAGATCCTGAGGTACGGCGCGCGCCGTGCCGGCCTTGAGGTCCGGCAAAGATCGATGCAATGTTACTTCGGCCGCGCATGTGACTTTTCTGAAAACGTCGGCGGCCGTATCGTCGGCCAGAATCGGTACCGCCGTCTGGTCGACAATGCCCCCGGCATCCGGTTTCTCGGTCATATAATGCAGCGTTGCTCCGGTCTGCGTTTCGCCGTGTATGATCGCCCAGTTGACGGGCACCCGGCCGCGATAGTACGGCAGCAGCGAACCGTGCATATTCAGTGCGCCGCGTCGCGGAATGGCGAGCAGAGGCGGTTTGAGCATCAGCTTGTAGTAAAAGGAAAATAGGAAATCCGGTTCCAGTATGGCAATTTGCGCCACGATAGCGGGCGTATTCGGGTCGTCGGGCGTAATGACCGGTATGTCACGACTGGTCGCCAGTTCGGCAACGCTCTCGAACCAGATCAGCTCTCCCGGAGCGTCGTTATGCGTAACGACCAGCGCGATGTCCACGCCTGCGTCTATCAGCACCGACAGGCAACGGACTCCGACATCGTGATAGGCGAATACAACGGCGCGCATGCTTATTCCTCGCTACCCAGCACACTCTCGATCAGGTAGCGCGGCCGCTGACGTACTTGCAGGTAAATGCGGCCTACATATTCGCCAAGCA
>DASSZW010000151.1:0-3879 GCA_035713285.1 Burkholderiales bacterium
TCGAGCGCCCCCGTAAAAGCCAGCATCATGGCCTCGGCATCGGCCAGATGATTGCGATCGGTCAGATGGATGATTTGAGAAAACATGGCGTCGAGCCGTTTGTGATCGCGTTTCAGCGCATCGAGCACATCGGCGGGCGGCACGTCTTCAGCGCGATGAATCACCGCCAGCCAGTTGCCCTGCGCGGTACGGCTCACTTCCCAGCGCAAATTATTGCGCAGTTGCAGATTAAGGCTATGCAATACGATCGCCGGATCGTCGGCAAACAGCAAACGCGTCGCCGTGCCGCGCGGCATGTCCTTGATTTCGTAGAAAACCGCCGTCTGCAGATGGCTGGAGGCAATTTTCGTCAGGTCGCACGTTTCTTCTTCCATATCAGAACCCGAACATATGATCCATACTGAAGGCAATATCGCCGTTCAAGGTGCCATGATAACCGAATAAGCGGCAAGTCAGATCGCGGATGATAATATAGGCACCTTCGCCGGCCCGGTTTCGAGTAGCGGCGTCGAATCCTTCGCTGTAGCGCCAGTGCAGCGAACCGCTGCAAGGAATCCGCACCGGCGCCTGGGCAATCTCGGCGCCGGTACGGTCGTACAATATGAAGCGAGTATCCGATTGTGCGTGCCAGGGCGTAGAAGCCGGATAAATCAGATGACAGAATGTATCCAGCGGCGCATCGCCGAGGCGCAGGAACAACCGCGTGCTCAGGCCCGGAGGCGCGGAGGCGTAGGATTGCGGCTCGTTCCTATAGGTCAGAACGGTGTTGTAGATATGCGCGCCGAAACTGCTGTCGGCAATATGCCCGCTTGCCCGTTGCGTGTAGCGGAACAGCCCGTGCAGCCAACCGTCGGCGCGGCCTCCCGCGCTGAAATCGTAAACCAGCTCGACGTGCCCCGTACCGCTCGGCAGACTCGCATTCTGTTGCGCCAGTATCGCATTGATATCGAGCGCCACACTGGCGCGCCGCAGCAGGCAGCCGAAAGCATGCCGCGCCACTTCCGCCCCGCTGGCGTCGTAAAAAATCGCCGCTACCGGCAAATCGTGCTGGGCGGTAGACATCGGCGTGGGCTGGATGATGCTGCGCCACTGTTCGACCGGCATGATAGGCGCAGGCAGGATATAGGATTTGCCCATCAATGCGGCCAAACCGGGTATTCCGTCGTCGGCAACGAGATCGTTGCGCTCCACGTTGACGTGAGCGATGCGGCTGCGACCGTTTTTGACGTGGATTTCATACCGCGGCCGGACGAAATACCGGCCGGCCTGCACTTCCATCTGTTGCGGCCAGCGCGCTTCCGGAAACAGCGCGCCGACATCGAGCGGATAACTCGCAAACGGCGCAATCGCGGTCGGTACGTAACGCACCTCGCCCGAGCCCATCAGATTGATCCCGATTGCGTTGGCCGGTATGGCGACCGGGTGACTGTTCTGTATCCACATAATGACGGTTTCATCGACGTCGGGCGCCGGCAATCCGGCAAACAGATCGGACGGCCAGGCGTTGGCGTCATGGGTGCACGACAGCACGGTCTCGTCGTCGCCGTAAAGATCCAGCGCATATTTCACGATATCGTGACGCGCCACTCCGAGTATATGAATAAAAAGGGAAGCGGTAAACTCGCCCAGGCCGAAGCGTTCGCGAATCACTTTACTGTCGATAATCACGCTCGCCCCCGGCGTGACGATCTGGTCCTCCCATTGCGCCAGCACGGCGCCCGATTGATCGAACAGCCGGCACCAGATGCGAGGGGGCGTTTTCGCGCCGAGGCCCGACCAGTAATCGCAGGTCACAATACGCGTATGCTGGCCGTCCGTATCGCGAAAAAAACCGAAATTGGTCGCAAAATTCAACGTGTCGAGATAATATTTCGTATTGGTCAGCATCGCGTCCGGCAAACGCAATCCATCGAGACTGATCACTTCCATACCGGCCGGTACGAGATGACGGATTTGCTGAACCAGACGATCCGCGTCAAACGCCGCAACGAGCAGAATTCCTGCCTTCGATTCGGGCAAACGGGTAACCGCAGAAACCGGATGACCGAGCAGGGTTTTGCCCATATCCTCGATGCGTTGCACAAATATCCCGGCAATATCGATGTCGTCAAGCGCATAAAATTCGTGCAGGCCGGACGCCATGCCCAGAGGATCGTATATCGCAACCGGGCCGCCCGCCATCAGCCGCGCGTACAGTTCGGCAGCCTTGACGGCGGTCAGGGGATGCCCCAGCGCCTTGAAAAAACTATTGCCTCCTTTGGCGTTGCTGAACGTCTCGATTTTTAAAGCCATATTATTTTCCCAAGGCCGTTGATAAAATGATAAATTTTACGATTACGCGGTTGCCGGTATCAAGGCCGGACCGGAACCGGTACGCTCGTCAGACGGCAATACCCAAGCGTTGCCTGATCGAAATGGCCGCTTGCCGGGTTTCGTCCAGCGGCGGATAGTCCCAGCGATCAAGTTCGCCGGCAAACGGACGCGTACAGCCCCGCAATTGCAGCTGGCGATGAAAATCCTCGAATTTCCCTCGGCCGCCGGTCAAACCTTCGACATAGACCGGTTTTCCGGTATAGCAGGCTTCCGAAGCCATATTCACCGAATCGGCAGTAACGATCAAATAATCCGCTAACGCCAGATAAGCGAAATACGGATTATCGCCATTCCCGTCCCAGATTATTGCCGGATAAGACCTGAGCCGTTCCCGAAGTATTTCCGTAACCGCAGGCGAAGTCCGTCGCGACGGGGTTATAAGCACGCTGCCGCCCTTTTTAGCCAGAGCCAGGATCAATTTATCCGCCAGTCGATGCGCGTACGCGTCATCGATCGCGTAACGCTGATTGGTGCCCCCGAGCAAGACGCCGACCAGAGGCCTGGGCAATGACGAGAACGCCGCTTCAAACTGTTGCGCTCCGCTTTCAAGCCTGGCTTGCGTAACCCGATTCACCGCGCCCAGGGTTTGAATGACGTTCGGGCCACGGCAACGGTCGTGTACGGGAGCAACGATAAAATCGAAATGCCGCAACGCTACGCGCGGATTCTGGATGCGTATATTCAGGGTGCGGCCCGAGCTGGCCTGCTTGATCGCAATCGACGCGGCCACGTTCAAACGCCCGGTGCCGATGACCGCGTCAGGCCACGGCGGTTCCAGCGGATCGCTGCCCGAGCCCATAAATCGCAAAGGATCGAGCCATAGGCCGGGCGGCAGGTATTTCCACGGCGCAACGACCTCGATTTTTTTGATCGTATAGTCGGCGCCCAGCGCTTCCGCCAGCCCGAGCGACTGATTATCCATACCGGTCACACCGTTGGACAGGATCCACGCATTGCGTAAAGCCATCCGGTATTAACCCGTATAACCCGAATTACCGAACAAGCCTTTAAAAAAAGCCGATACGCCATGGCGGTTCTGTTCGCGACGCTTGACGGCTTCGCTGACCACCCAGTTCAATTGCAGAGCGCGCCGTGCGCCGACAAAAGGTTTATGCCCATGCCAGGAATTATCGCTGCGGCGAAATGCGAGCAATGTTCCCATGCTGGGCTCGACTTCCTCGACAAAATCTTCAATATCGCTGCCTGAGCGTAAAATACGCAGACGCCCTCCGGTGTCTTGCCAGGTTTCGTTAAAATAAATCAGCACGGTAATTATTTTAGTTTTACTGTCGGTATGGATGCGGCCGTCGGTTTCGTCGGTGCGACCGCGGACAGTGATCATGGTTGGCCGTCCCGACAGGTCGACGCCAAATTTCCGTTCCACCGCATGACGGAACGCGGGACCTTCGAGTTCGCGCATCAGCGCTACGAATGCATCGCCGCATTGCATGGTATCGACCGGAAAACTGCCCGCCTGCTTTACCTCGGGGAAATCCCTGCTGACTG
>DASSZW010000152.1:0-21931 GCA_035713285.1 Burkholderiales bacterium
GGTTTGAGTGTTGTAACGACTGCAATGATAACTGTCGTACAGCTTGCGCCCTCCGATCGCATGCATTGCGCCATGCTCGAACCGGTGCGTTTTGAGCGGCAATCCCAGCGCCATCAATACCGCGGCATGCGCCACGGCACCCAGCGCAAGTATCGCGATATCGGCCGGAAGCGTCCGGATTTCGGCTGCCAGATACGCATTGCACTGCCGGATTTCGCCGGCTTCGGGCTTATTGGCCGGCGGCAGGCACTTGACGGCATTAGTGATGCGGCAACCCTGCAATATCAGTCCGTCTTCGCTGCCGACAGACTGCGCCCGGCTGGCAAAGCCGTATCGATGCAGGGTCTGGTAGAGCAATATTCCGGCATGGTCGCCTGTAAACGGACGGCCGGTCCGGTTCGCGCCATGCATTCCGGGCGCCAGACCCACTATCAGCAGCCAGGGATGTTCGTCGCCGAACGGTGGTACCGGCCGCGCATGATAATCCGGAAAGTCAGTCCGCACTTCCGCCAGAAACCCCGCCAGACGGGGGCATGCCGTACAGTTTTCGCAAAAAGTTTCGCTCAATTCATCCCGCTCTTGCCACACGTATTATTGACGTCCCGTCCCCACAATTCACCGCTGTCATGGCCGAGCCCGGCGACCCGGTGCATCGCTTCGACATAGCGGGCATGTCCGTGCAGCGCAGTCATATCCGGCGCATGGGGCTGTCCGTGCAAACGCGCCATGCGCACGATGCTCAATGCCGGTTTTTGCCACTGCAGGCGATTTAAAACTTCGTCCGCCGCCGACGGATTATTGCACACCAGCACCATATCGCAACCCGCCTGCAAGGCCGCATGCGCCCGATCGACCATATCGCCGGCGACGCCCGCGCCTTCCATGGAAAGATCGTCGCTAAAAATCACGCCTTCGAAACCGAGCCGCCGGCGCAAGACTTCCTGCAGCCAGAAAGCAGAAAATCCGGCAGGCAGGCTATCTACCGCCGGATAGATGACGTGCGCCGGCATCATGCCGGGTATGCCGTCGGTTACCAGGCGCGCAAACGGCACCAGGTCATCGGCTTCGATCTCGCTCATGCTGCGCTCATCGACCGGCACCGCAAGGTGCGAATCGGCGCGCACGTAACCGTGACCGGGAAAATGCTTGCCTACGCTGCCCATCCCGGCAGCTTTCATGCCCAGCATCAAGGCGTGCGCCAGGTCGGCAACGACATGAGCCTGCGCATGAAAAGACCGGTCGCCGATCACGGAGGAAGCGCCGTAATCGAGATCGAGCACAGGCGTAAAACTCAGGTCTACGCCATGCGCGCGCAATTCCGCCGCCAGCACGTACCCACAATCCTGCGCCAGATGGAGCGCCTGGGTCGAATTACGCTCCCATATCGCGCCTAAAGCGCGCATCGGCGGCAAAACCGTAAACCCTTCGCGAAAACGCTGCACCCGGCCGCCCTCATGATCCACCGCGATCAATAAATGCGGCGAGCGCAAAGCCCGGATTTCCGCAGTCAGCGCAATTAATTGCTGAGGCGACCGATAATTGCGCGCGAACAGGATCACTCCCCCGGTCAAAGGATGCAACAAACGTTTGCGGTCGGCATCGGTCAACATCAGCCCCGAGACATCGACCATTACCGGCCCCAGACTCATGCTCATCCCTCCAGTATCACAAAAGCGACTACCATAGCAGACTCGTCGCTGATCGACAAATGGCTCACTTTTACCCCTCTTAGACGCAGCCATTCCTGCAGCAGCGGCGCGAATTCAAATTCGGGCCGTCCCATTTCATCATGTCCGACAGCAATATTCGCCAGCGAAACCGGCTCGCGCAAACCGGTACCGGCCGCTTTGGCCAAGGCTTCCTTGGCAGCAAAACGCTTGGCCAGGAAATGTGCGGGGGCCGATTGCGTCCGGTAGCTCGCCACTTCAGACGCAGCCAATATCTTCAGCGCTGCCCGATCGCCGTGGCGTTCCAGCATCCCCTCCAGACGAGGTACGCTGACTATATCCGTTCCGATGCCGTAGATCACATGCTCGCCTTAATGCTATCGATTATCTGGAATGCGGACGGCGAATCTGAAAGACGGCCAGCCGGCATTTAACGCTCCGGATTCCATATGAATTCGTTTATAAATTTAATGATAAATTATAAAGGAATTAGGGAAACAGCTGTTCATAAATGAATAAACAGGACGAGGGTATGCCATGCTTCGGTGCGAAAACGAACCGATCCCGGGAAACCATATCTATTACAGTTTTAACCATAACCCGTTATGTTGTATTGCCTCCTGCTAATTTCTTGTCTGACAAGCCGAGTCCGACAAGCCGACCTAATCGGTATTGATTGCGCAACAGACACCAGCAATGGCAAATTACAGGCGAACGGTTCGACCACATTGGCACCCGATCGAAAAGCGGTCAAACACTAGCCCTGCCAAAACGAGACACGACAGGTTCGAAATAAACGGCACCTTCGCAGCGGGGAAAAGGCACTGCAAAAAATTGCCGAAAAATTTTATTTGATCGTTTGCTGGAGGCTGAGTATGAACGAAGAACACGAAATGGCCCATTCCGAAGGACCTGCGGGAGGCTGGGGATCGCTCAAAGGTATCGCCAGCATCTTTGGCGAAGCGTGGTCAACTCCTGCGGCACTCGATACCCTGCGTCGCATTAACAAGCCTAAAGGCGTCATGTGCGTCTCGTGCGCCTGGCCTAAGCCCGCCAATTATTCTGCTTTCGAATTTTGTGAAAATGGCGCGAAGGCCATGTTATGGGAACTCACCTCCAAGCGGTGCACTCCGGAATTCTGGGAGGAGCACACCGTCAGCCAGTTGCGCCAATGGCGCGACCATGACCTGGAAATGACGGGACGCCTGACCGCACCCCTCAAGTACGACGCTGCCGGAGACCGCTACGTCGCTGTTTCGTGGGAGGCGGCATTCGCCGATATCGGCAGCGTATTGAATGCGCTCGAACCCGAAAGTGCCGTTTTTTACGCTTCAGGTCACGCCGGGCTCGAAGCCTCCTATCTATACGCGCTGTTCGCACGTCTCTACGGCAATAACAATCTGCCGCAAAGTTCCAACATGTGTCATGAAACCACGTCGGTGGGCCTGACCAAAGTGATCGGCTCGCCCGTCGGCACGATCGTTTGGGACGACCTGCAGAAGGCAGACGCGTTCTTTTTCTTCGGACAAAACCCGGGCACCAGCAGTCCCCGCTTCCTGGATCCGTTACAGAAAGCCAAGAAGCGTGGCGCCAAAATCGTGACCTTCAACCCCATTCGGGAGCAGGGACTGGTTTCATTTGTTAATCCGAGAAGCCCCGTCGAGATGTTGACCGGCAAGGAAACGATAATTTCAGATCATTATCTGCAACTGAAATCGGGCGGTGACGTGGCCGCCATCCAGGGCTTGTGCAAGTGTGTGATCGAAGCCGACGATGCTGCCAGGGCGAGCGGAACCGCGCGCGTCCTGGATGTCGACTTCATCGCCCAACACACCACCGGTCTGGATGCATTCATCTCAAGCGTCCGCGAAACATCGTGGTCGGACATCGAGTCCTGCAGCGGGCTGACCGAGACCGCTCTGCGGGAAGCCGCACGGGTGTATATCGAAGCCGAACGGGTGATCGGCGTATACGGCATGGGCCTGACCCAACAAACTTACGGCTCGCTAAACATTGCGATGCTGGTGAACCTGCTGCTGTTGCGCGGCAATATCGGCAAGCCGGGTGCCGGTTGTTGTCCCGTGCGCGGCCATTCCAACGTACAGGGACAGCGTACGGTAGGTATTGCAGAAAAAACCCACCTGATTCCGATGGATAAGCTGAAATCCTTGTTCGAATTCGAGCCGCCGGCCAAAGACGGCATGAACATAGTCGAGGCTGTCGAAGCCCTGTTCGAAGGCAAGGTGAAGGCTTTCGTTTCGCTCGGCGGCAACCTGTTGCGGGCGGTACCCGATCAGAAACGCATGGAAGACGCCTGGGCACGCCAGGATCTTACCGTGATGATCTCGACCAAACTCAATCGCAGCCACCTGTGTCCGGGCAAAACCGCCTATATTCTACCGTGTCTGAGCAGGTCGGAAATCGATGACCAGGCAACCGGTCCCCAGTCGATTTCCACCGAAGACAGTTTTTCGATGATCAGCGGTTCGATTGGCCATCGGGATCCCGCTTCGAAAGAGTTGAAAAGCGAACTGGCCATCGTCGCCGGCATCGCTCAAGCGACCTTGCCGCCCAACCCGAAAGTACAGTGGGATGCCTGGACCGGCGACTACAGTCTCGTACGCGACCTGATCGAAGCGACCTATCCGGACGATTTCCGCGATTTCAATCAGAGATTGTTCGAGCCGGGCGGTTTTTATCGCGGCAACTCCGCGCATGATCGAGTCTGGAAAACCGATGCAGGCAAGGCGGTCTTTACAGTCCCCGGCCAGCTGACCTCACTCGGCTTTCAGGACAGGCCGGGGCGCTATCGCCTGATAACCCTGCGCTCCAATGATCAATTCAATACTACGATATACGGCTATTCCGACCGCTTTCGAGGAATCGAGGGAACGCGCGCTGTTTTGCTGATGAACCCCGACGACATCGAGTCCGCCGGTCTGCGGGCGGGCGAGACGGTACGGCTGATCGCCGACTTCGACGACGGGGAATATCGCAGCCTCGGTGGACTCACGCTGACTCCCTACGACATTCCGTTCGGCACGGTCGGTTCCTATTATCCCGAATGCAATGTACTGGTTCCAATCTATCACCACGACCAGCTATCCAAGACCCCGGCGTCGAAATCGGTGCCCGTGCGCATCGAACGCGATGGGGCCGCCGACAGCGGCCTGGCGCAATAGGCCATGCAAACCATCCAATCCGCCGGTAGCTTGACCGCGCGCGCGAAATTCTCGCCCACTGCGCCGCTTGGACAGAACGACAGCGAACTGTTATGGCACGTTGCCGAGGAAACCGCGGTGGGGATTCTTGTCAATGGCGAACCGGTAACCGTGATGATGGCCACGCCGGTTGATCTCGAAGACCTGGCAGTCGGTTTTCTGCTCGCAGAAGGATATTTGGAAAGCGTATTGAGTATTCGCAGGATCCGGATCTTATCGACCGAAACGGGCTTTTGCGTCAATGTCGCCGGCAAGCCGCTGCGCCGAAAACTGCCGGGGCGTTCGATGGAAGGGCGTTCAGGATGCGGACTATGCGGCATCAACGCGCTGACCGATGTGACGTTCAAATTGCCTCATCGCGTACGTCCTGCCTTGCTTGCGGAAGCGGTCTCCGCCGCATTCGGTGCGCTGACCTCGCATCAACCCATGAACGCAGCTAACCACTCCGTCCATGCCGCCGGTTTTGCGACAAGGGATGGCGCGATTCACTGGGCCCGCGAAGATGTCGGCCGCCACAATGCGCTCGACAAGCTTATCGGCGCACTCAAGCGCAATCGCATCGATGGTCATTCCGGATTTGCCGTGATGACCAGCCGTTGCAGTTTCGAGCTTGTACAGAAAGCCGCCATTGCCGGCCTCGGCGGATTGGCCACGCTTTCCGCGCCGACTGCGCTCGCGCTACAAATGGCGCGTCGCGCCGGACTGCCATTAGCCAGCCGAGCGCCCGGCGGCGTCGCGCTTTTCTGAAATCGTATCGGTCAGGTCTGCTACCGCTCACGAATTTCATTTATGCTTAACGGCACCAGTACTTTGAAACTTTTTGATACTTAAAACTGGCGGAAGCTGTGAGATTCGAACTCACGGACGATTGCTCGTCGGCTGTTTTCAAGACAGCTGGGTTAAACCGCTCCCCCAAGCTTCCGGATTTTCGAATGAAGTACGCTTGCTCTTGAGCGCCGACCTTACGCGGTGGCGTGAGCCTTTTTACTGCCACAACATTTTAACTCAAAACCACTGGCCTCACTACTTGTATTATAGCGTGGCTTTTTCGGCACTTTCTGATCCTGTGCGGCAGCAATACGCCGGAAATTGCCGGTAAAGTTATAAAATATTTATATAAATCATATTATTAACTCTTGGCATAATAAATGCATTATATCTCATGGTCCAAATCCAATACCGGCGCCATGTTCGATCATTTAATTCAAAAAGCCCGCTCGAAATTACGCTGGGGCGAAACTTCGCCTCTCGATAGCCTCTCGTCGACGCATACCTGGGTCGCGGCCTTGCAGGGACTGTCCGGATACGAAGCGCATCAGGAAGTGCTGGTGATGCTGGAAAAATTCAATCGGCTCGGACCGCCGTTCAGCGAACAGCATCTGCATATTCTCGGTTTGATCGAACATGCCGGCTCCAAACTGCAATATCAGCTCATCGCCCGGTTTCTGCAAAACCAGACCGATATCGAATGCGGGGATATATCTTATTGGCCGGAGATCACAGCCTTTTACGCCTTGCTGGCAGAATCGTATCGCAGCATCAGCCTGACGGAATCGACCCGCAAAAAATCCGCTTCATCTTTACCGATCACGGTGTTACGAGCTTTGCATTATCAAGGGAAATTAATTCAGTGGCGCTATTTGCGCTATGAAATGCCGGGACAGGACGACTGGGAAATACTGTATAACCTCTATCAGATTGCAGTGGAAAAAGGCTTTTCGGATCGCAGTCTGGTTCTCAAAGGCAGCGCCTATTGCACCTGCCAGTCGGTTTACGCGCGTATATTATTACTGCATCTGATGCGCCCGATAGGATTAAGCTCTCTGGAAATCGAACTGGCCGCCTATTGGACATGGAAATGGCGCGACACGATACAATTAAGCGATCGTTTCGACCCTGAACGTCATACGCATTTTATTGCGGCGGCCGACAACGCGACTCCGCAACCTCTGGATAAAACCAAGCCTCCTGTTTCCGCCGCCTGTTACTGGTCGGTCAGCGAGACCCTCGGGCAGCTGAGGAATCTTGCTCAAATCCAGGCGCAACCTTCAAGCCAGATCAAGCTCTACGGCGTTTACTTTACCGTTGACAAGGCGGGGGCAATCAGGCGCATACTTTCCCGGCTAACGGGCAATAAATCGGCTTTTAGCTCCAGCGCGAGTGCCGCTGTCCTTCCGCAACGGATCAAGGTAAGCTGGGGAGAGAAAACCGTCATTGCCGAACTGGCTGACAATCGGCGCCGTCTTCCCGTTCCCGCTTATCATGTGACTATCGGTCATCCGGACGAAAATCACTTTCGTTTGACTATCGATCCCGCTTCTTCTCGCCTTAAAACGACTTTGAACGAGCTGTTGATTTCCTATAATGAACCCATGACCGAGGTACTCGCTTTATCTGCCATCCGGTGGATAGAAAAATCCGGCGCCGCGAAACTGAACCTGGGAATGGAAAAAATCGGACACCGTCCGCGACTGGTGACTTTCAATGCGCTTGCAGACAGTGCCGGTCCGGGCATGTCCGGCCAAGCCGGGGGCGAGGGAAAGTTTATTGCCGTCGTGACGACCGAACCGCAGGCATTGATCAGTTTTCGCGCGATACCGGCCCGGTATCTGGATATGCGTGACGGGGATTATATTTACCGGATACGCCTGCAGGAAATCCTGGAACAGACGCGCAGCTGGGTTCGGGTACAATTTACGCTGCTTACCCGCAGTTACCGGCCTCTGCCGCCGCTCTCCTGAGGCGGCTCAACGAGCGCGCCTGGCTATATCGCCGATATGAAAACCGAATTCGCCTTTGCGACGGTCTTCGAAATATTGGCGCAAAGACGCTTCGATCGTCAAGAATGCAATGTCGTCCCACGGAATTTCCGCTTCGCTCATCAGCGCCACTTCCAGGCTTTCTTCGCCGGCGGAAAAGTCCAGACTCAACAGCCGGGCACGAAACATCAGATATACCTGACTGATATGCGGCAGGTTGTATAACGTAAACAAATGCAGGATTTCCACCTGCGCCCCGGCTTCTTCCATCGTTTCGCGCAAAGCGCCCTGTTGCGTCGTTTCGTTGTTTTCCATGAATCCGGCAGGCAGTGTCCATTTGCCGTATTGCGGCTCGATCGCCCGCCGACACATCAATACCTTGTCTTCCCATTCGGCAAGACAGCCGACTACCATTTTAGGATTCTGATAATAAATCGTATCGCAGACCGGACACACATCGCGCAAACGATTGTCCCCTGCCGGAATAATTTGCGTTACCGCAGTGCCGCACTCGGCGCAAAATTTCATAGTCTCTCCATCAAAGAATCCGGTCGCATCATGCGCTGCGCTATCATCACGCCGTCATTCTGCACATCGACCAAACCTATAAACAGGGTTTGACAGTATACCCGCATCAGCCCGCTTGCGCTGCCTGCGAGTTCGAATCGCGGCTGCTGTCCCCGCAACAAGGCCTGCGCCTGAACGGAACCGACTTCGACGGCCGGCAAATAGCTGACCAGCGCATCGGGGGCGGACAATCTCGCATCCCGCTGCGTCCCGTCATCGGCAGCCAATTGATCCAGACCGACGGCATCCGCGAGCTGGAAACCGCCGCTGGACAAGCGCGTCAATTGCGTCAGATGCGCGCCGCAACCCAATGCCGCGCCGATATCCTCCGCCAGTGTACGAATATACGTGCCGGCGCTGCAAGCAACTTCTAGCGTAAGCCCGACGCCGGTGCAGCCCAGCAATTCGATACTGCGTATGTGTACAGGGCGAGCAGCGCGCTCGATCGTGATGCCGGCCCGAGCATACTCGTATAATGGCTTGCCCTGAAATTTCAATGCGGAATACATGGGCGGCGTTTGCATGCCGGGGCCGACAAAACGGGCGAGCACGGCGTCAAGCTGCGCCGGCTCGAATTGCGCATCGCGGGTTTCGAGCACATCGCCCTCCAGATCGCCGGTGGTCGTGGTAACGCCCAGCCGTAAAACGGCGCGATAGCGCTTATCGGCTTCGAGCTGGTATTGGGAAAATTTGGTGGCTTCGCCCAGGCATACCGGCAACAGGCCGCCGGCAAACGGGTCGAGCGTACCGGTGTGACCGGCCTTTTCCGCCTGGTATAAACGTTTGACTGCTTGCAGGGCGCCATTGGAAGTAATGCCGGTCGGTTTATCCAGCAATAAAACACCGTGCACTGGACGCCTGGGGCGTTTTATCCCGGTCACGCGTTATCGTCGGGCGGCGGCTCGGCGGCTACCGCCTTATCGATCAGATTGGACATGTACGCGCCCCGCACGACCGACGTATCGTAGACGAAGCTGATCTGCGGCACGATGCGCAATCTCATGCGCGCGCCCAATTGCGTGCGAATGAAGCCTGAGGCATGGTTAAGCGCCTGCATCGTCTGCAAGGCGTGCTCAGGGGTTCCGAGCGCGGTAAAATAAATCTTGGCGTGTTCGAGATCGCGGGTCACGACGACTTCGGTTATGGTCACCATGCCGACGCGGGGATCGTGAACCCCGGCACGGATGATATCGGCCAATTCCCGCTGTATCTGCTCGGCGACGCGCTGCGAACGTGGAAAATCCCTGGCCATTACAGACTGCGTGCAACCTGAACGATTTCGTAGACTTCAAGCCTGTCGCCGACTTCGAGGGCGTGATAATTTTTCAACGACAGACCGCAATCGTAGCCGAACTTAACTTCCTTGACATCGTCCTTGAACCGTTTTAACGAATCCAGTTCGCCTTCATGCACAACTTCGTTGCCGCGCAATACGCGGGCGCGCTGGCCGCGTTTTACAACGCCTTCGAGCACGTGACATCCTGCGACGGTGCCGATCTTGGAAATAACGTAGACTTCCCGCACTTCGACCAGACCGGTAACATTTTCTTTAAGGTCCGGCGTCAGCATGCCCGACAGGGCCGCTTTCACCAGATCGACCACTTCGTAGATGATATTGTAATAGCGTATATCGACGCCCAGCGATTCGGCCAGCTTGCGGGCGGTCGCATCGGCGCGGATATTGAAACCGATAATCACGGCTTTGGATGCCATCGCAAGATTGACGTCCGATTCGGAGATCGCCCCGACGCCGCTATGCAGGATTTCGACCTTGACCTCGTTGGTGGAGATTTTCTGCAACGCAGTCATCAAGGCTTCGGCCGAACCCTGTACGTCCGATTTAATGATAAGCGGCAAGCGCTTGGCTTCGCCGTCGCCCATTTGCTCCATAATGCTTTCCAGTTTGGCGGCCTGGCGCTTGGCCAATTGCACATCGCGGAATTTACCCTGGCGAAACAGGGCGATTTCGCGTACCTTGCGCTCGTCATGCAATACCATCGCATCTTCGCCGGCGCGCGGTACATCCGACAAACCCTGAATTTCCACCGGTATCGACGGACCCGCTTCCTGCACCGGTTTGCCGTCTTCGTCGAGCATGGCGCGCACGCGTCCGAACACCGCGCCCACCAGCAGCATGTCTCCGCGCTTGAGCGTGCCGGATTGCACCAGCAAGGTGGCTACCGGCCCGCGACCTTTATCCAGGCGGGCTTCGATTATGACACCGCGGGCGGGCGTCGTTTTCGGAGCCGTCAGTTCGAGCACTTCGGCCTGCAGCAGTATCGCTTCGATCAGGCCGTTGATATTGATGCCTTTTTTCGCCGAGACTTCCACAAACTGGGTATCGCCGCCCCAATCCTCCGGAACGACTCCTTGTGCCACCAGCTCTTGCCGGATCCGCTCAGGATTGGCTTCGGGCTTGTCGATTTTGTTCACCGCCACCACCATCGGCACTCCAGCCGCCTTGGCATGGTGTATGGCTTCTATGGTTTGCGGCATTACACCGTCGTCGGCGGCGACGACCAGTACGACCAGATCGGTCACCTTGGCGCCGCGAGCGCGCATTGCGGTAAAGGCTTCGTGGCCCGGAGTATCGAGGAAAGTCACCATGCCGTGATCGGTTTCCACATGATAGGCACCGATATGCTGAGTGATGCCCCCTGCTTCGCCGCTCGCTACCCGCGCCCGGCGAATGGCGTCGAGCAGGGAGGTTTTACCGTGATCGACGTGACCCATGACCGTAACGACAGGGGCGCGGGGCAATAATTCGACTTCCTGTTTTTCCGATTCTTCCAGAAACGACTCGGGCGTATCGAGCGGAGCCGGTTTGGCTATGTGTCCCATTTCTTCGACGACGATCATGGCGGTTTCCTGATCGAGTACCTGGTTGATCGTCACCATGCTGCCCATTTTCATCAGCGCTTTAATCACTTCGGCCGCCTTGACGGACATTTTATGCGATAGCTCCGCGACGGTAATCGTCTCGGGCAGGGAAATTTCCTGCACGATCGGCTCGCTGGGAGCGCTAAACGTATTGCTGTTGTCGCTGTCATATTTATGCTGCTTGCCGCCGCCCTTGCGATTGCGCCACGCATCGCCTCCGCCGCTGTCGCCGCGCGACTTGATGCCGCGTTTCTTGGCCTGCATTTCATTCCAGGTAGCGTCTTTGGTTTTAGCCGGCACCGTTTTGGGCTTTTTGTCAGCCGGTTTGTCCGTTTTCGCTGGCTCACCCGATTTGGCGGGCGTTTTATGCAGGGTGCCATCGGTAACCACCGGCTTTGCAGCGACGACCGGCGGTGCGTTTTTAGCCGCTTCCGCCGCGATCGCCTGATCTTCTATAGCTTGCTTGCGCTTCTGTTCGCGCTCCTGCTTAAGGCGGATTTCCTCCGCCTGGCGTTCGTGCAGCGCCGAATGCCGGCGAGCTTCCTCAGCGCGGCGCGCGAGTTCCTGTTCGTCCAGCATCGGTTTGACTATGCGCTTGCGCTGAACCGCAGGCGGCGGCACGGCAGCGTCCGCAGCGGGCGCCGGCGCATTTTCGGCAGCCGGAGCGGAGACAGCCTTGATTTCTTCCGCCGCCGGCTCAATCGCTGCAAGCGGCAGGATTTCCGCTTCGGCTTCTTCGACCGCCGATTCTACGTCCGCGATTTCAGCTTCGACTGCTGCGGCAACTTCCGCTTCAGCTTCGCTTGCAGCCATGTCAGTCAGTTCCGGATTGCTCCGGTCTTCCGCCTGCGCCTGGATCAGCGAGGCCAGTTCGGCATCGGCCGGATTCGCTCCGTTCTCGGCTGCCGCGGAAGTTTCGGGGTTGGGAGACAACGCTTCCCGTTTGACCAGAACGCGTTTTTTTCTGACTTCGACCTGAATAGTGCGCGCCTTTCCGGTACTATCCGCTTTCTTGATTTCGGTAGTTTCCTTGCGCATCAACGTTATCTTGCTCTTCGCGTCTTTGGCGCCGTGCTTTTTGCTTAAATAATCCAGCAGACGCGATTTGTCGTGCTCGGTAATCGTGTCGAGAGCCACTGATTTGTCTACGCCGGCTGCACGCAACTGTTCCAGCAGCAATCCAGTGGAAAGTTTCAGTTCTTGGGCAAATTGTTCTACGTTCATATCGGGGCTGTCGAAGCTTTCTCTACCATTTATTTAGGGTTTGTCAGTCAAACCAGGGCGCGCGCGCCGCCATAATCAGTGTAGAAGCCAATTGCGCATCCACACCCGTCATTTCTACCAGTTCGTCCACGCCGAGTTCGGCGAGTTCTTCCGAAGTGGTGATATTCTGTTCAGCCAGCGTACTCAGCAATTCTTCGGTCATGCCGGCCAGCGAAGCCAGGTCGTTACTTATTTTTTCGGCTTTTTCTTCGCTGGCGATCGCATCGGTTAACAGGGCATTGCGCGCCCTGGCACGCAATTCATTGACCAGTTCTTCGTCGAAGCCTTCAATGCCGAGCATTTCGCCGATAGGCACGTAAGCTACCTCTTCCACGCTGCCGAAACCTTCATAGACCAGCATGTCGGCGACTTCCTCATCGACATCGAGCTTTTCGACAAACAGCGCTCGCACCGTCAAGGCTTCGGTTTCGTTCTTTTTCTGCGCCTCCTCGACGGTCATGATATTCAATTCCCATCCCGTCAATTCGGAAGCGAGTCGCACGTTCTGGCCGCTGCGCCCTATCGCCTGCGCAAGCTGGTCTTCTTCCAGCACCACATCCATGCTGTGCTTTTCCTCGTCTACTACGATACTACTAACTTCGGCGGGTGCCAATGCGTTAATCACAAATTGCGCCGCTTCAGGCGACCAGAGTATGATGTCCACCCGTTCGCCCGCAAGTTCGCCTGTAACGGCCTGAACGCGCGAACCCCGCATGCCTACGCAGGTACCGATAGGGTCCAGGCGCGGATCGTTCGATTTTACTGCAATTTTCGCACGGGCGCCCGGATCGCGAGCCGCACCCTTGATTTCCAGCAAGCCTTCTTCGATTTCTGGAACTTCGAGCTCGAACAGTTTAGCGATAAATTCCGGCGCAGTGCGCGACAGCACCAGCTGAGGGCCGCGTCCGCCGCGTTCCACCCGCAAAAGAAACGCGCGCACACGGTCTCCTACGCGCAGATTCTCTTTTGGAATCATCTGGTCCCGCGGCAGCAAACCTTCGACGCGGCCCGATTCGACGATCGCATTGCCGCGCTCCATGCGTTTGATGGTGCCCGTCACCAGAAATTCCTTGCGATCCAGGAAATCGCTCAGGATCTGCTCACGTTCGGCATCGCGGATTTTTTGCAGTATTACTTGCTTTGCGGCTTGGGCGCCGATCCGGCCGAATTCGACGGCTTCGAGCGGCTCGCGGACGAACTCGCCGATCTGCAAACCGGGATGCGAGATTTGAGCGTCAGTCCAGGCGATCTGGCTATCGGTATATTCGTGATCGTTATCCTCGACGACTTCCCAGCAACGGTAAGCATGGTATTCGCCGTTCTCGCGATTGATCTCGACGCGGATATCCGCATCGTCCTGGAAACGCTTTTTGGTAGCCGAAGCCAGAGCCTGCTCCAGCGCACCGAATACAATTTCCCTGTTTACATTCTTTTCTCTGGCTAACGCATCAACCAGCAACAAAATCTCGCGGCTCATTTCAAAAACCTCCGGCCTTTTTTTAGCATTTACAGATCAGGTACCAAACGCGCACTATCGATATTGGATAGCGCCAGCTTGATAATCTGCCCGTCTACATTCAATTCAATTTGAGCGTCGTCTGTCGCGGAGATCACTCCGATAAAGCGGCGTTGCCCGGCGAAGGCGACGCGCAGTTTGATTTGCGCCTTTTCACCCGTGAAGCGCTGATAATCCGCCAGTTTTTTGAGCGGCCGGTCCAGGCCGGGCGACGACACTTCCAGACGCTCGTAATCTATATTCTCCACCGCCAGCCAGTTGCTCAGATGGTTGCTCACCAAAGTGCAATCGTCCAGGCTGATTCCTTCGGACTTATCGATCATGACACGCAACTGGCCGCTCTTGGCCGACATCGACATATCGACCAGTTCATATCCCAGCCCTGCCAGCGTAGTTGCCATCAACGATTCCAGGCCTAACGTCATTCGCGCTCCACAAACAAAAAATGGGCTAAAAGCCCATAAGCATCTTGCGGCTTTGACAACCCAAGACAAAATCGATTCTTACTGCTGGTGCCCGGAGCCGGAATCGAACCGGCACGCCGATTTCTCAGCGAGGGATTTTAAGTCCCTTGTGTCTACCTATTCCACCACCCGGGCTTTGTGGAGGCGGGGGTCGGAATCGAACCGGCGTCCACGGCTTTGCAGGCCGCTGCATAACCACTCTGCCACCCCGCCAGACAAACAATGCCCGTCAACGAAACTCATCAACTAAAAAGGGAAAGCACCAGGCTTTCCCTTTTCTCGGGCTTTTCCCATGATTTGGAGCGGGAAACGAGATTCGAACTCGCGACCTATACCTTGGCAAGGTATCGCTCTACCAGCTGAGCTATTCCCGCGTCAATGAGATGCGTATTGTAATGATTGGGCGCGGCTTGTCAACACTTTCCTGTACCGGCCGCAGAAAAACCGGACGAATCTCCCTGGCGGAAATTCACGGCAATAAGCAAATACCGATTAGGCGACGCCCGCCATTTTCTTAAGATCCAATCCCCATTTACCGGGATCTTCCACGCTTTCGATAGCATCCTGAGACAGTCCTATATGCACCAGTTCCCGGGTGACGGGCGCATTGGAGCGCGTGGAAAAAAAAACGCGCACTACCGGTTCCAGCAAACTGCGCTCGGTCTGTTCGGTAACGACTGCCAGACGGCCCGATTTGAGTTTTAGCAGCGTTCCGACCGGATAAATTCCCACCGTTTTTATAAAATACTGGAATATCTCTTCATCCAGGTGGCCCTTTTGCCATTGGGCCATCTTGCGCAGCGCTTCGGTGGGCGGCCACGCTTTTTTATAACAGCGGTCCGAAGTCACCGCATCGTAAATATCGCATATCGCTCCCATTCGGGCATGGACGGATAATGCGTCGCCGGAAACCCTGTCGGGATAGCCGGTGCCGTCTGTCCGTTCATGATGGTGCCGGCAAACATCCAGCGCAACATCGTCCGCGCCGTACGCATGCTGCAGCATTTCCCAACCCTTGAGGGCGTGCATTTTAACCAGATCGAATTCCTCGTCGGTAAGACGGTCAGGTTTATTCAGGACTTCCAGCGGCACCGACGCCTTACCGATGTCGTGCAGCAAGCCGGCCAGACCCAGCGATTTCAGAGTATCGCCATGCATGCCCATCCGGCTGCCCAGAGCAATCATCAGAGCGCATACCGAGACGCAATGCAAATACGTATAATTATCTTTATCCTTGAGCCTGACCAGGCTGAGCAAGGCGCCTGAATTGCGCGAAACCGACTGATAGATTTCATCGACCAGCAACGCCATGTCGCCAACCGGTAACGCCTCGCCCATTCTCGCTTTATCGAAGAGCAAAATAACAGCCTGACTGGCACGCGATTTGAGCGCTTCTGCCCGAATCAATTCATCGTCCAGCGATACGCGCTCGATCCTGTTTTCGGCCGAAGCGTATTTTCCGGAGGATTCTTCGTCCGCGGAACCGGCCCCGGTTTCGCCATTTTCCTTGGCTTCGACATCGCACCCTCTGGAAAGATCGATCCAGACTTGCGATACCTTGCTTTGCTGAAGGTCGGCCAGCTGCTTCGCTGAACTGATTTTAAACGAGCTCTTCCAGAATGGATGGTCGATCCAGTTCCCGCAAATTTCATCGACATACATACCGATTGCGAGGTCAAGCACACTGATTTTTTTTCTCATGCCCCGTCCTTATTTCAGATCGCGCCAAGAAAGCCCCATTCTCCCCGACCCGTCCGCTGTTTTGGTCAAAACTACTTTTGTTTTGTTAATACTACTCCCCCACAAAAAAGAGGAATATATTAATTTCCCGGCTTTGCAAAAAAAACGCATTCACGCGAGAATGCATCCAGCCTGTGTCGAATGCGTTAAAATGCGGTTTTAAACCCAAAGGCCATACCAATGGACACGCTGTTTCTGCACGATTTCAATCTGCAAATCATTATCGGCATTTATGCCTGGGAGCGCAAAGTCCCTCAGACCGTACGGCTCGATATTGAAATCGGCTTGCCCAACAGCCTCGCCGGACGCAGCGACAATGTCGCCGATTCCATCGATTACGCCGAAGTCGCCGAACGCATACGCGCAACGACCGGAAAACACGAATTTCATCTGGTAGAAGCCCTGACTGAACATATCGCACAATTGATCCTGAAAGATTTCGGCGCACCCTGGGTCAAGGTTTGCGCCACCAAACTGAACGTGGTCCGGAGCATCAAGCAAATAGGCGTATGTATCGAACGCGGCACGAAAATCTGATTCCTAGCCGCGGGGATGGTGTTTGGCATGCAGCTGTTTCAGCCGTTCGCGCGCAACATGCGTATAAATCTGGGTCGTAGCGATATCGGAATGACCCAGCAACAGTTGCACGACGCGCAGATCGGCCCCATGATTCAACAGATGCGTCGCAAAGGCGTGACGCAGGACATGCGGCGACGGCAATTTCAACAACCCGGCCTGCAACGCCCGCCGTTTGATCAGATACCAGAAGGCCTGGCGCGTCATTTTCTCGCCGCGCTGCGTCACGAACAGCGCCTCGCTGATCCGCCCCTGCAATAACTGCCCGCGCGATTGCTGCAAATAAACCGTCAGCGCATCGACTGCCGCTTCGCCCAACGGCACGAGGCGCTCTTTATTGCCTTTGCCCATAACTTGCACAACGCCCATATCGGTGTTTACGCTACGTAAATTCAGGCCGACCAGCTCCGACACGCGCAGGCCGCTGGCATACAGTATTTCCAGCATGGCGCGGTCGCGCAAAACCAGGGGATCATCGCTCTGCGGAACGGCCAGCAAGGCTTCGACTTCGGCTTCGCTCATGGTTTTAGGCAATCCGCGCGGCAGTTTCGGCGAATCGAGCTTCACGGTCGGATCTTGCGCTATGCGCCCGTCGCGCAATGCCAGACGATAAAACCGTTTCAGGGTCGATAATTGCCGTGCCGTACTGCGGGGACTGCCGTGGCGGCGATACCGGTATTGCAGGTAGTCTTCCAGGTCGGCCTGAGTGGCCGACAACAGGGGTTTCTCTTTCAGCCAGGCAGCGAATTGCGCCAGATCGCGCCGGTAGCTTTGCAAGGTATTGGCGGAAAGTCCGTCTTCCAGCCAGAGCGTATCGCAAAAGCCGTCAATCTGCGTTTGCGTATCGGGATTCATGTTCCAGCAGCCAAAGTTTATAGTCCAGAGCAGCGCCTTCCCGTTGATGCATAAACCCTCCGTGACCGTTTTTCGCTACGGCGCGATGGCATGGAATCAAAATCGGCAAGGGGTTCGCCCCGCATGCCTGACCGACGGCGCGGGGGCTCGAACCGAGTTCGGCGGCAATCGCGCCGTACGTCCGGGTACTGCCGACAGGGATTTTCAGCAAGGCTTGCCATACCCGGCGCTGATGGTCCGTGGATCGGTATGACAGCGGCAATTCGAACCGCTGCGACGCATCCCGCCAGTACGCCGTCAGCGCTGCCGCCAGGCGGCGTACCGGAGCCGGGGCGGAAGCGGGCAAATACACCGCATGGCTTTCAGGCAAAAAATCGATCCGGCGCAATCCTGCGGCCGCTGCAATGACCCCCAATCGAGCGAACGGAGCTTCGATCACGGCATCGTAACAGTCGGCTTCCCGCCCGCGCATATCAGGCTGTTCCTGCGCCGTAAACATCCGCCATCGCAGCGGCGGGACGGCAATGCCATCCGACAGCGAAAATGGTGGAATCCGCACCGGAAAGTACGATAAAACCGATAAAAAAATTCGATATTTTCATTTTTGAGTTAAAATTCAATCATGGATCACTATACAGCCTTCGAAGATGGATATTAAAACCTATATGCAGCAATTAGGGCAAGCTGCGCGTGCTGCGGCCCGGGTTATCGCCCGCGCCGACAGTGCGGCCAAGAATCGCGCCCTGCTCGCCATCGCCGCAGCCATTGAACGCAGCGGCGCGGCCTTGCTTGCCGCCAACCAGCAGGATATGGCTACTGCCCGCGCCAAGGGGATGGACGCTGCCATGCTCGACCGCTTGACGCTCGACGGCAAAACCATCGCCAGCATGGTCGAAGGCTTGCACCAGATTGCCGCGCTGCCCGATCCGGTCGGCGAGATCACCGACCTCAAATATCGCCCCAGCGGAATCCAGGTAGGCAAAATGCGGGTGCCTCTGGGCGTCATCGGCATTATTTACGAAGCGCGGCCCAACGTGACGGTAGACGCTGCCGCGCTGTGCCTGAAATCGGGCAATGCCGCCATTCTTCGCGGCGGTTCCGAAGCCCTGCACTGCAATCAGGCTCTGGCCGGATGCGTGCGCGAAGGTCTGGCAGCAGCGGGATTGCCCGGCACCGCCGTGCAGATCGTCAATACCGCCGACCGCGCCGCGGTCGCGGAACTGATCGTCATGCGCGAGTATGTCGACGTTATCGTGCCGCGCGGCGGCAAAAGCCTGATCGAACATCTGATGAAAGATGCGCGCATTCCCGTCATCAAGCATCTGCACGGCGTCTGCCATGTATTTATCGACGAACACGCCGATCCGGCAAAAGCCGTGCGCATCGCCGACAACGCCAAAACCAGCCGCTACGGCACCTGCAATACGATGGAAACATTGCTGGTCGCGCGCCCGGTGGCCGCTTCGATATTACCCGAAATCGCCGCAATTTATGCCGCCAAAGGCGTCGAAATGCGCGGCTGTCCGCAAACCCGCGCAATCCTGCCCGGGATCGCCGAGGCAACGGAAGAGGACTGGTTTACCGAGTACCTGGCTCCCGTTATCGCTATCCGTATCGTCGACGATCTGGATGCCGCGATGGACCACATACAGCATTACGGCTCGCAACATACCGACACCATCGTCACGGAAGATTACAGCCGGGCCCGCCGTTTCCTGCGCGAAGTCGATTCGAGCAGCGTCATGGTCAACGCCTCGACCCGCTTTGCCGACGGCTTCGAATACGGCCTGGGCGCAGAAATCGGCATTTCCACAGACAAAATTCATGCTCGCGGCCCGGTAGGGCTGGAAGGGCTGACTTCGCAAAAATGGATCGTGCTGGGCGATGGGCAAGTGCGTGGCTGAACCACGCCTGTCGAACCCCATAGGCATTTTCGGCGGCACCTTCGATCCCATCCACTTCGGCCATCTGCGGCTGGCCGAGGAGATGGCCGAATCGCTGGCGCTGGATCATGTGCGCTTTATCCCTACCGGCATGCCCCCGCATCGCAGCCGTCCGCGCACCGACGCCGCTCACCGGCTGGCGATGGTACGTCTCGCGACGGCAAATAACCCGCATTTCGTCGTCGACGAGCGCGAAGTATTGCTGCCGCATTTATCCTATACCGTCGACACCCTGCATTCATTAAGAACGGAATTTGGCGAGCGCCAATCGCTGTGCCTTCTGCTGGGAGCGGATGCTTTCCTGAGTTTGTCGAGCTGGCATCGCTGGCAGGAACTGTTCGTCTTCGCCCACATCGTCATCGCGCACCGGCCCGGTTTTCCGCAAAGCACCTGGAAAGACGCCATGCCGGAAATCCTGCGCGACGAAATCGAAACCCGCATGGCCAACCCGCAGGATTTGCCCCATTGCGCGGCAGGATTGATAGTGACCAGACCGATAACCGCATTGGATATTTCCGCCACCTATATTCGCGAAACGCTGCACGCGGGTCGCAATCCCCGGTATCTGATTCCCGATACCGTACTGGATTACATCTCCACTTTTCAACTTTATTTACCGGAAATGCCATGAATACAGATCAAATAGTCGCCGCCGTTATCGAAGCTATCGAAGATATCAAAGGGCAGGATATTACCGTCCTGGATGTTTCCGCTCAAAGCTCCCTGTTCGAACGCATGGTCATCGCCAGCGCCGAATCGACTCGCCAGACGAAAGCGATTGCCCACAACGTCCAGGAAAAACTCAAGCAGCAATCGGTACCGGACCAGGGCATAGAAGGCATGGCGTCCGGCGAATGGGTCTTGCTCGACCTGGGTTCGGTCATCGTACACGTCATGCAGCCTGCCGTACGCCAGTATTATAATCTTGAAGCGCTTTGGAGCGCTGCTGCCGACCAGCGCAGCCGCCGTCAAAGCGAAACCTGATGTTTGCCCGGGCTTCATGAAGTTGCATATCATTGCCGTCGGGCAAAAAATGCCCGACTGGATTAATGCCGGATATGCCGAATACGCGAAGCGCATGCCGAAAGAAACTTCACTGCACCTCATTGAAATAAAACCTGAAAAACGATCCAGCGGCAAAACCGTCGAGCAGATGAAAAGCCAGGAGCGCGACCGTATTTTAGCCTGCATCCCTTTAAATTCCGAGATATGGGCGCTGGACGAACGGGGTGAACAGCTCACGACATTGGGTGTGGCAGAGCACTTACGAAAGACTTTAGGGACAGGCCGTAATATTTGTTTTATCATAGGCGGAGCCGACGGTTTGCACGACCATATAAAAAGCCGCGGCGATAAAATATTTTCGCTGTCCCGTCTTACGCTGCCGCACGGATTGGTGCGGGTGTTACTGGCGGAACAGCTTTACCGTGCCTGGAGCGTGACTCAGAATCATCCCTATCATCGTGAATAAATTCCCTTCCCGCATTTATCTGGCCTCGCGTTCGCCCCGGCGGCGCGAATTATTGACTCAAATGGGTATCCGCTATGAGGTATTACTCTTGCGGGATTCGGCCGACAGGCAGGATCTGGATGAAACACCGCTGGCAGCTGAGTCGCCCGGCGATCATGTCCAGCGCATTGCGACCGAAAAAGCCCTGCTGGGCTGGCAACGCGTAATCCAGCGCCGGCTTCCGCAATATCCGGTACTGGGCGCCGATACCAGCATAACGCTGGACGGCGCCATTTTCGGCAAACCCAAAACCCGGGAAAATACCGTTCGAATGCTGACGCAGCTATCGGGGCGCACGCATGAGATCATGACTGCCGTAGCGATAGTTTATCGCGAATACCTGCAGCATATGACGTGCAAGTCCAGCGTCACGTTCAAATCGCTGACGGCGGAAGAAATCGAATGCTACGCGAATAGCGGCGAACCGCTGGACAAAGCCGGCGCTTATGCGATTCAGGGCCGGGGAGCGATATTCGTCGAACATCTCGTCGGAAGTTATTCGGGCGTAATGGGTTTGCCGATATTTGAAACCGCATGCTTGCTTGACAAGCTTAAATTGCACGGTTATCCGGGCTGAATGTCAACTTTCCTGCTACACTTTAGGTGTCATTCAGTTTTTACTGTCATTCAGCATTCCGATACCTTATGTCCATCAGTTTAAAATCGTCCGAAGACATAGAAAAAATGCGGGTAGCCGGCCGCCTCGCGGCAGAGCTGCTCGACTATATCACTCCCTTTGTGCAGCCGGGCATAACGACAGGCGAACTCGACAAACTATGTCACGATTACATGGTCGAAGTCCAGCACACCATCCCTGCCCCGCTCAATTACGCGCCGCCGGGTCATGCGCCCTATCCCCGCTCCATCTGCACTTCCGTTAACCAGCAGATCTGCCACGGCGTCCCCGGCGACAAGCAGCTCAAAAACGGCGATATCGTCAACATCGACGTCACCGTCATCAAAGACGGCT
>DASSZW010000153.1:0-2282 GCA_035713285.1 Burkholderiales bacterium
AGGCTGCCTGCTGGTCAAGGAGGCAGGCGGCCTGGTCGGCGATTTTCAGGGCGACGACAGCTATATAGACAGCGGCAATATCGTGGCCGGCAACCCCAAAATCTTTGCGCAATTATTGCAAACGCTGGCGCCGCATCTCACGCCCTCGCTCAAGACTGCGTAATGCTCGCCAATTTATAGCAACTGCGCTAAAATCCAGATTTAGCCAATATCGGCTTTAGCACTAATCACTCTAATAATTATAGTCATGGCACTCATAGTACAAAAATACGGCGGCACCTCGGTCGGCAGCGTAGAACGAATCAAAAACGTCGCGGAACGCGTCGCCAAATTCAAAACCCTGGGCCATCAAGTCGTCGTCGTATTGTCCGCCATGAGCGGCGAGACCAATCGGCTGCTCGCGCTGGCCCGCGAAATGCAGGCGTTGCCCGACCCGCGCGAACTCGACGTGCTTATTTCCACCGGCGAACAAGTCACCATCGCCCTGCTCGCCATGGCGCTCAAAGCGCTGGGCCTGCAGGCGAAAAGCTATACCGGATCGCAAGTCCGCATCGTCACCGACAGCGCCTATACCAAAGCGCGCATTCTCGCCATCGATGAAGAACATATCCGTAACGATCTCAATGCCGGAAAGGTCGTCGTCGTCGCCGGTTTTCAGGGCATAGACGAACACGGCAACATCACCACCCTCGGCCGCGGCGGTTCCGACACCACCGGCGTCGCACTGGCCGCGGCGCTCAAAGCCGACGAATGCCAGATTTATACCGATGTCGACGGCGTGTACACCACCGACCCGCGCATCGTTCCCGAAGCGCGCAGGCTGCAGACGATCACCTTCGAAGAAATGCTGGAAATGGCCAGCCTCGGCTCCAAGGTCCTGCAATTGCGCTCGGTCGAATTCGCCGGAAAATACAAAGTCAAACTTCGCGTCCTGTCCAGCTTCCAGGAAACGGGCGAAGGAACGCTCATCACCTTTGAGGAAGAAAACACCATGGAACAAGCGATCATCTCCGGTATCGCATTCAATCGCGACGAAGCCAAGATCACCGTACTGAGCGTCCCCGACACGCCAGGCATCGCCTACCGGATACTCGGCCCGGTCGCCGACAGCAACATCGACGTCGACATGATCATCCAGAACATCGGCGCCAACAACACGACCGATTTCACCTTTACCGTACACCGCAACGAATACAGCCGCGCCATCGAACTGCTGCGCGGCATGCAGTCAAAAATCGGAGCCCGCGAAATCATCGGCGACGACAAAATCGCCAAAGTCTCCATCGTCGGCGTCGGCATGCGCTCGCACGTCGGCATCGCCAGCACCATGTTCAAAACCCTGGCCGACGAAGGCATCAACATCCTGATGATCTCCACCTCGGAAATCAAGATATCGGTCGTCATCGACGAAAAATACCTGGAACTCGCCGTACGCGTGCTGCATAAAGCCTTCAATCTGGAAAATGCCGGTTAAATTTGACTTAATGCCGCCGACACGCTACAATTCTGCGCTGCCTGTGGTTGCCGAAAAACATCGCAAAGCGCAATCAGGAGAGATGGCCGAGTGGTCGAAGGTACTCCCCTGCTAAGGGAGCGTAGGGTTTATAGCCTTACCGAGGGTTCGAATCCCTCTCTCTCCGCCAGTATTGCTTGTAGGCAATATTACGATAAATATCTTTGCGACGATGATGAGTTTGTCACGCAAGTCATGCGTTTCTTTAGCGGGCCTGGCGATATTTTTTGCCATTCGTCTAACAGCACCAATGCATCAGGCATAAGCTTGCGCTATTCCGATAGTTTGCGATACAAAGCACGCATAGCGCGTAGGGGGTTAACACCGGCTTTGAGCATTCCAGTAACTCGCTTACTTAAAGATGCTGAATATTCAGACATGCCTTTCAGACTTTGACGTAATTGCATCCAGACAGCATTTGCTGTACCGCGCTAGGCGGCCCTGTATTACCTCGACATAACTCAATGACACCAGTGGCGTTTCGTGCATAGAACTGCCCAATAAAATTTGCACTGTCTAGTGGCGTTCATGGTTCAGTTTTATCATTATCCAAGCCAGCTTTGCTTTCAACATCAGGCGTACGCCGAATAATACGTTGGAAAAATAGATTGTTAGGTATCACCACAATCCGGCCGTCATCCTGGCGCAATTCGGTAAACATTAGATTTTCTTCAATGACTTCGCCGCACAGCGATTCCGGGAATATTTCGATACGTTGTCCCAACTGTAATGGCTGCCAGAACCAGATAAAAAAACGAGCAGTAATGTT
>DASSZW010000154.1:0-4076 GCA_035713285.1 Burkholderiales bacterium
GATCTGCCTGCAATCAACACGCCGCAATTCGACTGGGCCCTCAACAAGATGGGGCTCAAGGCCAAACCGGTCGCACCGATTTTTCAGCCAGAGGTAGCAGCCCGCGCCATTTTTTTTGCTGCTACGCACAAGCGACGCGAGATTTGGGTCGGCTGGCCCACGGTCAAAGCGATCCTTGCCAACCAGATCGCGCCGGGACTGCTTGATCGGTATTTAGCCCAGGCAGGCTATTCTGGGCAACTTACTGACCATCCGATTGCTCCTGAGGCTCCCGCCAATCTATTCGAGCCCGTTCCCGGCAATTATTCGGCGCACGGCAGATTTGATGATCGATCACGCAACTACAGTTTAGAGATGTTCACCAATCGGCACAAGATGGCGTTCATGACCGTTGCGGCGGTCGGCTTGGCTGCGCTAGCGCATCAAATCGCGAAACGTCTTGATATCTGAATGTTGATTAAGCGGCATCTTTGATGACGTATTCGACTTAAGGAATCTAAGTGATGGACGTATATTTGGAGCGCTGTCCGAAAGGAAAATTGTTCGGAGATGCAAGTCGCTTGCGAGGTTTGAAAGGCAGAACAAGACTGCGCAATCAGCCATTAGTTGTAGTAACGAATATTTATATTGTTTTTGCCGCTTTTTTTGACGTCGTACATGAGTTCGTCCGCCATTTTCATGATGGCGGAGAAGGTTTTTGTAACTTTGGTAAAGTGAATGACGCCAATGCTGACGGTCACGGGGTGATAGTCCTGTAATGCGCCGCCGGCGGCCGAGAAAATCTTTCGTCCTGCTTCGGCAGCGGCCGAACCGTCGATTTCGGGTAAAAGAATGGCAAATTCGTCGCCTCCCAGCCGGGACAGCAGATCGTTGGACCGTAAGACAGAGCGCAGTTTTTGGGCGGTTGCCCGTAATGCCGCATCACCGATATCGTGACCCCGCGCATCGTTCAGTTGCTTGAAATTATCCAGATCGATGAAGACGATCGACAATGGCCGTTCATAGCGTTTGGAACGTTCGAGTTCGGCAATTCCTGCTTCAAAGAAACCGCGTCGGTTCAGCAGCCCGGTGAGCGCGTCGAGCGTGGCATGCGCATGGGCATGTTCGAACTGCATGCGCAATTGTGAAAATTGCTGGGCCAGGACCAGCGCGAGCAGCAGGGCTTCGACGGTTACGGCAAGCAATCCCAGATGCTCGATGTAAATGGTGTATACCCCGTTCAATCTTCCTAAGGAGATCGACAGTACGCCCAGGGCGAAAAAGACCAGCACCGCAGCGAGATATGCCGGTGCGGAAAAATGCCCTTGCCGGGTTTTCACGGCGCCGCTTATCAGCCCAAACAGTAAAAACATAGCCACGCCGGTCCGGTCGAGTTCGAGCGACCAGTCTGGTTTCAATAGCGCCAACAGCAGGAACGCGGCAAATAATCCGATCAGCCCCATGCCGATGCGGTAAAGCAACGGGTTGCCTTCATTGTTTATGTTGAGCAGGCGCAGGACGAACAGAACGTAAATGCCATTGGAAAACAGGATGGGAAAGCTGATCAGATAGAACCAGTGCCAATCGAACAGTTCCCGGAAGACGAGTAAAGCCGTGCCGTTGTATAACAGATTGCCCAGGATGAACAATGCGTAAAATCCGTCGGTCGCATTGCGCCGGATGCCGGACAGCACGGCGTAATAGAACATCAGGCCGAACAGAACGCCCATGGACATCAGGGTGATGGCGTCGCCAGCCTTGACCGCTTGTTCGTAATGGCTGAGGGTGTCCAGGTACGGCTCCGGTTGTGCGAGCAAAAACGGCGACGCGAGTCCGGTTATCAGGCGATAGTGTCCTGCCGGCAAGTTGAATTCGCGACCATGGCGCAGGAAAAAAGGATTGGCGGCATCGCTTTCGATTCCGCCGCTGGCCAGACCGACAAGATGTCCGCGGTCGTCGAAAATCCGGTGCGTGAAGCTACCGATGACGCTGGAATTCTTGAAATCCAATACCAGCCGGGCGGGGGCGGCGAGCGCAAACGTACCTTGCCAGACGAATTGGCCGCCGGTACGGTTCAGCGCGCCGACCTGCCGCATGCCTGGACAATGCAATGTCGGCATGGTCGAGCAGCCTGTGTTTGCCGTCACCTCGTACCATTGGCCAGTCAGTTTCGCGGGTTGCGCTTGACACGACAGAGTGCTGAATATCAGTACGGCCATCAAGACAGACGAACGCAATAGACGTACATAGCCGGTCAGCAAGAGTTTCATCTGCAGGCGACAATAGATTGACAGAAATGCCGGGCATCGAGATACGCCGGACGGCAGAAGGGATAATTGGGGGTCTGGCCGTCCTTGATCTTTGAAGCCACGGGTCGCTTTCTGGTAGTTATTGTTTATAATTACTGCAGTTTACCGCAATTCCATTAAACAAAAAAATGCGGCAAGGCCATTTTTACTCCGATGCATGCTATTCCGGCCGGACTATGATTTTGGCAGCGGCCGAACTGTGCGCTGCTATCGAATTCGGCATTATGCTCAAGTTTAACCCTTGGCCCGCTGCCGCCGAACTACGCGCCAGCCCAAGAGGAAGGCAAGGACTGCGGCATAAATCAGCGGTTGACGTATATCTTTTTTTACCAGCCACCAGTAATGCACTACTCCTAGTATTGCGATCAGGTAAACGAGGCGGTGCAAACGCTGCCAGCGTTGTGCGCCCAGGCGCCGGATCATGGCGTTGCTGGAAGTCAGCGCCAGAGGGATCAGCAAGAGATAGGCGATGAAACCGACCGTTATGAAGGGCCGTTTATATACGTCCTTAACGATTGCATGCAGATCGAAAAACTGGTCCAGCCAGATATAGGTGACAAAATGCAGGCTTGCATAAAAAAAGGTGAACAGGCCGAGCATGCGCCTGATCCGGATCAAACCGGTATAGCCGGTCAATTGCCGTAACGGCGTTACGGTCAGGGTCAACATCAGGCCGACCAAAGTCCAGGTCCCGGTCGAATGAGTGATGAATTCAACCGGGTTGGCCCCGAGACCGTCGCTTGACGCCAATATTGCCAGGCGCAGCAGCGGCAAACAGGCCGACAGGAAAACGATAATTTTGAGATGGTTCAGCGAAACCTTCAACCCCATTAAAAATATTTCCTCAGATCCATGCCGCGATACAGGGCGGCGACCTGGTCGCCATAGCCGTTGAAAGGCAAGGTGTCACGCTTGAAAAATTCGCCGATGCGGCGCTCTCTGGCCTGGCTCCAGCGCGGGTGGTCAACCGCCGGATTGACGTTGGAATAAAAGCCGTATTCGCTCGGTACGCTGCGCGACCAGGCCGTCTGAGGCTGCTGTTCCATAAAGCGGATGCGGACTATGGCTTTGGCGCTTTTGAAGCCGTATTTCCAGGGTACGACCAGCCGGATCGGCGCGCCGTTCTGATTCGGCAGCGTCTGTCCGTACAGACCTACTGCAAGCAAGCTCAGCGGATGCATCGCTTCATCCATCCGCAAGCCTTCGACATACGGCCAGTCCAGAATGGCGCGACGTTGTCCCGGCATTTGGGCCGGGTCGTACAGGCTGGTGAATTCGACGTATTTCGCTTTGCCGGTAGGTTCGGCCTGACGGATCAGGCTCGCGAGCGGAAAACCCAGCCAGGGAATGACCATGGACCAGCCTTCTACGCAACGCATGCGATAAATGCGTTCTTCAAGGGGGAAAGCCTTGATCAGAGCATCGATATCCCACTTCTTCGGATGTTTTACTTCGCCGACGATATCGATCGTCCACGGACGGGTTTTTAAATCCTTAGCGTATTCGGAAGGATCCGATTTGCCGGTGCCGAACTCGTAATAATTATTGTAAGTCGTTATGTCTTTATAGCGGGTCACGGTTTCCGTGGTGCTATAGCGGCTATTGACTGCGGCGTGCAGGCGAGTACTGGCTGCGCTGATTTCCGGAAACATTGCGGCAGAGGCCCATAGGGCGGAATTCCTTATGAATTTCCGACGTTGCAGATAAAGCGTCTGGGAGGTGATTTCAGAGGAGGGAATTACCGGAGGACGGATAGGCATGATATACCCCATTAAACAAATCAGATGA
>DASSZW010000155.1:0-3469 GCA_035713285.1 Burkholderiales bacterium
GTCGAGCAAAGCCTTATGAACTTTTTGCTGTATTTCGGGCAAATTGCCGAAATCGCCGTAATATTCGATATAGGCATAATAGACCGGCTCGCTTTGCTGAAGCTGGACGCTGGCGTGATTGAATCCGCCCCACCACCAGAACGCGGCGAGTATCGGCAAAGCAAAAGCGAAAACAAAGGCGAGCCAGTTTCTCTTGATCAAGATGAATTCCTGTGGCGTACGGGTTTAATAATGTGCAGATAATACATCAAGCCGGAACGGTCGTGCTCACAATTCAGCGGCTTGCTGCGCCTGGCCCGTCACAATTGCCGATGAAATCCGGACCGGAATCCGGCGTTGCCGCCAGGGTCGGTTCCGGCTCAGGTCCTGGCGGCGCCGATGGAAACATCCCAGGTCTGGATATTGTTGCTGGCGGCGATTTGCGCTAATTGGGAAGCGTGCCGCGCCCGTTGTATATTTTCTTCGATGCTGCATCCGGTATCGAGCAAGGTGAGGCCGAAAGTCGCTGTCATGAATATCGGGGTGGCATCATGATAAGCGAGCGGAAAAACAGCCAGCTTTCCATGCACTCGGCCGAGAACCGTGCGCGCGCTGGACAAATCCGTAACCGGCATGGAAATGATAAAGGAGTCATTGCCGTAATAGAAAATACTGTCGAACGGGCGCAGTTGTTTCTTGATAAAACGAATCGCCGCGACGAGCGCCTGATCGCCCAGCAATTGGCCGTAAAGTTCGTAGATGAATTTGAGATGGGTGAAATTCATGAAAACGATGCAGCTGCTCTGTATCTGCTCATCGGCCAGGCGGGAAAGCTTGGCCAGTTCGGCAAGCATGATTGCCCGGGTTCCGGCACCGGTAAGAGGGTCGTAATGATACAGCAGGCCTTCTATTTTCCTCTCCAGCGTTTTGGCTTCCTGACAAAATGTTTCGAGAGAAGCGGTAAAACGGTCGTAATCATCCATGTGCAGATCGGGTTCGGCAGCCAGTTTGCACAGCATTTTACGGGCACACTGATGAATATGCTCATGCGCCAGACGCATGGGGGCAAATGCGGGGTGATTGCGCAAAACTGACGGGAGTTCATTGTAGTACCACAAACCGAACCCGCAATGCCGGTGCGCGTCTTCTGCTATGTCGCGCTGGTCGCACGGCAGGCGGCCGACGATGGTGCGCGAAATTTCTTTATGCCAGGATTCATGTTTGTGCATGGCTTGCTTGAGATGCTTTAACGCTGCCTGCAGAGTGTTTTCGTCTATATCCAGCATGCTGTTTTGTTGAAAAGAAAGAGTTATGGAATTATTTGATAAAAACAGCATAAAACAGCGCTATTGGAGACCGCAAAGTACTCGAAATAAGACACATTAAATACGGAATCATCATTTTTTACAAGAGCTATCTTAACGTTTTTCTTTACATGCCGACGGGAATTGCACCGTTTCCGGCGTGTTGCATCTTCTTGATGGCTTTGTGCGTTCTTTTATGATTTCTTGCTGTTATAATAAGCAGTTTTGGAATACAGTCTAAGCTATGGAAGCAGAACGCATTAATCAAATAGATGCCTCGTTAGTCGATCTGGCACAACGCACTTTGGCATTACGGAGGTATCTTTGACTTCGATACGCAGCAGCAGCGTCTAGAAGAAGTCAATGCGCTGGTGGAAGATCCGGCGGTCTGGAACGATCCCAAGCGCAGCCAGGCGCTGGGGCGTGAGAAAAAATCGCTGGAAAATGTGGTGTTGACCTTACAGAAGCTGGATCAGGGATTGCGTGACGGCCGCGATCTGTTCGACATGGCGCGCGAAGAAGGCGACGACGAGACGCTGGCGGCAGTCGGCGACGACGTCGGTGCGCTGGCGCGCATCATTGAAGGCATGGAATTCCGCCGCATGTTCGCTAATCCCATGGACCCCAACAACTGCTTTATCGATATCCAGTCGGGCGCCGGCGGCACCGAAGCCTGCGACTGGGCATCGATGCTGCTGCGGCAATATTTGCGCTATTGCGAGCGCAAAGGCTTCAAGACCGAATTGCTGGAAGTCTCCGACGGCGATGTGGCCGGCGTGAAGTCCGCGAGCATCAAAGTCGACGGCGAATACGCGTATGGATTCCTGCGTACCGAGACCGGAGTACATCGGCTGGTGCGCAAATCGCCGTTCGATTCGTCCGGCGGCAGGCACACTTCATTTGCCAGCGTATTCGTGTATCCCGAAGTCGACGATTCGATCGAGGTCGATATCAACCCCGCCGATCTGCGCGTCGATACCTATCGCGCCAGCGGCGCGGGCGGTCAGCACATCAACAAAACCGATTCGGCGGTACGGATCACGCATATCCCGACCGGCATCGTCGTACAATGCCAGAATGATCGCTCGCAGCACAAGAATCGCGCCGAAGCGATGACCATGCTGAAATCGCGGATGTACGAAGCGGAACTGCGCAAACGCCAGGCCGAACAAGACAAGCTCGAAGCCGGTAAATCCGACGTCGGCTGGGGCCATCAGATCCGTTCTTACGTGCTCGATCAATCGCGCATCAAGGATTTGCCCACCAGCGTGGAAATTTCCAATACACAGAAAGTGCTGGACGGCGATCTCGACGAATTTATCCAGGCCAGTTTGAAACAAGGGGTTTAGGCATGACCGACACACTTCCAATCGATCCGCGGGAAGAAAATCAGATTATCGCGGAACGGCGCGCCAAACTCGCGGCTTTGCGCGAAACGGGGGTCGCTTTTCCCAACGATTTCGCGCGGCTGCATTTTGCCGGCGAACTGCAGGCGCAATACGCCGCAGCGGGCAAGGAAGAACTCGCCGCAACGCCCGTAACCGTGCAGTTTGCGGGACGGATGATGCTCAAGCGGGTAATGGGCAAGGCCAGTTTCGCCACCCTGCAGGACATGAGCGGCCAATTGCAGATTTATGTGAGCAACGATCATGTCGGGGCCGATCTGCACCAGGAATTCAAACACTGGGATCTCGGCGACATCGTCGGCGCGACGGGAGTATTGTTCCGCACCAAGACCGGCGAATTGACCGTGCAGGTGCAAAACGTGCGGCTGCTGGTCAAATCGTTGCGGCCGTTGCCGGAAAAATTTCATGGACTGACCGATCAGGAGCAGACCTACCGGCAGCGTTATGTCGATCTCATGACCAACGACGGTTCGCGGCAAGTGTTCATGACCCGCTTCAGGATCGTCCAGGCGATCCGCCAGTTCATGACCGGGCGCGGCTATCTGGAAGTCGAAACGCCGATGATGCATTCCATCCCCGGCGGCGCGAGCGCAAAGCCGTTCGTCACTCACCACAACGCACTCGATATGCAGATGTTCTTGCGTATCGCTCCCGAATTGTATTTGAAGCGGCTGGTCGTCGGCGGTCTGGAAAAAGTATTCGAAATCAATCGTAATTTTCGTAACGAAGGCTTGTCGACGCGCCACAATCCCGAATTCACCATGATGGAATTCTACGAGG
>DASSZW010000156.1:0-7985 GCA_035713285.1 Burkholderiales bacterium
CGCACTACGCAATACGATATTGATCTCACTAAGTGTATTTTCTGCGGTTTTTGCGAAGAATCGTGCCCGGTAGATTCGATTGTCGAAACGCATATCCTTGAATATCATGGAGAAAAGCGCGGCGATCTGTACTATACCAAAGATCAGTTGCTGGCGATCGGCGACAAGTATGAAGCACAGATTGCGGCTGCCCGGACTGCCGATGCCAAATACCGATAATCTATCCGGGGAAAATCAACCATGAATTTTGTTACTGCAGTTTTTTATTTCTTTTCGGCGATTTTGATATTTGCCGCCTTCCGGGTCGTGACCACGCGCAATCCGGTCCATGCAGCCTTATTTCTGGTGCTGGCTTTTTTCAGCGCATCGGGCTTATGGCTGACGCTGGAAGCGGAATTCCTGGCGATCGCGCTGGTGCTGGTATATGTCGGAGCGGTCATGGTGCTGTTCCTGTTTGTGGTGATGATGCTCGATATCAATATCGACCGGTTGCGCGAAGGATTCTGGGATTATTTGCCTCTGGCCGGACTGGTTGCAACCATGCTGGCGCTGGAAATGGCGATAGTGCTGGGCAGCCGCAGTTTCGGCCTGAGTATCATCCCGGCGCCGATCGCCCATCCCGCCGGTTATAGCAATACCAAAGAACTCGGCAGCCTGCTTTATACCGATTACGTTTATCCGTTCGAGCTGGCGGCGGTGATTTTGCTGGTTGCCATCGTGGCGGCGATCACCTTGACGATGCGCCGCCGCAAGAGCAGCAAATACCAGGATCCGTCGGAGCAGGTCAAAGTGAAGCGCGAAGATCGCGTACGCATGGTGGAAATGGCGTCTGAACAGCCTTCTTCGACTAAATCCTGACGAAGCTTGCTGATTTTTTAAGGGGAATACCGTGTTGTCATTGTCGCATTATCTGATTCTGGGAGCGATCCTGTTCGCAATCAGCGTGCTCGGGATATTTTTGAACCGGAAAAATCTCATTGTGCTGCTGATGGCCATAGAACTGATGTTATTGGCCGTCAATATGAATTTTATCGCGTTCTCCCATTATCTGGGCGATACGGCGGGCCAGATCTTCGTGTTCTTTATTTTGACTGTAGCCGCGGCGGAATCCGCGATCGGCCTGGCCATACTGGTAGTGCTGTTCCGCAATCTGCGTACTATCCATGTGGACGATCTGGATCATCTGAAAGGCTAAGGGTGCAGTGCGCCACTGACGGGAATTAACTATGACAGCAATGCAGCAACTTTATCTTCTAGTGCCGCTGGCGCCTTTGTTCGGCGCCCTGGCGGCCGGTCTGTTCGGCTGGGCGATCGGCCGCACCTTGTCGCATCTGGTCACCATAGCCGGCGTGGCGGTGTCTTGCTGGGCTTCGTGGCTGATATTCCAGGATGTGCAGGCCGGACACGTTTACAACGGGACGGTATACACCTGGATAACCGTCGGTTCGGTAAGAATGGAAATAGGTTTCCTGATCGACAGCCTGACCACGATGATGATGCTGGTCGTGACCTTCGTGTCGCTGATGGTGCATATCTATACCATCGGTTATATGCGCGACGATCCAGGCTATCAGCGCTTTTTCAGCTATATTTCCCTCTTTACCTTCTCCATGCTGATGCTGGTGATGGCGAATAATTTCATGCAACTGTTTTTCGGCTGGGAAGCGGTAGGGTTGGTGTCGTATCTGCTGATCGGTTTCTGGTATACGCGGCCTACCGCCATTTATGCGAACCTGAAAGCGTTTCTGGTGAACCGGGTCGGCGATTTCGGTTTTCTGCTGGGCATAGGAGTGGTGCTCGCGTATTTCGGCTCGCTGGATTACGCGACGGTGTTCGCACGCGCTCCTGAACTTTCCAGCCAGATGATCAGCCTCATTCCCGGCTCGTCCTGGTCATTGATGACGGTAATCTGCATATTGCTGTTTATCGGCGCGATGGGGAAATCGGCGCAGATCCCGCTGCATGTCTGGCTGCCCGATTCGATGGAAGGCCCGACTCCGATTTCGGCGCTGATCCATGCCGCTACGATGGTGACCGCTGGCATCTTCATGGTGGCCAGGATGTCGCCCTTGTTCGAGCTGTCGCAAACGGCCCTGTCGTTCGTTCTTGTTATCGGTGCCATGACCGCGCTGTTCATGGGTTTTCTCGGCATCATCCAGAACGATATCAAGCGGGTCATCGCTTATTCGACCTTGTCGCAATTAGGTTATATGACGGTGGCGCTGGGCGTTTCCGCGTACTCCGTAGCCGTATTTCATCTGATGACGCACGCCTTTTTCAAGGCGCTGCTGTTCCTGGCCGCCGGTTCGGTGATCATGGGCATGCACCACGATCAGGACATCCGCAATATGGGCGGATTGCGCAAATATATGCCGATTACCTGGATCACCTTCCTGATCGGGTCGCTGGCTTTGATCGGTACGCCATTCTTTTCCGGTTTTTATTCCAAGGACAGTATCATCGAGGCGACGCATATCGCAATGGAACAAGGCATCGCCGGAGCGGGCTTTGCCTATTTCTCGGTACTGGCTGGCGTGTTCGTGACCGCTTTTTACAGTTTCCGGCTGTATTTTCTGGTATTTCACGGCAAAACGCGGTTCCACGCCCATAAGGCGAACGAACTCGATGCAGGCCACGAAGAAAGCGAGGAACATCCCGGCGACGATCACCATCACGGCGTGCCCCGCGAATCGTCTTGGGTAGTTACCGTACCGCTGATATTGCTGGCGATCCCGTCTGTGCTGATCGGATATTTTGCGATTCGACCGATGCTGTTCGGCGATTATTTCAAGGGCGCAATCACCATTAATGCTGCTTTGCATCCTGCCATGGCGGATTTGCAGCGCGATTATCACGGTGCGGCTTCCATGGCGCTTGACAGTCTGACCGGGTTACCGATATGGCTGGCGTTATCCGGTGTTGTGCTGGCCTGGTTTTTTTATCTGCAGAAGCCGGAGATACCCGAAGCGATCAAACGCCGTTTCGCGCTGATATACGTCATTCTCGAAAACAAATATGGATTCGATGCCTTTAATGCATGGTTTTTTGCCGGGGGCGCACGAGCGCTAGGCAATTTTTTCTGGCGGGTAGGCGAGGTTAAAATAATCGACGGTTTCTTCGTCAACGGCACTGCCAATCTGGTCGGCTGGTTTGCGACAGTCGTTCGTAAATGGCAGTCGGGATATATTTACCATTATGCGTTTGCCATGATCATAGGCATATTCGCCCTGATCACCTGGTTTGTGCGCGTTGCTTAATCAGCAGACAGATAATTCATAACGAATAGGGGTTTTATGCTAGCAGGATATCCACTTTTAAGTCTGGCGATCTGGTTGCCTATCTGTGCCGGTATTCTGGTTCTGGCCACCGGCTCGGAGCGTCATGCTACGCTGGCGAGATGGATCGCATTACTGGGGTCGATTCTCGCTTTTGCCGTAACGCTCCCCTTGTACCCGAACTTCGACACCGCGACGGCGAATATGCAATTTGTCGAATTCATGGCCTGGATACCGACCTATCACATCAATTACCATTTGGGCGTAGACGGTATCTCCATGCCGTTTGTGCTGCTCAACAGCTTTACGACGGTTCTGGTCGTGATCGCGGGCTGGCAGGTCATTCAAAACAAAACCTCGCAATACATGGCGGCGTTTCTGATCATGTCTGGCCTGATCAACGGCGTTTTCGTCGCGCTGGATGCAATGCTGTTTTATGTGTTTTTCGAAGCGATGCTGATTCCGCTGTTTCTGGTCATCGGTATCTGGGGCGGACCCAGGCGCGTCTACGCGGCAGTCAAGTTTTTTCTATACACCTTACTTGGCTCTTTGCTCATGCTGGTGGCATTCATTTATCTGTATTTTCAGTCTGGCGGCAGTTTCGAAATCATCGATTATTATGCGCTGCCGCTGAGCTTGCCGGTCCAGATACTTCTGTTTGTCGCGTTCTTTCTTTCGTTCGCCGTAAAGGTGCCGATGTGGCCGGTTCACACATGGCTGCCGGATGCGCACGTCGAAGCGCCTACCGGCGGTTCCGTAGTGCTGGCGGCGATTACGCTCAAAATCGGCGCTTACGGTTTCATGCGGTTCAATCTGCCGATCACGCCCGACGCCAGCCATTACATGACCGGCTTTATCGTTACTATCTCGCTGATTGCCGTGGTGTACATCAGCCTCGTCGCGTTGGTGCAGAGCGACATGAAAAAACTGATCGCGTACTCGTCGATTTCGCACATGGGCTTTGTGACGCTGGGGATATTCCTGTTCAATAATATCGGGATGGAAGGCGCATTGCTGCAGATGATTTCGCACGGCTTCATATCTGCGGCCATGTTCTTGAGCATTGGGGTCATGTACGACCGCATGCATACCCGGCAAATCGCCGATTATGGCGGCCTGGTCAACAAGATGCCGGTCTTTGCGGCTTTTCTGATGCTGTTCTCGATGGCTAACGCCGGATTGCCCGGTACCAGCGGTTTCGTCGGGGAATTTATGGTGATACTGGCGGCGATCAAAGTGAATTTCTGGTATGCCTTTGCCGCCGCGACAACGCTGATTTTCGGCGCTGCCTACACGTTATGGATGTACAAACGCGTGATTTTCGGCGAGATCACCAATCCCGAAGTAGCCAGGCTCAAGGATATCAATCCCCGCGAATTCGGTTTTCTGGCCGCGCTGGCGGTTCTGACGCTGGCGATGGGTATCTATCCCGAGCCGGTAACGAAAGTGATGCACGTTACCGTGGATAACTTGCTGGCGCATGTTGCGCAAAGCAAACTGCCATAAGCAATAATAAAGGAATACGATGAATTTTGCCTTAAGTGACCTGATGCCATTGCTGCCGGAGGTGTTTTTACTCGCTGCGGTATGCGGTATTCTGATATTGGATCTGTTTCTCGGACAGGACCAGCGTTACATAACTTACATTCTCACGCTGGCAACGCTGGCCGGGTGCGGCTGGCTGACATTTTCAACGGCAACCGGCGAGACGGTTTACACCATGCACGGAATGTTTGTGGACGATCTGCTGTCGGACTCGCTGAAGCTGATCCTGTATTTTACCGTCGCTATCAGTCTGGTGTATTCCCGCGAATATATCCGGGTGCGGGGCATGTTTCAGGGCGAATTCTTTACGTTGACCCTGTTTGCGACGCTGGGCATGATGGTCATGATATCCGCTAATCACTTCTTGACGTTATATATAGGACTGGAATTGCTCAGCCTGTCTCTGTATGCCCTGGTTGCCTTGCAGCGTGATTCCGCCATCGCTTCCGAAGCGGCGATGAAGTATTTCGTCCTGGGCGCACTGGCGTCGGGGATGCTGCTCTATGGCATGTCGATGGTTTACGGCACCACCGACAGCCTGGAGATTCCGCGTATCGCCCTGGTATTGCAAGCCGATATCGGCAACCGGATGGTGCTGATATTCGGCCTGGTGTTCATTGTTGCCGGTATCGCATTCAAACTGGGAGTAGCGCCCTTCCATATGTGGCTACCCGATGTCTATCACGGCGCTCCGACAGCGGTGACCATATTTATCGGGACTGCGACCAAAATCGCTGCGTTCGCTTTCACGATACGCATACTGGCACAAGGGCTTCAGGTATTGTCGCCCGATTGGCAGCAAATGCTGGCTATCATGGCCGTACTGTCGATGGCGGTCGGAAATATAGCAGCGATAGCGCAGACGAATTTCAAACGGATGCTGGCGTATTCGACTATCTCTCATATGGGCTTTTTGCTGCTGGGATTGCTGGCGGCCGATACCGCCGGATACAGTGCGTCGATGTTTTATGTGCTGGCCTACGTCCTGACCGGTCTGGGATCGTTCGGTATGATCATGCTGCTCTCGCGGCAAGGTTTCGAAGCCGACCGGCTGGAAGATTTAAAAGGCCTGAATCAGCGTAATCCATGGTATGCTTTCATGCTGTTACTGCTGATGTTTTCGTTAGCCGGCCTGCCTCCAACTATCGGCTTCTATGCCAAGCTGGCCGTGTTGCAGGCGGTCGTTCACGCCGGCTATACCTGGCTGGCGGTCGTTGCAGTGATATTCTCGCTGATCGGAGCATTTTATTATTTGCGTGTCGTGCGTCTGATGTACTTCGAAAAACCTGCCGATATGCATCCGCTCTCGCCACCAGCCGATATGCAAGTGCTGATCAGCGCTAACGGTCTGGCGGTGCTGGGCCTGGGGATATTGCCGCAACCGTTGATGGCCTTGTGCGCTTATGCGATGGAGCGTTCGTTATGAATAGCGCGGTTACCGCTTTATTATTGCTGTCGCTGGTTGTCGCCAATTTGCCGTTTCTGGTCGAACGGATCGGTTTTGTTTTTCGACCCGAGTCCGGTCATAAGGCGTTCGGCTGGAGGGTGCTCGAAATGATCGTACTGTATTTCGCGGTCGGCACGGTTGCGCATTTCCTTGAAAAAAAGGTGGAGACTCCTCAACCGCAGCATTGGGAATTTTATGCTGTGACCGCCTGCATGTTCATCGTGCTGGCTTTCCCCGGTTTCGTTTATCGTTTTTTGTGGCGTCGTGGATAGGGGCTAGGAGGCAGCCAGTTTTTTATCCAGGCAGCCAAAGTAAATTTCTCGATCGAACGCAGTCTGTCGGCGTTGCGCCTGCCAGATCATTTCTCCCAGACAATCCATCATTTCGTGCTGTGCGGTCTCGGGCGCGCCATACTGCGCCAATAGCCGCTGATAGTATCGGCGCACGCCCTGAGGCTGATCGATAGCAAGCTGTTCCTGCAAAGCCAGATGCATGGATAAATGCAAAAATGGATTGGTGGCGCCTATTTCCGGCGGGAAATCGCGTTGCCGGTAACGTTCCGACTGCGTCAATAATTCATGATATTCGGGATGGGCCTGAATAATAGCGAGCGCCGTCAACTCAGCGCCGGCCAACGGTATTTTTTGCCGGTATTTACGCCATGTTTCAAAATAAAACTGGCGTACGTCCGGGCGGCTGGGATTGAACATCAGTCAGCTCCATGGCGAAATAATCCGAACACGGTCGCGTACTCCAATAACTGGTTGGAATCGTCGATACAGGCAATTTCTCCATTGCCGTAAAACCCTATGAACGGCATTTCAGGATAAAGTTGCGCCAGGATCGATAAATCCCGGTCCTTACCGCCGTAAAAAACCGGGCCACGCGCGGAAGAACTGGCCAGAATGGCAAAGTCGGGACGGCTTCCGAGTCTTTGCCCGGTCCTGTCCAGGCTGACGCGCATATTGCGTTCGGCCGCCAACGGCTGCCGCAACGCCCAGAACATATGTTTCCCCTCTTCCAGATGGAAAGCGAGCGTGACCGAACGATCGTCGGGATTGGCGGCGACGATCGGAATCAAGCGGTAGCGGCCTTCTGCCAGCGCATTATCCGGAATGCCGATGACTTCCGCCGCCATAATCAAATGCAGCGGGATATGATCCATTTCCCGCACTTCCAGCGGTAACTCACGTTCAAGGTGATTGAGCGAAGGTTGGCCGTTGAGGCTGATCATGTCAAAACCGTTGCTGGCGGTAACCAGCATGGGAGCGGTGAGTGCGCGTATGCCGTGCGAAACGCCGATAGCTCCGACGCTGCCTTGCAGATAAAACTCGCATTTTCCGGCCGGATTGACTTTCCCGTTGCTCCAGACCTGATAGGGGCCGTGTCCTGTGGCATCGCCGGAAATTCCGCCTATGCGCTGTCCGGGAGCATCGATCCATTGGCGGTTCGCAGCATTAGGCGTGGCAAGGGCAAGAATCAAATCGTCCGGTTCCGGAGAGTGTGCGGTACAGAGACTCAGCGTTCCTCCCAATACCATGGCTGCCGCTGCCGGGGCATCGAGCACCCAGTCCTGCTCGGTGAATATGCCTTGCGCGCTGCACCCCGTGATTTGCATGCACTGGCTCTGGCGCGATGCGGCCAGCAGCGCCGGTTGCGGATCGCGTGCAAACGCATCGCTCAGGAATAGCAGTACGCTGTTGGCGTGACTGATATTC
>DASSZW010000157.1:0-6930 GCA_035713285.1 Burkholderiales bacterium
GGCGGCGGGCAGTGCGATCTGGATTTCGGGCGACCGTCTGATACGGCAGCTGGAAGTGGATCTGACGTCGGGAATGACGTTCGATCGTGCGCGCGCATTTGATTTTTCCATGCTTTATTCCTACCTGGAGCGCGATTTGCGCGATTTGTTGCTGGCTTTTGCGCCGGTGGCCGGCATTTTGATTCTGGTTGCGGTATTTTCTCCTGCGCTGATCGGCGGCTGGCTGTTCAGCGCCAAAGCCCTGACGCCGAATTTTTCCCGTATCAACCCCCTCACCGGCATCGGCAATCTGTTTTCCATGCAATCGATCGTGGAACTGGTCAAGGCGATCGCCAAGGCTACGCTGGTCGGCGTCGTCGCCTGGCTGGTGATCCTGAAACAGAAAGAAGCGGTGCTCGGACTGGGCCTGGAACCCTTGCAGGCCGGCATCAGCCATATGGCGAATCTGCTGTGGATTGCTTATATCTCGATGACGGCCGCTCTGGGCCTGATCGTCATGATGGACGTGCCTTATCAGTTATGGCATTACTCGAACAAGCTCAAGATGACCCGGCAGGAATTGCGCCAGGAAGCCAAGGAATCGGACGGCGATCCGCAGATCAAGGCCAAGATACGCGCCCAGCAGCGCGAAATGGCGAAGCGGAGGATGATGTCGGCAATTCCCAACGCCGATGTGGTCGTCACCAACCCTACGCATTACGCGGTAGCGCTCAAATACGCCGACGGGGCGATGCGGGCGCCGATGGTCGTCGCCAAGGGCGCTGACGAAGTCGCCGCAAAAATCCGCGAACTGGCGCTGGAGCATAGCATTCCTATTTTAGAAGCGCCGCCGCTGGCGCGGGCGTTATACCAGCACGCCGACCTCGAACACGAAATTCCCGAAGCGTTGTATACCGCGGTTGCCGAAGTGCTGGCGTACGTTTTCCAGTTGCGCATTTATCGCGAGCAGGGCGGTGTCGCGCCGGTTACGCCCGACGAAATCGCCGTGCCGCCCGAGCTCGATCCGCTGAGCGAAGCGGCCCTGCTGCAACCCCTTGATGGAGACCTGGCATGAACGGATTCAAATTGCCGGCCTGGCTGTCGGTACCGAATGGCGCCATTTTAGTCGCGCCGTTTATCATCATCGTCATGCTGTCGATGATGGTGCTGCCGCTGCCGCCGTTTATCCTCGATATTTTCTTCAGCTTCAATATCGCCCTGGCGATCATCGTTTTGCTGACCAGTCTGTATACCGTCAAGCCGCTCGATTTCATCGCCTTTCCAACCGTCTTGCTGGTCAGTACGATGCTGCGCCTGTCGCTGAACGTCGCTTCTACCCGGGTCGTGCTGACCGAAGGCCACACCGGGCCGGATGCGGCGGGCAAGGTGATCGAGGCGTTCGGCCACTTTCTGATCGGCGGCAATTACGCTGTCGGCATCGTGGTGTTTATCATCTTGACGATCATCAATTTCATGGTGGTAACCAAGGGTGCCGGCCGTATCGCCGAAGTCGGCGCACGGTTTACGCTCGATGCGATGCCGGGCAAGCAGATGGCGATCGATGCCGATCTGAATGCCGGCCTGATCGGCGAGCAGGAAGCGCGGCTGCGGCGCACCGAAGTCGCGCAGGAAGCCGAGTTTTACGGCGCGATGGACGGCGCGAGCAAGTACGTGCGCGGCGATGCGGTCGCCGGCATCATGGTCACGATCATCAACATAGTCGGCGGTCTGATCGTCGGCATGGCGCAGCACGATCTGAGCTTCAATGTCGCGATCAAGGATTACACGCTGCTGGCCATCGGCGACGGACTGGTGGCGCAAATCCCTTCGCTGATCATTTCTACCGCGGCCGGTATCGTGGTGTCGCGCGTTGCCAGCGAGCAGGACATCGGCGGCCAATTGCTCACCCAGCTGTTCGCCAAGCCCGGAGTGCTGTATATCGCGGCCGGAATCGTCGGCGGGATGGGCGTGATTCCGGGCATGCCGCATGTGGCGTTCGGCATGCTCGCCGCCGTTCTGGCCGGCGGGGCGTATGTACTGACGCAGAAAGCGAAACTGGCTGCGGCCGTACCGCCTCCGGCAGCGGCGGTTGCGCCGGCGGAAGAGGAAGCCAGCTGGCGCGATATTATTCCGGTCGATACGCTGGGGCTGGAAGTGGGATATCGGCTCATCCCTCTGGTGGACAAAACGCAAAGTGGCGAACTGCTGAAAAGAATCAAGGGGATACGGAAGAAATTCGCGCAGGAAATCGGCTTTCTGCCGCCCTCCGTGCATATCCGCGACAATCTGGAGCTCAAGCCGTCGGGCTACCGCATTACCTTGAAAGATGTTGAAGTCGGTAGCGGCGATGCGCATTTTGGCCAGTTCTTAGCCATTAATCCGGGCGTGGTCAGCGGCACTTTGCCCGGGATCAGCACTACCGACCCCGCGTTCGGCCTGCCCGCCGTCTGGATCGATGCCAGCCTGCGCGACCAGGCGCAAACGATGGGTTACACGGTGGTCGACTCGGGTACGGTGGTCGCCACCCATCTCAATCATCTGATTACCGAGCATGCCGCGGAATTGCTGGGCCGGCTCGAAGTGCAGCAACTGCTCGATCATCTGGCGACCGAATCGCCCAAGCTGGTCGAAGACCTGGTGCCCAAGACCATGACGCTGTCGGCCTTGCAGAAAGTGCTACAGAATTTATTGAGCGAGGGCGTGCATATCCGCGACATGCGCACGGTGATCGAAACGCTGGCCGAACATGCGCCGCGCATTCAGGATGTCAACGAATTGACGGCGCTGGTGCGGATTGCGCTGGGCCGCGCCATCGTCCAGCAAATTTATCCGGGGGCAGGAGAATTATCGGTGATGGCGCTGGACAACAAGCTGGAGCGTTTGCTGTTGCAGGCGATACAGGCGAGCGGTCCGGATCATGCCGGGATGGAACCGGGGCTGGCCGACGCGCTGGCGACTCAGGCCGACGCGGCGACGCGGCAGCAGGAAAAAATGGGGTTGCCGCCGGTATTGCTGGTGCCGCATCCCTTGCGTGTATTGCTGGCGCGTTTTTTACATCGCGCCATTCCACAATTAAAAGTGTTGTCGCATTCTGAAATTCCTGATTCCAAGACGATCAGGGTGACTAATCTAGTAGGGGGGCAGGTATGAATGTACAAAAATTTATAGCGAACAGCGCGCGCGAGGCGTTACGGCAAGTGCGCGATGCATTGGGGCCGGACGCGGTGATTTTATCCAATCGCAGCGTTCCGGGCGGGGTGGAAATCGTGGCGCTGGCCAGCGAAGATATCGCCTCGCTCGTCAGCCCGACAACCGAAAAAGAAGCCGAGCCGCTGCCCGATTTGATGGCATTCGTGCCGCCTGCGCCGGCTATAGCGGCCAAGCGGCGGAATCAGGCGACCGATCTCGCGGACCTATTACAAACGTCACGTTCTACTCAGGCTGCCGCGGCGCCGAATTCTGCCGAACCGCACGCAGCGGCGGAACTGGCTGGGGTGATGCAGGAAATACGCGCCATGCGCAGCATGCTGGAAATGCAGCTGAGCGAAATCGCCTGGGGCGCTACGCAAAACCGGCAACCGCATCGTTCGGGCATCATGCGCGAACTGCTTTCGACCGGGTTTACTCCGAGCCTGTCGCGGCACCTGACCGAGAATCTGCCCGAGGTCAAAAATCTGCAGGAAGGCATATCCTGGGTAAAAACCGTGCTGGCGCGCAATCTGATCGTCAAGGACAACGAAAACGAGATTCTGGAAAAGGGCGGGGTTTTCGCGCTGGTGGGGCCGACGGGCGTCGGCAAAACGACGACTACGGCAAAACTGGCCGCACGCTGCGTCATGCGTCACGGCGCCAGCAAGCTGGCCTTGATCACGACCGACGGCTATCGCATCGGCGGCCACGAACAACTGCGCATCTACGGTAAAATCCTGGGCGTCATGGTGCATTCGGTGAAAGACGAAAGCGATTTGCGGATCGCGCTGGAAGAACTCAAAAACAAGCATACCGTACTCATCGATACGGTCGGGATGAACCAGCGCGATCAGATGGTGGCGGAACAGGTGGCGATGCTGTCTGGAGCCGGAACGCCGGTAAAACGCCTGTTATGCCTGAATGCGACCTCGACCGGCGAAACGTTGACCGAAGTGGTGCGCGCCTATCAGGGAACGGGGCTGTCCGGATGCATCATCACCAAGCTCGACGAGGCGGCGACGATGGGCAATGTGATCGACGTGATCATCCGCCACAAGCTGACATTGTATTACGCCGCCAACGGTCAGCGGGTTCCGGAAGACCTGCATTTGATGAACCGCGAGTTGCTGATCGACCGCGCTTTCCGGCAGAAACGCGAAACGCACGGCTTCCAGTTCCAGGACGACGAGCTCGCGCTGGTGGTGTCGGGCGCCGCACGCGCCTCTCAAGACCATACTTTGCGCGAGGTGAATTTTGGCTAACTTCAGTCTCGATCAGGCGGAGGGTTTGCGGCGCATGCTGTCGGAGCCCAAACCGCGCATAGTGACCTTGTTGTCGACACAGAACGCGGGCGAAAAGAACGCCGTGCTGACTAACTTGACCGCTACGTTGCTGCAAATGGGCAGCGATACGGTGCTCGTCGACGCCCGCCGGACCAATGGCGTCGGCCTGCACCTGAAAATGCAGCGAAAAAAAGGGCTGCTGGAAGTGGCGCGGCAGCAGTGCGCGTTGAGCGACGTCATCCAGGCTCTGCCGCAAGGCTATAGCGTGGTGGCGATGAGCGGCGAACGGGCGGCCAGGGTGCGCGCCGACGAAACGGAAAACCAGCGCTTGTCCAAGGTTTTTTCGGTGCTGGCGCAACAGTACGGCACGATGCTGGTCGACGGCGAACTGGACGGCGACGACCGGCTGCCGGTGGACGCAATGGACGACGGCGCGATCGTTATTCATCTGACGGCAGGCGCAGAGTCGATCAAAGCCGCGTATTGTCTGATCAAGCGTCTGAGCGCCGTACTGGGGCGCCGCTCGTTCGGAATTCTGGTGACGCAATGCGAAGAAGCGCAAGGTCGTCTGGTTTATGCTAATCTTGCGCAAACGGCAAACCGGTATCTGGCGGTTTCATTGCATTTTATGGGGTCTATTCCTGCCGATGATCATTTGAGCCGTGCGGCAAGACTCGGCCGTTCGGTAATTGAAGCATTTCCCCTGGCGCTGGCATCGGTGGCGTTTCGGCGAATCGCAGGACAACTGGACTAAGGGCTCGTTAATGACTAACTTGAACGAACATTGCGCAGTAACCCTCTGGGCTGGGGTTATTGTGGGTGCACACCGGTGTTGCAAGCCGCTTGGTGTGACTGATTATTTATTAGCGAGCCCTTATCTTGAACATGTACACGGTTAACGGAAAATCTGACAAAAATCAGTTACTTGCAGATCATGCGCCGCTGGTTAAGCGTCTTGCGTACCAGCTCAAGGCGAAACTGCCGCCCAGCGTGGAAGTCGACGATTTGATCCAGGCCGGCATGATCGGCCTGCTCGATGCCGTAAATCGTTACGAAGATAGCCATGGCGCTCAATTCGAAACCTATGCCGTGCAGCGGATACGCGGCGGGATGCTTGACGAATTGCGCAATACCGACTGGCTGCCGCGCAATCTGCGGCAGAACATGCGCAAAATCGAAACCGCCATTTCGGCGTTGCAGCAAAATCTGGGCCGTATGCCGGGAGAAGCCGAGATCGCCCGGGCGCTGAAAATTTCCCTGGAAGAATATCAGGACATGCTCACCGAGGGTAGCGGCCATCAATTGATTTATTACGAAGATTATCACAACGATGACGATCACGATAATTTTCTGGATCGCTATTGCTCCGATATTTCCGGCGATCCGCTGGCGGGTTTGCTGGATGAAGGTTTCAAATCCGCCTTGATCGAAGCGATAGACGATCTGCCCGAACGCGAAAAAATCCTGATGGGTTTGTATTACGAGCAGGAAATGAATCTGAAGGAAATCGGCGCCGTCATGGGCGTCTCCGAATCGCGCGTCTGTCAGCTGCATAGCCAGGCCGTAGCGCGGATCCGGGCCAATCTGAGGGGACAGTCGTGGACTGGAGCAGCCTGATCGGCCTTGTGCTGGCGTTTGCCGGCATCCTCACCGCCGATACGCTGGACGGCGGCCGTCTGAGTTCCCTGTTTCAGCCGGCGGCCTTCGTGATCGTGGTGGTGGGCACACTGGGCGCGGTGTTGCTGCAAACGCATACGCCTGTTTTTCTCCGCGGGATGCGCATGGTGCGCTGGGTGTTCAGGCCGCCGCAGGATAAACGGCGCGGCGCGATTCAGGATATTCTGGCGTGGAGCCTGAGCGCCCGGCGCGAAGGTTTGTTAAGCCTGGAACCGTATATGCGCGCCAGTCGCGATACGTTCACCTCGAAAGGTTTGCGGCTGATTATCGACGGCATAGACCTGGTGAAACTGCGCGAAATCCTCGATGCGGAAATCAATGCCTACGAAGCGGAACAGCGCCAGGCAGCGAAGATATGGGAAGCGGCCGGCGGATATTCTCCTACCATCGGGATATTGGGCGCCGTACTGGGCTTGATTCAGGTGATGGAGCATCTGTCCGATCCGACCAAACTGGGCGGGGGCATCGCCGTCGCGTTCGTCGCGACGATCTACGGCGTGGGCTTCGCCAACCTGATTTTCCTGCCGATTTCGAACCGCCTCAAAATGATCGTCACCCAGTCGGTCAACCAGCACGAAATGATGGCGGAAGGCTTGCTGGCGATTGCCGGCGGCGAAAATTCGCGCATCATCGAAGAGCGCCTGACTGCGTATCTGAGATAATTATCGTGGCGCGCAAACCTTACGTCGAAGAACACGACAACCCCGACCGCTGGCTGGTGTCGTACGCCGACTTCATGACGCTGCTGTTCGCGTTTTTTGTCGTGATGTACGCGATTTCCGCAGTGAACGCAGGAAAATAC
>DASSZW010000158.1:0-14287 GCA_035713285.1 Burkholderiales bacterium
CCGCGGACAGCATGACCGCATCGGTGCCGTCGAGCACGGCGTTGGCGACGTCGGAAACCTCGGCCCGCGTCGGGATAGGGTTCTGGATCATGGATTCCATCATCTGGGTAGCGGTGATGACCGGCTTATTGTGCTTGCGCGCCATCCGTATCATTCTTTTCTGCAAGGCGGGAACGGCAGCATCGCCGACTTCCACGCCCAGGTCGCCGCGCGCCACCATGATGGCATCGGAGGCGAGTACGATTTCTTCCAGCGCTTCGATTGCTTCGGCGCGTTCGATCTTGGCGACCAGCATGCCGTGGCCGCCGGCTTCCTTGAGCAAACGGCGCGCCAGATGCATATCGTCGGCGGAGCGCGGAAAGGAAATGGCGATATAATCAGCTTGTAGCGCCGCAGCGGTTTTCAGGTCTTCGATATCTTTTTCGGTCAGCGCCGCCGCCGAGAGTCCCCCCCCTTTGCGGTTGATGCCTTTGTTATTGGAAAGAATTCCGCCCTGTATGACCTGGCAGATAATTTCCGCGCCGCGTACTTCTTCCACCCACATTTCTATCCGCCCGTCGTCGAGCAGCAAGGTAGCGCCGCGTTCCAGATCCTTGGGCAGATCCTTGTAATCCAGTCCGACGCGTTCCTGATTGCCGAGCGTGCAATTGGCATCGAGTATGAATCGGTCTCCGGTAGACAGCGTGATTTTGCCGTCGGCGAATTTTCCGACGCGTATTTTAGGCCCCTGCAAATCGGCCAATACGCCGATGGCGCGACCCCGGGCTCGCGCCAGCGAACGAACCAGTTCGGCGCGGTCGATATGATCCTGGGCCGTACCGTGAGAAAAATTCAGGCGTACCACGTCCAGCCCGGCTTCCATCATTTTGTCTAATGTTTTGGCGTCGTTGGAAGAAGGTCCCAGGGTCGCGACGATTTTGGTTCTGCGTATCATTTGATGTGCCAATCTGGTTTGTGCCAATCGAAATAAAGGAGGGCGGAAAAATTAAGGCCTGGTTGCCGCCCGCTGTTCTAGAATTTCCACGGCGGGCAATTTCTTGCCTTCGAGGAATTCGAGGAAAGCCCCGCCTGCAGTCGAAATATACGAAATCTTGTCGTAGATATCGTATTTCTGGATGGCGGCTATGGTATCGCCGCCTCCCGCCAGCGTAAACGCGGCGGTATTAGCGATCGCGTCGGCGATCGTTTTGGTGCCGGCGCCGAACTGGTCAAATTCGAATACGCCTACCGGGCCGTTCCAGACTACGGTACCGGCTTTCATGATGATGTCGGCCAGTTCCTGCGCGGATTTGGGGCCGATATCGAAGATCATGTCGTCATCGGCGACGGCGTCTACTTTTTTGAGCACGGCAGGTTCATTGGCGTCGAACTTCTTGCCGCAAACGACATCGGTAGCGATCGGAATGGTCGCGCCGCGCGCGGTCATTTTTTTCATGAGCGCTTGCGCAACGGGAATCAGGTCGTCTTCGCACAGCGATTTGCCAACATTTTTGCCGGTTGCGCGGATGAAGGTATTGGCGATGCCGCCGCCGACCACCAACTGGTCGACCTTTTCCGATAGCGCTTCGAGCACCGTGAGTTTGGTGGAGACCTTCGAGCCGCCGACAATTGCCACCATCGGCCGGGCAGGGCTGAGCAAGGCTTTGGTGAGGGCTTCGAGTTCTTCGGTCAATAACAGTCCTGCCGCTGCGACAGGCGCAAATTTGGCTACGCCGTAGGTGGACGCTTCGGCGCGGTGCGCGGTGCCGAATGCATCCATGACGAACACGTCGCACAACGCGGCGTATTTTTGCGCGGTGGCGTCCAGATTTTTCTTTTCGCCCGCGTTGAAACGCACATTTTCCAGCAACACCAGTTCGCCGGGCGCGACATCGAAGCCCCCGTCTATCCAGTCCCTGATCAACCGCACCGGTTTGCCCAGTTTGGCGGCCAGCACGTCAGCCACCGGTTTGAGCGAATTGTCTGCGGAGTATTCGCCTTCGGTCGGCCGCCCCAGATGCGAGGTGACCATTACTTTCGCGCCGGCCTTCATGCAGTATTCGATAGTCCGCATCGATGCAGTGATCCGCGCGTCGGAGGTGACCTTGCCGTCTTTGACGGGAACGTTCATATCCGCGCGTATCAGTACGCGCTGATTCTTGAGATCGAGTTCGGTAACGCGAATGTAAGTCATGTAAATCTCCTGATAAGTAAATTTTAAGGGTTGGCTTATGCCAGGCCTTAAATTTCACTTGCGGATCGGCTGTAGCGTGCGCAACGATTCGAATTGCGTGAACCGCTGCGCTTGCCGCCGGGCCAACTGCTCCCGGTATTGCATAGGTTACTGGGCGATAACGCGAACCATTTCCAGCACTTTGGAGGAATAGCCCCATTCGTTATCGTACCAGGCCACTACCTTGACGAACGTGCTGTCCAGGGACATGCCGGCATCGGCATCGAACGTAGACGTGCAGCTCTCGCCGCGGAAGTCGGTGGAAACCACTTTTTCCTTGGTGTAGCCGAGTACGCCTTTCATCGGGCCGTCGGCAGCCGCTTTCATCGCAGCGCAGATCTGCTCGTAGGTGGCTTCCTTGTTCAGCTCTACAGTCAGGTCGACGACCGAAACGTCGGAAGTCGGGACGCGAAACGCCATACCGGTGAGTTTCTTGTTCAATTCCGGAATGACTGCGCCAACTGCCTTGGCCGCCCCGGTGCTACTGGGGATGATGTTTTCCAGGATGCCGCGGCCGCCGCGCCAGTCCTTGTTGGACGGGCCGTCTACGGTTTTCTGGGTAGCCGTAGCGGCATGCACAGTCGTCATCAGGCCGCGCTTGATGCCGAAGCTGTCGTTCAGGACCTTTGCAACCGGCGCCAGGCAATTGGTCGTGCAGGACGCATTGGAAACGATGGTCTGCCCGGCGTAGGTCTTGTCGTTCACGCCGTAGACGAACATAGGCGTATCGTCTTTCGATGGCGCCGACATGATGACTTTTTTGGCGCCCGCAGTAATGTGCGCTGCACAGGTCTCCTTGGTCAGAAAGAGACCGGTCGATTCGACTACAATGTCTGCGCCGACGTCTCCCCAAGCCAGCTCGGCCGGGTTTTTGACGGCGGTCAAGCGGATTTTTTTACCGTTGACCACCAGCGTGTTACCGTCGACGGCAATATCGCCGCTGAACAAGCCGTGCACGGAATCGTGCCTGAGCATATACGCCAGATAATCGGGTTCGAGCAGATCGTTGATCGCTACGATCTCGATGTCCGGGAAATTCTTGAGCGCCGCGCGAAATACCATGCGGCCGATACGGCCGAAGCCGTTGATACCTACTTTAATTGCCATTGCTGCCTCCCTGCCAAGTTGAAAAATCTTTCCGTACGGACACGACCGACCGCGGCAGGCTGCGATTATCTGCTGCTTGCGTTGTCGGCGGTCGGGCGTGCCGGTATTTAATCCTTACAGAATCCCTTTGACGGTATTCACCACGTTCTCCACGGTAAAGCCGAAGTATTTAAACAGATCCGGGGCAGGTGCGGATTCGCCAAATGTATTCATGCCTACCACAGCGCCTTCCAGGCCGACGTATTTACGCCAGAAATCGGTGACGCCGGCTTCTATTGCCACGCGCGGTATGCCTTTCGGCAATACCCGGCTCTTGTAGCTGTCGTCCTGGCGATCGAATACGTTGGTCGACGGCATGGAAACCACGCGCGCCGCAATGCCTTGCTCAGCCAGAGTAGCCTGGGCCTTGACGGCCAGTTCGATTTCGGAGCCGGTCGCGATCAGTACGACTTTTGGGTCGGCCACGTCTTTCAGGACATAACCGCCGCGAGCGATGTTAGCGATGGTTGCGTCGTCCCTGCTCATGAAGGGCAGGTTTTGCCGGCTCAATACCAGGCTGGTAGGTCCGGTGGAACGGCTGACGCCCTGGCCCCAGGCGACGATGGTTTCCACTGTGTCGCAGGGACGCCAGACGTCCATGTTCGGGATCATGCGCAAGGTGGCCGTCTGCTCGACCGGCTGATGCGTAGGGCCGTCTTCGCCCAGGCCGATCGAATCGTGCGTATAGACGAAAATGACGCGTTTTTTCATCAGGGCGCACATGCGCAGGGCGTTGCGGGCGTATTCCGAGAACATCAGGAAGGTGCCGCCGAACGGAAGTACGCCGCCGTGCAACGCCATGCCGTTCATGATGGCGCTCATGCCGAATTCGCGCACGCCGTAGGAAATGTAATTGCCGGTGCCTTTGCCGTCGACATGGCGGCAACCGGTCCAGTTGGTCAGGTTCGAGCCGGTCAGATCCGCCGAACCGCCGAGAAATTCAGGCAGCGCGGGAGCCAGCGCATTGATGGCGATCTGTGATGCTTTGCGCGTCGCCACGGTTTCCGCTTTGGCGTTGATCTCGGCGACGGCTTTGGCCAGCACTTCGTTCCAGTTCGCCGGCAGATCGCCCGCCATGCGGCGCTTGAATTCAGCGGCTTCGGCGGGATAAGCGCGCGCGTACTCGGCAAATTTATCGTTCCAGCCGGCTTCGAGGCTTGCGCCCTTGCTTCTGGCATCCCAACCGGCGTAAATGTCGGCCGGAATTTCGAACGGCGGATGGTTCCAGCCTATGTTTTTACGCGTCGCTTCGATTTCCGCCGCGCCCAGCGCCGCGCCGTGTACGTCGTGACCGCCCTGCTTGTTGGGCGCGCCCTTGCCGATTATTGTTTTGCAGCAGATCATGCTCGGTTTGTCGGTAACCGCTTTGGCAGCCTGGATGGCGGCTTCGACAGCGGCGCTGTCGTGACCGTCTACGCCGGCGACGACATGCCAGCCGTAAGCTTCGAACCGCTTGGGGGTGTCGTCGGTAAACCAGCCTTTTACGTGACCGTCGATGGAAATTCCGTTATCGTCCCAGAATGCGATCAGTTTGCCCAGGCCCCAGGTTCCGGCCAGCGCGCACGACTCGTGCGAAATCCCTTCCATCAGGCAGCCGTCCCCCAGAAACACATACGTGTGATGATTGACGATTTCGTGTCCGGGTTTGTTGAATTCGGCAGCCAGCAGTTTTTCCGTCATCGCCATGCCGACGGCGTTGGTGATGCCCTGCCCGAGCGGGCCGGTAGTGGTTTCAACGCCTGCCGTATAGCCGTATTCGGGGTGGCCGGGGGTCTTGGAATGCAACTGGCGGAAGCGCTTGATTTCTTCCATCGGCAGATCGTAGCCGGTCAGATGCAGCAGCGCATAAATCAGCATCGAACCGTGACCGTTTGACAGTACGAAACGGTCGCGGTCTATCCACATCGGATTAGCCGGATTGTGACGCAGGTGATGGTTCCAGAGCACTTCCGCGATGTCTGCCATGCCCATGGGAGCGCCGGGATGACCGGATTTGGCCTTTTCCACAGCATCCATGGCCAGCGCGCGAATGGCGTTTGCAAGATCGGTACGAGTTGCCATTGTTTTTTCCTTGGAAAATAAAAAATGAGGTAATGCGATGCCGCCAAAGTTCCTGATTATCGCCGACATGATAAATTTCAGCAAGTCCGGCGGCCGCTAACGGGGGCGGCAGACTTGAAAAAAATTTTGCCGATTCAAGCGTATGGCGGATTTTTCAGGTCGGCCTGGATGATCCATTCGCGCCATTCGCGGAACAGATCATCGCCCAGCGCGGCAATTACCGCGCGTTGCCATGGCTGATCCGTCCAGAAATCGCGGTGCGTCAGCGTGCTGCAATGGCCGCCCGCTTCTTCCAGGATGACGCAACCCGCTGCATAATCCCAGAGTTTCTGGCCGCCGTGCAAATATACGTCGAGGCGTCCGGCAGCGACGTAACACCAGTCCAGCGTACTGGCGCCGAAATTGCGTTGCGAACTGTAAGGCGGATGCAGTGCGATTTGCGCAGTGATGTTGCTGCTGATGCGCTTGAGCTCGACGCCGGCCAGACTATGGCGCAGATCGGTCGAGCGGCTCATGACCGGCAGCGGTGCGCCGTTGAGGAATGCGCCCCGGCCGCGTTCGGCATAAAACAGTTCGTCCGCTACCGGATCGTAGATCGCGCCGAGCACACTTCGGCCGGCTTTCATCAATGCGACCGAGACGGCAAAATACGGGATGCCGTTGACAAAATTGGATGTGCCGTCGATCGGGTCGATGCACCACAATCCATCGTGTCCCGCGTCCCACAGGCGTTTCTGTTCGGCTTCCGTCATTTCTTCGCCCAGCACCGGATAAGGAGCGAGTTCGGTCAGTTCGGCGATCAGCGCGTTCTGACAGGCCAGATCGGCTTCGGTAAACAGGCTGCCGTCGATTTTCCGGCTATGCGCGACCTTGAGGTACCGCGGCATGACTTCAGCGTGAGCGACGCGTTTAATTATAGTTAGGACTTGACTGAGCATTATGGAAATGGATGAATGTTGGCGGATCAGGAGACGGTTTTCCACTTGATGGAGCAACCTATGCTGGGTATCTGTTCGGCAGGGCCCGTCTGGGTTTCGGCAACCTGGCGCATGGCTTCGAACAAATCCCGCCGCACGTCGTCGGCAGCCGCGGTTTTGCGCGAAGCGTCGAACCGGCCGCGATACTGGAGCTCTCCGGCACGATTGAAACCGAAGAAATCCGGTGTGCACACGGCATCGTAACTGCGGGCTACTTCCTGGGTTTCGTCCAGGACATAGGGAAAAGGGAAATCGAATTCGGCGGCAACCCTGACCATATTGTCGAATGAGTCTTCGGCGTAATCCGCCGGGTCGTTGGACATGATCGCTATGCTGTTGATGCCGTAGCGGTCGCGCAATTCACGGCAGTCGCGCACCAGTCGCGGGCGGATCGCCTGAACGTAAGGGCAGTGATTGCAGATGAACATGACCAGCACGCCGTTGTCGCCCATGACCGAAGATAAGGTATGGCGTTTGCCGTCGACGCCGGGCAGATCGAAATCGGGCGCGGGCCAGCCGAACCGGCAGACGGGCGTTTCCAGACTAACCATATGTACTCCTTGCGAATAATGCCTGATTTTAAGGTGCCTGGGCACGAAGTAGCGAGCGCTGCGCCGATGAGCGAAAAGACGAAAGCGAAGTCGCAACGAGCCAAAAACCGGGTTGTACATCGGTGCGGAGGAATTTGAGCTCTTTTTTAACGAAATAATAGCAAGCGCAGTAATCGTGCAAAGGCATGTTTAAGAGTTATCATATCACGTAAGCCACTTTTATAATGACAGTCATGCAGCGTTTTTATATTTCCGAACCTCCGGTGACGGACATGCTTTATTCCTTGCCGGCGCAGGCGGCGCATCATGCCGTTCGGGTACTGCGCATGGTCCCCGGCGACGATCTCGTCATGTTTGACGGTTCCGGCCGGGAATGGGCTGCGACGGTCGCCCGCATCGACAGGCGGGAAGTTACGGTAAAGGTGAACGGAGTCGGCGCGATCAGTCGCGAATCGCCGCTGTCTATCGTCCTGGCGCAGGGAATTTCCAGCGGGGAACGCATGGATTATACCCTTCAGAAGGCGGTGGAATTGGGAGTGACGCGGATCCAGCCGATAGCCTGCGGGCGCAGCGTCGTTAAGCTCGCCGGCGAGCGCGCCGGAAAACGCCGCGAACACTGGCAGAATCTGGTTACGGCGGCGTGCGAGCAATGCGGCCGCAATATCGTGCCCGAAGTGGCGCCGATACTGGACTTGCCGTCGTGGCTCAAGCTGCCGTCGCACCCGCGCTCGGGCATTATTTTCGCTCCGGCCGCGACGGAAACTTTGCATAGCCTGACGAAACCTCAGACAGAAATAGCGATCCTGGCCGGGCCGGAAGGAGGATTTACGGCTGACGAATACCGGCAGGCGGCAGATGCGGGATTTGTCGCAGTACGTCTCGGGCCGCGGATTTTACGCACCGAAACCGCTGCGCTGGCGGCGCTCAGCGCCATGCAGGTTTTGTGGGGCGATATGTGATGCGGCCATGCGGCGCCGGACAATGAGTCGGCCATTGGATATGACGGTTCGGGCGTGCTCATGCCTGCCAGGCCGGGAATAATTGCACGAAGAATTGTTATACACTGCGTGTTACCGAAACGAATAATATTTACTCCATAATGGTGCCCTGATGTCTTCAACTGCTTTCGTACACTGGTTTCGTGCGGCTGCGCCGTATATTCATGCGTTTCGCGGCAAAACCTTCGTGCTTGCCTTCGGCGGCGAAGTGCTGGTCGACGATCAGTTCACCCGTCTTGCGCACGACCTCAACCTGCTCAACAGCCTGGGCGTGCGTCTCGTGCTGGTGCATGGCGTACGCCCGCAAGTCGAGGATCACCTGACCGAACGTCAGGCGGAAATCCGTTACGTAGACGGTTTGCGCGTCACCGATGAACGGGCGTTGGCGTGCGTCAAGGAAGCCGTCGGCGAAGTCAGGGTGGAAATCGAGGCCCTGCTGTCGATGGGTTTGCCCGACAGCCCGATGGCGAATGCCGATATTCGCGTCGCCTCAGGCAATTTTGTAACGGCGCGGCCGCTGGGAGTGCGTAACGGCGTCGATCTGTTGCATACCGGCGTCGTGCGCAAGATCAATGCGGCGGCCATCCGGCAACGGCTCGAAGATAACGATATCGTGCTGCTGTCGCCGCTGGGTTATTCTCCGACGGGCGAGATTTTCAACCTGTCGCTGGAAGACGTGGCGACCTTTGCTGCGACGGCGTTAAAAGCGGATAAGCTTATCTTTCTGATGGAAGGCGACGGTGTGATTCAGGCCGACGGCGAGCTGCTGCGTTCGCTGACGGTGCCCGAAGCCCGGCAATTGATGGCGCAGCTCGGCGAACTGAGCGATGACGTCGCGTATTATTTGCCCTGTGCGATCCAGGCCTGCGAGCAGGGCGTAGGGCGGGTGCATCTGATCAGCCGCCATGCCGACGGCGCGCTGCTCTCGGAGCTGTTTACGCATGACGGCGTAGGAACGATGCTGGCGCCGGCGTCGCTGGAAACTCTGCGCCCGGCCAGTATCGAGGACGTGGGCGGCATCTTGCAGCTGATCAGTCCGCTGGAAGAAGACGGTACTCTGGTGCGGCGTTCGCGGGAGCGCCTCGAAATGGAAATCGAGCGGTTTATTGTGCTCGAACACGACGGACGCCTGATCGGCTGCGCAGCGCTCTACCCGTTTGCCGAAGAGCGCGCCGGCGAACTGGCGTGCCTGACGATACATCGCGATTTTCGCGGCAACGGGAATGGCGAAGCGCTGCTTGCCGCCGTGGAAAAAGCGGCGCGGGCCGCTCGTTTCGACCGTTTGTACGTACTCACTACGCATACCGCGCACTGGTTTGTCGAGCGCGGTTTCGCCAGCGCGAGCGTCTCCGATCTGCCGGCGCAGAAACAAAGCCTGTATAACTATCAGCGCCGTTCCAAGGTTTTCGTCAAGCATCTGTGAGCACGATTTGATGCGGTTTGCGCCCATCGCGGGCCGGTTTCGTTGTAGAATGGCAGCCTCACGCTTTTTGGGTTCTTATTGTGATTGCTACGCAAGGTATTACTATTCAGTTCGGCGCCAAGCCATTATTTGAAAATGTGACTGTCAAATTCGGCGACGGAAATCGCTACGGTCTGATCGGTGCCAACGGCTGCGGCAAATCGACATTCATGAAGATTCTTGCCGGCCAGCTCGCTCCGACCGCCGGTCACGTCGCGCTCGACAAAGGCGATAAGCTCGGCTGGCTGCGACAGGATCAATTCGGTTACGAAGACCAGATCGTGCTCGACGTGGTGATGCAGGGCGACGCCGACCTTTGGGCGGTCAAGCATGAAAAAGACAGTATTTACGCCAACCCCGAGGCGACCGAAGAAGATTATCTGCACGCGGCCGAACTCGAAGGCGAATTCGCCGAGATGGACGGCTATTCGGCCGAAGCGCGCGCCGGCGAATTGCTGCTCGGCCTCGGCATCCCCAGCGAACAGCACAGCGGCACCATGCAAGCGGTGGCGCCGGGCTGGAAGCTGCGCGTCCTGCTCGCGCAGGTATTGTTCGGCAACCCCGATATCATGCTCCTCGACGAGCCGACCAACAACCTCGACATCAATACCATACGCTGGCTGGAAGACGTGCTGGACCAGCGTTCCTGCACCATGATCATCATTTCGCACGACCGGCATTTCCTGAATTCGATCTGTACGCACATGGCCGATCTGGATTACGGCAAGATTCAAATATTCCCCGGCAATTACGACGAGTACATGCTCGCCGCCACGCAGCAGCGCGAAGGCTTGCAGGCCGCCAACACGCGCGCCAAGGAAAAAATCGCCGAGCTGCAGACCTTTGTGTCGCGCTTTTCCGCCAATGCGTCCAAGGCGCGGCAGGCGACTTCGCGGGTCAAGCAGATCGACAAGCTCAAACAGGACATGGGCGTCATTGCGCCGTCGTCGCGGCAATATCCGTATATCCGCTTCGAGCAGGACAAGCCTTTGCACCGCAATGTCGTCGAAGTCGCCGAATTGTCCATCGGCTACGATGCGCCGCTGTTTCCGCAGCTCGACATCATTGTCGAGGCGGGCGAGCGCATCGCCATCATCGGCGAGAACGGCGCGGGCAAGACGACGCTGGTGAAAACCCTGATCGGCGAAATGCCTGCGTTAAGCGGCAGGATAAAATGGTCGGAAAACGCTAAAATCGGTTATTACGCGCAGGATCATTCGGCCGACTTCGACAGCGACATGAACCTGTTCGACTGGATGAAGCAATGGGCGGAATCCGGCGAAGACGATCAGGCGATACGCAGCGTGCTCGGCAAGTTGCTGTTTTCCGGCGACGACGTCAAAAAATCCGTCCGCGTTTTGTCGGGCGGCGAGCAGGGCCGGATGATGTTCGGCAAGCTGACGCTGGCCAAAGCCAACGTGCTGGTGCTCGACGAACCGACCAACCACCTCGATATGGAATCGATCGAATCGGTCAATACTGCGGTCGAGCTGTTCAAGGGCACGGTGATTTTCGTCTCGCACGATCGTTCCTTCGTCTCGTCGCTGGCTACCCGCCTGATAGAAATCCGCGATCACAAGGCCGATATTTTCAACGGCACTTATGAGGAATATCTGGTCAGTCGCGGTCTTGCCTGATCGCTGGCCGGCGCCATGAAGCTGGTAGCGCTGATATCGGGACGCGGGTCCAATCTGCAGGCGATGCTCGATGCCGGCATCGCGGTGACGGCGGTGCTCAGCAACAATCCGGCAGCGGCCGGCCTGGCGCTGGCGCAAGCCCGCGGCATTCCGACCGGGGTTGTAGATCACAGGTCTTACGCCAGCCGGGCTGAATTTGACCGGACGATGCAGGATGCGATCGACGCCTATGCCCCCGATCTGGTGGTTCTGGCGGGATATATGCGGATTTTGACGGACGATTTCGTGCATCATTATGCCGGGCGCCTGATGAATATCCATCCATCATTGCTGCCGAGTTTTCCCGGTTTGCAAACCCATGCCCAGGCGCTGGCGGAAGGCGTCAAAATTCACGGCTGCACGGTGCATTTCGTCACGCCGTCGCTCGATCGCGGCCCGATCGTCATTCAGGCGGCTATTCCCGTGCTGGCGCAAGATACGCCCGAAACGTTGCAGCAGCGGGTGCTGGCGGCGGAACATCGGATTTATCCGCAAGCGGTGCGCTGGTTTCTCGAAGGACGCCTTCATATCGACGCCGACGGCAAGGTAAACTTATCGGCAGCGACTACGTCAGAACAGAGTGTGTTGATCACAGGAGTTTAAAGTGCGGGCAGCGGCAACGCGGCACCAGGCAGACCGGTTTCCGATACCGTTTCGCAAGCGGCGCTTCGGCGCGTATGCCCGGTATGTTTTTGCCGCGGCTCTGGCGCTATCGTTGCTGCTGCATTTAAGTCTGCTGACCGGCCTGCGTTTTTATCTGCCGCGCGATACGCAACGGACCGACGTAATCGAAGCGCGTCTCGAACCGCTGCCGCCGCTGCCGGAAAAAGCGCCGGCAAATCCTGCGCCGCCTTCCGCAAAACGCGCCGCACCGGCAAAAAAAAAGGCGCGCGCCCGCCCGCCCCGTCACATCGCACGTCATAAAACGCATATTTCAACCCCGCATAAATCGGTAACGGCGACTCCCTCGCCCGTTCCGGATAAGGCCGCCGATAGCGGCAGCGCCAGTCCGGTTCCGACGATGGCCGCTCCGTCGGCAGACGCATCGCAACCCGCCGCCGCGCCGGCGTCTGGCGAACCCTCTCCGGCCGCTGCGCAAAATGAAGGAACCGGGTCGCAATCCGGCGAAACAGCCGGGAACTCGTCGGGAACAGGCGCCGATGCACCCGGATCGGCGGCGAATAAACTTCCCGACAGATTTGAAATCCAGTATAAAGTCGTCAAGGGCATCGACGGCTTTCCGCTGGGTCGGGCGACCTATTTATGGGTCACGCAGGACGGTCAATATACGCTGACCAGCATCACCGAAGGCAGCGGTCTGTTTGCTTTGTTCCAGCCCGGCAAGCTGGTGCAGATCAGCCACGGCAAGATCAGCGCTACGGGGCTGGCTCCGGACGATTTCTGGATCCAGCGGGGGCGTTCCACGCCAGACAAGACCACTTCGGCGCATTTCGACTATGTCAGCCGCAATGTCACCATTACCAAGGATAACCGGGCATTTTCCGTGCCGATGGAGGATAACGCGCAGGACCTGCTGAGCGCGATTTTTCAGTTAGCCGTTCGCGCGCCTTTTCCGGGGACGATGCTGTTGCACGTCACGTCCGGCAAGTCGCTCAAACCGTATCATGCCCGTATCGTCGGCGAGGAGACTATCGCTACCCCGATGGGGCCATTGCGAACCTTGCACCTGGTGCGTCCGGCCGAAGAAGATGAAGACGCCATGGATCTTTGGCTGGCCGAGGACTACAACAATATTCCCGTCAAAATCCGTATCGATCACAACAAATTCGGTATCATTGAACAGGTCGTGACCGGTATGCAAACGCATTGATCAGCGTGGCCGGTCTTCGTCCCGCAATTGAGCGCGGATGCGTATGGCCTGCGCCAGCGCTTCGTTTAACGAAACGTCGAGACAGGTGTAATGCCCCATTTTCCGTCCGGGGCGCGGGCTTTGCTTGCCGTAGAGATGTAGCTTCGTTTCGGGGTGGCGCAATAGCGCTTCCCAGTGCGGCTGGCTGCCGTCGTTCCAGACCTCGCCGAGCAGGTTGACCATTACGGCGGGAGTATGCTGCATCGTCGCGCCCAACGGCAGATTGCACAGGGTGCGCACCTGCATTTCGAACTGGCTGGACAGGCAGGCATCGAGCGTGTAGTGGCCGCTGTTATGAGGTCGCGGGGCGATTTCATTAACGACCAGGTGGCCGCCGCTGACGACGAAAAACTCTACTGCCAGCACCCCGCAATAATCGAGTCTGGTCGCAATGGCTGTCGCCATTTCGAGGGCGCCTTCGGTTAATTCCCCGACGACCCGGGCAGGTACGATGCTCATCGCCAGAATCCCCGATTCATGAATATTTTCCGAGACCGGATAGGTCGCTATTTCTCCGCCTTCGTTGCGGCCCAGTACCACCGACAATTCGCATTCGAGCGTGAGCAGGCTTTCCAGTACGCATAATTCGCCGCCCATTTCGGCAAAGGCGGCAGCAACCTGCGCTTCGTCGCCTACTCGGGCCTGGCCTTTGCCGTCGTAACCGAAGCGCGAAACCTTGAGTACGGCGGGGAAACCGATTCTGGCGCAAGCGTTTGCGATATCGTCCGTTTCGGCGATGATCGCAAAGGGAGCTGTGGCGAAGCCATGCTGCATCAGCCATTGTTTTTCCGCGACGCGGTTCTGCGCGATGCGCACTGCTGCCGCACCGGGTTTGACGGGTCGATGCTCGGCCAGAGAAGCGAGCGTCGCAGCCGGCACGTTTTCGAATTCGGTGGTGATGGCGGCGCAATCCCGGCTCATTTTAGCGAGAGCGGCCGAATCCTGATAACCGGCGATCAGATGAGTATCGGCGAACTGGCCGGCCGGGCAGGCGGGATCGGGATCGAGCACCATTACGCGATACCCCATCGTCCGTGCGGCTATCGTAAACATGCGTCCCAGCTGGCCGCCGCCCAGCACGCCCAGAATCGCGTCGGGCAGTATCGGAGCGGAAAGGGCATTACGCATCGGGCAACCTCATGTCGAGTACGGTTTGCGTCTGATCCTGGCGAAAATCCGCCAGTTTTCGTCCCAGTTCCGGCGATGCTGCGGCCAGCAGTGCGACAGCGAACAAGGCGGCATTGGCGGCGCCGGCTTCGCCGACAGCGAAGGTGGCGACGGGAATTCCTTTGGGCATCTGCACGATGGACAGCAGCGAATCGATACCTTTGAGA
>DASSZW010000159.1:0-6933 GCA_035713285.1 Burkholderiales bacterium
ATGGGTAAGACGCTTAAGCACAGCGTCATTGCCGAAGGCGTGGAAACACGGGAGCAATATGCCTTTCTTCGCGATCAGCAGTGCGACGAAGGGCAAGGTCATTATTTCGGTCACCCGATGCGTCCCGAACTTCTCGTGCCCTTACTGCAAGCCGGCATGGCAGCGAAGCCGGACTCTACGGATACAGATACATAAGCATAATGCCCGGTCAACCCGCACAACACGATAATTGCGAGACATCCTTGCTGAAGGTCTGCGCCGCAAGTTTAAGACCTTCGACCATGGTCAGGTACGGAAACAACTGGTCTCCGAGTTCCTGCACCGTCATCCGCGCCCGGATCGCCAGCGCGGCGGCCTGAATCAGCTCGCCCGCTTCCGCCGCCACGGCCTGCACCCCGAGCAGGCGCCCGCTGTCCCGCTCCGCCACCAGTTTAATGAAGCCGCGCATATCGAAATTGACCAACGCGCGCGGCACGTTAGCGATAGCGAGCGTACGCGTCTCCGTCGCGATGCCCGCTTGCTCGGCCTGCGTTTCGCAGTAGCCGACCGTTGCGATTTGGGGATCGGTGAATATCACGGCAGGCATATAAGCCAGGTCCAGCTGCGCATCGCCGCCGGTCATATTGATCGCGGCGCGCGTACCGGCGGCGGCTGCGACATAAACGAACTGCGGCTGATCGGTGCAGTCGCCAACGGCATAAACAGCCGGATTGCTGGTGCGCATCGCAGGATCGATGACGATCTGACGGGCGGCATTAACCCGGATTCCGGCCGACTCCAGTTGCAAGTTGCCGGTATTGGGCACCCGTCCCGTAGCGATAAGCAGATTGTCGGCGACGATACGCCCCTGCCCGGTTGCCAGCACGAATTCCTGCCCGGTATGGCTTATGCTGAGGGCCTCGGTTTGCTCCAGCACTTCGATGTCCTCGCCGCGGAATATTTCGGCAAGCATTTCGCCGATAGCGCCATCTTCCGCAGACAAAAGCGTGCTGCGCGCCAGTATCGTCACCTTGCTGCCGAGCCGGGCAAACGCCTGCGCCAGCTCGACGGCTACGACAGATGCGCCGATGACCGCAAGCCGCTGCGGAATCGCCGGACTGGACAGGGCTTCGGTCGAGGTCCAATACGGCGTGCCCTGCAAGCCCGGAATGTGCGGAATGGCCGGACTCGCGCCCGTCGCAACCAGGCAGCGATCGAATTCCACAGTATGTTCGCCGCCCTCGTTCAATTTTACAACGATATGTTTATCGTCCATGAAGCGGGCTTCGCCGCGCACCACATCGATCGACGGATGGTTCAGCACTATGTTTTCGTATTTGGCATGCCGCAATTCATCGACCCGCAATTGTTGTTGCGCGAGCAGCGCAGGCCGATCGATCGCAGGCAGCGCTGCCGAAATTCCGTTGTCGAACGGGCTATGCCGCCGCAAGTAAGCGATATGGGCTGCTCGTATCAATATCTTGGACGGCACGCAACCAATATTTACGCACGTGCCTCCGATGACGCCACGTTCGATCAATGTAACCCTCGCGCCCGATTCGACGGCTTTGAGAGCCGCCGCCATCGCTCCGGCGCCGCTGCCGATAATCGCAATGTTTAATTTGTTTCCGGAATCAACTCCTTCTTCCGTACGCGGGGTTGAGCCTACGTTCGTCGCACGATATCCGGCATCGCCAATGGCGTTAACAAGAGACTGGACTGAAATTTCCTCTATGGCGCTTATTTGCGCCGTTCCTTCCGGCCACGATACCTGTGCCGACTCCACGCCAGGCATCTGTTCCAGTACCTGTTTGACATGCGCGGCGCAACTGCTGCAGGTCATGCCATCAATATTTAAATTAATCATATTATTGCGATCCTGTCATGAAAAATAAATCAAGTTCGCTCCGACGATATTTTACAGTTGTCTAGCCCGCAGGAGCGATGGGCTGGCGCCAAAATATCCCAGACCGAAACCGCGGTCATCAATCCCAGGCCGACATACAGCAAGCCCGCCGTCCAGCTATGCCCGCGAAACAGCAAGACATCCATCAGGACGATAGCGGGGCCCGCCATTCCCGCCAGCGTGCGATGCCATTGCCGGTGGGCGAACCAGCCGTAGGCGTTTGCGAATAATACAAGCGCGGCAAAGAACGGCAAAAGCGTCGAGACCAGGAAATGCTCGTACCGGTTCAGGAAGCCGAGGCCGACGACGGCTCCGAGACTCGCAAATGCCGGGAAACACGCAGCGCAACCCATCGCTGATACGATACTGCCGAGAAGTCCCGCTTTATCGGCAAAACGCGAAAAAAATGTCATAACAGTTCCTTTGCTTACCGTTTGAGGCATCCATTAATTCTTTCAGGGCGGGTCTATTAAGAGTAAGCTTACTTCCGTAGCTAAGTACGGGGTCAAGCCTTATGCGTGAAAATCGTGAAAATCTGACCATAGGCACATTAGCCAGGGCAGCCGGGGTCCATATCGAAACCATACGCTTCTATCAGCGCAAGGGCTTGTTGCCGGAGCCGGTCAAACCTTACGGCAGCATACGCCGTTACGATGCCGCGGACGTCGCTCGCATCCGTTTCGTCAAAATGGCGCAAGGGCTCGGTTTCAGTCTGGACGAAATTGCAGAGTTATTACAACTTGAAGACGGGACGCACTGCAATGAGGCCAGCCGGATGGCGGAACGAAAGTTGGTGCACGTTCGCGAAAAAATAGCGCATTTGCAACAAATGGAAGCAACGCTTAGCCAATTGATACAGGCCTGTCACGATCAGAAGCGCCCTGACGACTGCCCGCTGATTACGACTTTATATGCCGAAAACGCAGACGGCCCGATACGGTCCCGCCTGCGCGAGTGATCCGCGGCAATTACGGTTAATCCTGCTGCTGCATTTCGAAATGCTGCAGCAGCCGGCTCAACCCTTGCGTCAATTTTTTCTGCTTATGGATCACGATATAAAAACGGCGGGTGAATTTCGGCAGCACGGTCGGCACGATGACCAGTTTGCCCGTTTCCAGCGCGTCGGCGACGACGAAGCGCGACAGGCAACTGATGCCTAGGCCGTTCATTGTGGCGCATTTGATCGCTTCGGAATTGCTGAATTCGATACCGTGCTGCAAATGGTGCAAATAAGGCAGCAAGGCCTGATTGATTATTTCGCGCGTGCCGGAACCGGGCTCGCGCAGCAGCCAGACGGCTTCGCGCAATGCCGCAAGCGATACAGGCTTGTCCGGCGCCAGCCCGTCGAGTATCGGATCGTTATGGGCCGAAACGATCAGCAGCTCGTCTTCCAGCCAGGGGATCACCTTAAGGTCGGGTTCATGGCAATAGCCTTCTATCAGTCCTATGTCCAATTCAAAATTAATCAGCTTCTGGGTAATCGTCGCCGTATTTTCTATGGTCACCTGCGCCCGCCAGCTGGTTTGAGCTTCCGCAGGCAAACCCAGTCGAAACTGGGCCAGGATGGGCGGCAGCAGATAATTGCCCAAAGTCGTGCTCGCGCCTATGCGCAAGCCGCCGCTATGCAAATGCTGATTTTTTGCCCAGCGCTCGATACTGTCCGCAGCATCGATCAATGCTTGCGCCTGCGGCAACAGGCTGCGCCCGTTGTCGTTGATGATCAGCCGTTTCGATACCCGGTCGAACAGGTTCATCCCTAACAGGCGTTCCAGTTCGTTCAGCGCGGCGCTTGTAGCCGATTGCGACAGAGCCAGCGCTTCGGCAGCTGCACACGTGCTTCGCTGTTCGGCGATGGCGACAAATATTTGCAACTGACGCATGCTAAGATGGTTCATGTCCGCACCTTTATCGACATATCGGGTTAATAATATCAAATTTACCAGTTTTATAAATTATCCGAATTACGTTATCATAGCAACTTGAATTTTATAAGGAGTCGAATTTTGAATAAGCCTCACCCGCACCACCGGGCCCCTCTTATCTACGGATTAGTTTTAAGCGCCATCCTCGCACTGGCCGCCAACCAGCTCGGCAATTTGAAATGGATGACCGATCACGGATTCAGCGCGCTGACGATAGCAATCGTGCTGGGCATGATCATAGGCAATACAATATACCCGAGCATCGCCGGCAAGAGCGGAAGCGGCGTGGCTTTTTCCAAACAGACATTACTGCGCGCAGGCGTCGTGTTTTTCGGCTTGCGCCTGACTTTCCAGGATGTGGCGCATGTCGGAATCCCGGCCATTGTGATCGACACCATCATCGTGACCTCGACGTTCATCCTGTCCTGGGTGGTTGGGACGCGCGTATTCGGACTTGAACGCAAGGCCGCCATGCTGATCGGTACCGGCAGCGCGATTTGCGGCGCCGCCGCTGTCATGGCAGCCGAACCGGTGGTCAAGGGACGCGCCGAACAGGTGACCGTTGCAGTCGCTACCGTGGTGATATTCGGCACGCTGAGCATTTTTCTGTATCCTTATCTGTACAGCCTGAACCTGCCGCTGTTACCGCATAACGCCAGCGCCTTCGGCATTTACGCCGGCTCCACTATCCATGAAGTCGCACAGGTCGTCGCCGCCGCGGGATCGGTAAGCGCCGATACCGCCAATACTGCGGTCATTACCAAAATGGTACGCGTCATGATGCTGGCGCCGTTCCTGATCGCATTATCGGTCTGGCTGTCGCGCGACCCGAGCCACCAGAGCGAACATGCCGCTTCCGGCAATACCCAAAAGCCCAAACTGGCCATCCCGTGGTTCGCTTTCGGCTTTATCGGCGTAGTCATTTTCAATTCGCTGCATTTATTGCCGCATAACGTGGTTGCGATCATTATCCAGATCGATACCTTGTTGCTGGCGATGGCGATGGCGGCACTCGGTCTGTCGACTCATATTTCGGCGTTGCGTCAAGCCGGCATCAAGCCTATTCTGCTGGGGCTCGTGATCTTCCTCTGGCTGATCGTCGGCGGAGCCATCATCAACAAGCTGATCATGTCGGCGTTCGGCCTGTAAAGCATAAAGCCCCGTTGCCGTTGCGGCAGCAGGGCTTTATGGCTCGAGCAACAAAAAATCCATCCACCCGGTTCTGCCGGGTGGATTTTTTTACAACTTTTGGCTGTGCTCGGAAAGATACTGTGCAACGCCTTCAGGCGAGGCGTTCATTCCGCTTTCGCCTTTTTGCCAGCCGGCAGGACAGACTTCGCCGTGTTCTTCGGTGAATTGCAACGCGTCGATCATGCGCAGCATCTCATCGACGTTGCGTCCCAGCGGCAGGTCGTTGACGACCTGATGCCGGACGATGCCCGAACGGTCGATCAAAAAGGAGCCGCGCAAGGCTACGCCGCCTTCCAGTTCCACATCGTACGCGCGGGAAATTTCGTGTTTGACGTCGGCGACCATGGTGTATTTGACCTGGCCGATTCCGCCTTTGTTAACCGGGGTATTTTTCCAGGCGAGATGGGTAAATTGCGAATCGATGGAAACGCTGATGACCTCTACTCCACGCTTGCTGAATTCTTCAAGGCGATGATCGAAGGCAATCAGTTCGGAAGGACACACGAAAGTGAAATCCAGCGGATAAAAAAACAGTACAACGTATTTGTTTTTGGTGAATTCCGAGAAAGTGATATCTTTAATCTCGTTATTGCCCAATACCGCGGTAGCAGTGAAATCCGGGGCGGGTTTGCAAACAAGTACGGACATATGAAACTCCTTATCTAAGTCAGGTTGAAAACATCGGATGGAAATGGTGCAACAACTGCTAGAATCTATCTATTGACGGGGTGCTTGTCAATTAATACCTCCAAACCACTGGACATACTTTCATTTATGCGGAAATTTGCTCCCTCACGCCCTACTCCGGCTGAAATTGCCGCCTGGCTGATTACGCTGGGTTTATTGGTTTTCGTTCTGATTTTTCATCTTTTGCCAGCCTTGCTGGCTGGATTGCTGGTGTTCGAACTGGTGCACCTGATTTCCCCCTGGATAGCGCACCATTTACCCGGCCAGCGCTCGAAATTGATCGCGGTCGGCCTGCTGTCGTTTCTGGTGGCGCTTTTAGTGACTGCGGTCAGTCTTGGACTCGTGGCTTTTTTTCGCTCTGACGCGGGCAGCCTGACGCGGTTATTCGCAAAAATGGCCGAGATCATAGACGATTCGCGCCAGTCGGTTCCGCTCTGGATGACGCCTTATTTGCCGTCCGATGCCGAAACCATCAAGCAGACGATCAGTGCCTGGCTGCGCACCCACGCCAGCGAAGTGCAGCTCGCCGGCACAGAAGCGGGCAGACTGGTCGCACGCATACTGATCGGAATGATTATCGGCGGCTTGCTGGCATTGCGCGAGATGGTGGCGATGGAAGATTATAAACCGCTCGCGCGAGCATTGGCCGGCCGGGCCGAACGCGTCCGCCTGGCCTTTCATCGCATCGTCTTCGCGCAAGTTCGCATCGCCAGCATCAATGCGGCGCTCACCGTGATTTATCTGATGGTCATCCTGCCCTTGATGGGGATCCATCTGCCGCTGACCAAAACCATGATCATGTTTACTTTCGTCGCCGGCCTCATTCCGGTAATAGGCAATATTTTTTCCAATACCGTAATCATTGTCGTCAGCCTGAGCCATTCGCTCGACATCGCCTTGGGCTCGCTGGCGTTTTTGCTGGTCATACATAAACTTGAATATTTTTTGAACGCACGGATAGTCGGCAACAAGATTCATGCCCAAACCTGGGAATTGCTGATCGCGATGCTATTGATGGAAGCTGTGTTCGGGCTGGTAGGGCTGGTGGCCGCGCCTATTTATTACGCGTATGTCAAGGACGAACTGGCGGCGCGACACTGGGTATGAAGTATGACTACAGTCTTTTGGCCTTTTGCGCTAAATAATTCGCCGGCGAAATTCAGACCACTTCGGCGGAAGCGAGTTTGCAGGCATTCGGCGTATCGTCGGTTTCAATCTGGATGGTAGCGTGATGAATCTCGAACCGAT
>DASSZW010000160.1:0-18993 GCA_035713285.1 Burkholderiales bacterium
TTTTCCATCAGCGCGAAGACTCCCTGTGGCAATTTGACCTGATCGCGAACTTGCTTGAAAAGACGCTGTTTTCGAATTTTTGGGAAGTCACACAGTAAATGGTAACGCAAAAAATCGGGAAATCTTTCCTGCTTGACCGTACTCATCAAGGTTTTCCAACGCCGTTGCAAAGCAGCCAGATCGGTTTGGCTGCTAATTCGGGAAAAAAGATAGTTTTTCAACAGGTCAGTGGATGAGAGTTCCAGTCCACGTGCGTTCAGTGTTTCAAACACAACATAAGCGCTTAGTTCATCTTCCACAGTAATCAGAATAAATAATAGTTGCCGCGCTACGGTTTCGGAAAGAAAGCCAGCTAGTGCTTCGCCTTCATTCAGATTATTTGTCGTCAATTGTTCCTTAAACCATCGAAAACACTTCCAAAGCAAATCATTTGATCGAGAAAGTCCACGTGGGTTACTTGGTGTGCGCAACTGCACCAGATAATCCTGATAAAAACCATTATCGGTGTCATTTAAAAATAATTTGCTGCTTTCTTGCAAGGAGGCGGGATCTTTTTCCCCAATAAAGCGTTCGCGTAGACGAGTTGCCCGATCAAGGTTGTGGGCCTTTTCTACATCGGTACTGCCAAGGTGCTGTAAAACGTCAATGACAGCCAGCGCCAGAATACTTAATGTTGCAAGACGCTGCTGTCCATCTATGATTTGAAACTCTCGGTCGGATTTCGATTCAACCACCAAGGCACCCATATAGTGCCGACTGTCCGGGTCCTTCAACTCGATGATGTCGTTCCAGAGGTCTTCCCACTGTTCCTCTTCCCAGGAATAATCGCGTTGAAAAGCTGGGACATGATATTTTTTCCCATTGCCTATCAGATCCTGAAAAGTCACATCCGATGTTTTTAGCAGATTGCTTCTGGCCATAAAATTACCCCCATCAATTCAGTCAACTTGCATATCAACAAAGCCAGCTTCAGTCCAGATCATTATACGCCGCGCCTTTTAAGACATGCGCTTGCACCTATGTTAAAAAACCGGGTCGAAATAGTAAAGAATACAACCACTTTTTGCACGACATTGACGCAATTACAGATGGATTCCGTGGAATTCCAGAGTCCAATCCTGAAATGCATTAGCAAATAGTTGCAACGTCAGTGCTAATGCCGGAATTCACCATTCAACGAACGGGGCCGCTGGCCACCGTCATGGTCTTCGGCAGCAAAACCCAAATCTGTCCCTGCTGCTTCATTTTTCCGGCCAGCTTTCCCGCCGCATCGCCGTAGCCGAAATAGAAATCGGCGCGTACGTTGCCATGAATGGCGCCGCCGGTATCCTGCGCCACTACCAGCAAATCCATAGGCGTATCCGACTGGGGTTGCGTCGTTGCCAGCCAGACCGGCGCACCCAGCGGCATCGCGCGGGAATCCACCGCTATGCTGCGGCCGCCGGTCAACGGCAGGCCCAGCGCACCCAGTGGGCCACCGCTATCCGGTAACTGCTTGAAAAATACATAGCTGGGATTTTGCGACAGCAGTTCGGGCAACTGCTCTGGATGCGCTCTGCCCCAGGCCTTGATATTCTGCATGGAAGCCTGTTCGAGCTTCAATTCGCCGCGCTGCACCAGAACATGACCTATCGCCCGGTAAGGATAGCCGTTCTGATTGGCGTAGCCGATTTGCATCATCGTGCCGTCGTTCAACTGTATTCGACCCGAGCCCTGGATTTGCAAGAAGAACGCTTCTACCGGATCATCCACCCAAACCAGTTCATTGCCCGCCAGCGGCCGCTGGCTGCCGTCGATCTCGGCCCGATCCAGATAAGGAACGACCGTATTTCCCTGCAAGCGGCCGCGCAGACGCATATGTTTCAATTCGGGATATACCGACGACAAATCTATATTCAGCAGATCGGGCGGAGTCCGGTAGATAGGGACCGGATAATCCGGCGATGGCGTTCTGCTGCCGTGCAGTAACGGCTCGTAATAGCCCGTTACCAGTCCCTGCGCCGCTCCGTCGGGCTGCATTGACTGATACGCGTTGAACCAGGTTTGAAAATACGTCCGTACCGTATCGGTGTCGGATGGCTGCAAATTGGCCGCTGCCGCGCATACCACCTGCCAGTCAGGTTTGGCTTTCAGTACATTGCAGGATTGCAGCCAGGCATTCCAGGCCGACAATAATTGGTCGTTCTGCCAGCCCGGCAACGCGCTCCAGTCGGCCGGCCTCAAATTCTGCGTCACCGGCAGGCGAGGAACCGGCGAAGGCGCCGGAGCCGGCGTCGGGGGGCAGAGCACCGGCGCAGAAGCGACCGCCGGTTTATTAGCGGGCGGCGCTGTTACGCATCCGCCGAGCAAAAGCATACCGGCTATGCCGGCTATCAGTCCGCGATGAAAAGTGATGGTCACAGTCTCTCCAGATACAAATGTAATAAGGCACCCTGCACTGAAGGCGGTTCCAGATAAGGCAGCACCCCCAGCAAAGGGGCGTGCAGGCGCTGTTCGAGGCTCGCCAGGTTTTCGTCTGGCGCCAGCATGGCAGGGTCGATCCGATTGGCGATCCAGCCGGCGAATTCCAGCCCCTGATCGCGTATCGCGCGCTGCGTCAATAACGCCTGGTTAATACAGCCCAATCGCATAGCGACAACCAGAATTACCGGCAGTTTCAACTGCAACGCGAGATCCGCCATGGTTTCCGTTTCGTTCAAAGGCGCATAAAACCCGCCCGCTCCTTCCACGATCACCATGTCGGCCTGCTCTTCAAGCCGCCGGTAAGCCCGGGCTATTACTGCGGTATCGATGCGGTCGCCGGCGTGCAGGGCAGCGATATGCGGCGCGATGGGCGCGTCGAACCGATACGGATTACGCAATTCAAGCGGAACCTCCAAGCTGCTCTGCGCCTGCAGTTGCTCCACATCTTCCCAGACCTTTTCGCCTGACCGCTCCATCGAGCCGGACGCGACCGGCTTCATCCCGACCGTACGCAGGCCTTGCGCGGTAAACCCGCGCAGCAAAGCGCTGGCAGCCAGCGTTTTGCCGACACCGGTATCGGTACCGGTAATAAAATACGCTCGCGGCATCGGTTATTTGATCCGTTCCTGCCCGGCGGAATTGCCGCGCAAATCCATCTGCACGATCTGGTAACCTTCCGCGCTGCGGGCAGCGCGCGGCAATTTCTGATTTATCCAGGCATGACCGTATATGACTTCATAGGTGGCAGGCAGGCGTCCGTTGGTACGGAACTGTTCGAAGGCGGCTTCCAGATTCCGCCAGCGTTCTCGTCCGGTCAAACCGGGATTCCGGCCACCGGTCACATTGTGCGCACCGATCGCTTTTAATTCGTGCAGCATGGTCTTGAGATCGGTATAGGTCAGCGTGATGTATTCCATATCCATCACCGGCGCATTAAAACCGGCGCTCACCAATACGTCGCCGATATCGTGCATATCGACGAAACTGTTGACGTGCGTATAACCGTCCACGCTTGCAAACGCGCTGCGCAACTGGTTCAGGGTATCGGGGCCGAAGGTCGCGAACATCAGCAGGCCGCCTGGCGCGAGCACCCGGTACAATTCGGCAAAACTGACGTTCAGATCGTTGCACCACTGCAATGCCAGACTGGACCATATCATATCGACGCTGGACGTTTTTAACGGTAAAGCGTCGATATCGCCGCATACACTATAGATGCTGGAGCGCCGCCGCATTTTTTGCCAGAGATTCTGGGGCGGGTTGGCAATCTTTAGCATCGCCGTAGCCAGATCCAGCGCAATGACGCCTGCTTCCGGATAGCGATTGCGTAACCCTTGCGTGCCGAAACCGGTACCCGAACCGGCATCCAGCAAAATCTTCGGCTGGTGCTTGATATAATCGAGCCGGGCCATCATCCGGTCGGCTATCTCGCGCTGCAGAACGGCGTGCGCATCATAGCTGCTCGCTGCGCGCTCAAAAGACAATCTGACCAGACGCTTATCAACCCCCGAAATTACTTCAGGCCTTTCTGCCATACCTTAACCTTTCAACGAAATCTTTGCATGATGGAGCGAGTCCGGAAAACAGGCAAAGATCTCAACACTGCTTTTGCAAAAAATCAATTATCGCCGCATCGAATTCGGCGGCATGCGATAAAAAAAGAGCATGCGACGCGCCGGATAATTCCAGCAATCTGCCCTGCGGCAGAGTTTGCGCCAGCCATTCCGCGGCACAGACCGGTACCAGCCGATCGGAACCGCCATGCATCACCAGAGCCGGAACGGCGATGTCGGCGATTTCCCCCCGCAGATCGCTAGTCAGCAAAATATCCAGTCCGTTGCTTAATACTATGCCATCCGGGTTGCCCTGTGCAAATAATAAACCTCTCAAATGAGCCAGCGTCTGCCTCGCCGCCGCATCGCCGTGAACCTGCAAAGCCAGAAACCGCTTCAGCGTCGTCTCGTAGCGCTCTGTCAGATCGCGGGAAAAATCTGCCAATACCGATGCTTCGATCGCGCACGTCCAATCGGATCGCCGGGTAAAGCAGGGGTTGGTTCCGACCAGCACCAGACGTCGCACCCGATCCGGCAGCAGCCGCGCCAGAGTCAAGGCAATCTGCCCCCCCAGTGACCAGCCGCACAGATCGAATACAGGCGGCAGTCCGGGCGCAATGCTTGCCGCCAGGGTTTCCAGAGTGTAAGGCGCGACGCTTGGCTTGCCGCCGTAACCCGGCAAATTCGGGGCCGTAACGTTAAATCGCGACGATAGCCGCTCTGCGGTCGCGCTCCATACTCCGCTGTGCATGCCCCAGCCATGTAAAAATACGAGATTTTCCGTTTCGGTTGTCATGCCGCTGCCGCCAGTGCCGCCAGCAATTGCGCGACGTCGGCTTCGCTGTGTGCCGCCGAAAGAGAAATCCGCAAGCGCGCGGAACCACGGGGAACGGTAGGAGGCCGTATCGCCGGCACTAGAATTTCTTGTGCCAGCAACCGTTCGCTGAGGGCGAGAGCAGCCGCATTACCGCCGGTAATAACGGGCTGGATGGCCGTCATGCTATCGCATAAAGTCCAGCCCTGACTTTGCAGACCCTGGCGCAATTGCGCGATCAAGCGCCGCAAATGCGCTCGCCTGTCGTCCGCTGCCGCAATCAGTGCGAGACTCGCCAATAATGCCGCGGACAAAATCGGCGGCGTCGCTGTGGTGTAGATATAGGTTTTCGCTTTCTGCACCAACCAGGCTATCACTTCGCGCTGCGCCGCGACGACGGCGCCGGATACGCCGGCTGCTTTGCCCAGCGTCGCCATATAAATGATGCGCTGAGAATCAAGGCCGAAATGCGCTAAAGTACCGCGGCCGTTTGCTCCCAGTACGCCGAAGCCGTGCGCGTCGTCGACCAGCAGCCAGGCGTCGCAGGCCTCGCATAACTCGAGTATCCGGGGCAAATCGGCCAGATCGCCGTCCATGCTGAATACGGCATCGACCGCTACGATTTTTTCCGCCGCCCGGCTCGCCTTCAACAGCCGTTCCAGCGCGGCCATATCGTTGTGCCCGTAACGGCTGAATCTGGCGCGGGAAAGTATAGCGGCATCATTCAGCGAAGCATGATTCAATTTATCGGCAAAGATCTCGCCGTTACGGCCGGCCAGCGCCGTGACGATACCGAGATTTGCCATATAACCGCTGGAAAACAGCAATGCGGCAGGAAAACGGGCAAATTGCGCATACGCCTGCTCGAATTCATGATGTGCGGAATGATGCCCGGTAATGAGGTGGGAGGCACCGGCGCCGACGCCCATTCGCGGCAATGCGTCCCGTACGGCGGCCGACAGGGCCGGGTGCTGCGCGAGGCCGAGATAATCGTTGCTGCAGAACGACAACACCGGCCGGTCGTCAAACCGGATGCGCGCCCCTTGCGCGCTTTGCAGCAGGCGGCGCTGGCGCAGCAAACCTTGCTCGTTCAGCGCATCGAGCTGTTTGCGCAGCCGGTCCAGCGCCGCCAGACTCATGCCTTCATCCTACTGGTTAACCGGAATGTCTTGCGCCTGTATCCCTAATTTTGTCAACAAGGCGCGATCGCGGGCGACGTCCGGGTTGCCGGTAACCAGCAGCTTTTCGCCGTAAAAAATCGAATTGGCGCCGGCAAGAAAACACAAGGCCTGGACCGATTCCGCCATTTGGCTGCGTCCCGCCGATAACCGCACATAGCTTTTGGACAGCACGATACGCGCGACCGCGATGGTTCGCACGAATTCCAGCGGATCGAGGGCTTCGGTTTCTTCCAGCGGCGTGCCTTCAACGCGCACCAGCATATTGATCGGCACGGATTCGGGTTGAGGGTCGAGATTGCCCAATTGCGCGATCAAACCGGCGCGCTGTGTGCGCGATTCGCCCATTCCGACTATGCCGCCGCAACAGACATGCAAGTCGGCGCCGCGCACCCGCTCCAGCGTATCGAGGCGATCCTGATAAGTGCGGGTGGTAATGACCTCGCCATAAAATTCGGGGGCGGTATCGAGATTGTGATTGTAATAATCCAGCCCGGCAGCCTTGAGCTGCTCGGCTTGTCCGTCTCGCAGCATCCCCAGCGTGGCGCAGGTTTCCAGGCCGAGCGCCTTGACTTCCCGCACCATGTCGAGGACCGGATCCAGATCGCGCTGTTTGGGTCCGCGCCAGGCCGCGCCCATGCAGAACCGGGTAGCGCCTGCTGCCTTGGCGGCGCGGGCGGCTTCCAGCACATCGGTCATCGGCAGCAAACCTTCGTTTTCCACGCCGGTATCGTAGCGTGCGGCTTGCGGGCAATACCCGCAATCTTCCGAACAGCCGCCCGTTTTGATCGACAACAGGGTCGAAAGCTGGATGCGGTTGGCATCGAAATGGGCGCGATGCACCTGTTGCGCACGATAAATCAGATCGTTGAACGGCAAAGCGAACAGAGCTTCCACTTCGGCCACGCGCCAGGCCGACGTTCCGGCAATCGGTTGAGTCAAATCATTCATGAATTATCTACCTCTATAGTTATGTCTTGCCAGTTTTCGCGACCGGCGCGAATGATGTCCCACAAGCCCCAGGGAACGACGACGGCGACCATGATCAGCCAGATTACCAGCAGCCCGTGCCAGCCATGAAAAAAACTGTTGATCGGCTGCCCGAAAATGACCATGGCGCCGGCTACGCCATAAAAACGATACCCCGAAATGCGATTGTAATATACCGTACGCGGATTAGGATGATAGGCGACCGACGAATAAACGAATATCGAAATCGCGATCCAGACCATCAGCAAAGGGGCGATAACCGTTGCGACGATGCTGGCGATATTAAACAGCCGGGCGGAAAACAAAGATTGCGCAGCAGTAATTATTTTGGTCGCCATTAACCACTCCATTATAATTAAAGCTTTATTTTGTATAAAATTGCACGGATAGTCAATTTTGAGACAGTTAATATTAAACGGCAGATTAAAATTTGATCGGATATTCTTTCCGCAAAATTGCCTTTTATGCAATATTGCAGCAGGCGCTCACGCATTATGCGATGCATGCCTGGCGGACTTGCCTTTACACAGCGAACCAGCCTGTCCGGTTTGCGCGCATCCCTTTCCTGCAGATGCGCCGTCAAGCGACCAACACTCCGAACCGGGTTCCGGCGAAATTTGCGGTGCATGCCTGAAACAGCCGCCCCGCTTTAAACATTGTCTCGCAGCCTATACCTATCGCTTTCCTGTAGACAAACTCATCGGCGCGTTTAAATACCACCAGCAATTTTCCCTGGTCGATATTCTCACGGCCCCGCTCATCGCCCGCGCTTCCGGCACGAAACTGCCTGATGCGCTGGTTGCCATGCCCCTGCATCCGAGACGCTTGCGCGAACGCGGGTTTAACCAATCGCTGCTGTTGGCCCGCCGTATCGCCCGTCAATTAGGCTTGCCGCTGCTGGAAACGGCGTGCCAACGCGTACGTGACACCGCGCCCCAGACTACGCTGTCGGTCGACGAACGACGGTCGAATTTGCGTAATGCCTTCATTTGCCCGGGGGAAATTGCCGGCAAACGCATTGCCATCATCGACGACGTCATGACTTCGGGCAGCAGTCTGGACAATCTCAGCCGGGCATTGTTGAAAGCCGGTGCATCCGAAGTCGAGTGCTGGGTATCGGCGCGGGCCGCATTGCCGTGAAAGGATGCTAGTTCAGGTCATGCAGCCGGCTGCAAACAGTCAAAAAATCTTCCACCTTCGCGTATTTGAGCCGGGCTCGCAGCTCGGTTTTTATCCGCGCGTTCAGTAAACGCCTGGATTCGCTCATAAAGGATAATAAATTCGCCGGTAGCGTCTGCTCCGCTTGCTGCCGTGAAATGGCAGGAGGAGCGGGCAAATCGAACGCCCGCGCAACGGCATTGAAATATTCGCCCATTTTCATTCCGCTGTCGTCGCTGGCATGATAAATTCGGGCACTGCCGCCGCGCGTCATACCGGTACGCACCAGCAGCGCCAGGTCATCAGCATGGACATGATTGGTAAATACGTCATCCTCTGCCCGCAAAACCGGCGTACCGCGTTCGATACGCGCTGTCGGCAGACGGTCTCCGGCATAGATCCCGGGCACTCGAAGCAAGCACGAGCTTACGCCGGTGCGCCGGCTAAAACGGCGTATCCGGGATTCCGCGTCCAATCGCCGGACGGCGCGGGCGGTAACGGGACGCGGCGTCCTCGTTTCGCTTACCCAATCGCCTGCGCAATCGCCATAAACGCCGCTGGTGCTGACATAAACCAGCCGCTGCGGCAATTTTAAACGCCGCCCCAGCGCCGCCAGCAGATTCCGGGTATGCGAGTCGATTACGCCGAGCGCGGGGGGCGGAGCCAGATGCAGAACCATATCGGCAAGCGCTCCGATTCGCGTTAAACTGTCGCGTTTGGCAAGGTCGGCTACGATGGGAACTATTCCCATCGTACGGAGTTCGGACGCCTTATCGGTTGATCGAACCAGACCGTATAGCCGATAATGCGACAATAGCAATTTTGCCGTACGCAATCCGATATCGCCGCACCCTATAATCAGCACCCGTTTACCCGAAGGACTTTTATGCCGCATCAAATCACCATTCAGCCCAGTGGGCATACATTTATCGCAGAAGACGACGAAACCATTCTCGCCGCCGCCCTGCGTTTGGGTTTCATGTTGCCCTACGGCTGCCGCAACGGCGCCTGCGGCACCTGCAAAGGCAAGGTATTAAGCGGAGAAATCGATTACGGCGAATTTCAGTCCAAAACCCTGACCGACGCCGATATCGATGCCGGCAAAGCCTTGTTCTGCGTCGCTTCGGCGATGGGCGACATAACGATAGAATGCCGCGAAGTCGGGGCGGCCAAGGATATCCAGATTAAAACCCTGCCTGCGCGCATCCATAAAATGGAAAAACTGGGGCACGACGTGATGCGATTATATCTCAAGCTGCCTGCCAGCGAACGGGTGCAATTCCTCGCCGGCCAATATATCGACATCCTGCTCAAAAACGGCAAGCGCCGCAGCTTTTCGCTTGCCAATCCGCCGCATGACGATACGTTTCTGCAACTGCATATCCGTTACGTGCCCGGCGGCGAGTATACCGAGCATGTATTTAAGACGATGAAAGAAAAAGATATCTTGCGCATGGAAGGACCGCTTGGAAACTTCTTCCTGCGCGAGGATAGCGACAAACCCATCATTTTCATTGCCGGAGGCACCGGCTTCGCCCCTGTGCAGTCGATGATAGCGCATGCGCTGCATCATCATCTGGATCGGGAAATGGTGCTGTATTGGGGAACGCGGGAATTACGCGATTTATATCTGCCGCAGACGCCTTCCCGCTGGCAGGAGGAAAATCCGAATTTCACGTTTATCCCGGTACTGTCGTCCCCTGCCGCGAGCGATGCGTGGCAGGGCCGTACCGGACGGGTCAGCGACATAGTGATACAGGATTTTCCCAATTTGTCCGGCTACCAGGTTTACGCCTGCGGCTCGCCGGCCATGGTCGAAGCCGCGCAGGCCGCATGCATCGCGCACGGACTGCCGGAAAACGAATTCTACGCCGACGCTTTTTCTTATCAGTCGACGAATAGCTAAGTCTGCAGCTAACTTCCGTCAGCGAACAACCGCCGCCAGCCGGCGTGTCCTAACCGGCGCAATGCAAGCATATTTTTCTGATAAATCTGTTCGGCTTCCGGAAACGCCGCTACCGCCCGTTCCACACTGTCTTCCCGCAATAGATGCAGCATCGGGTAAGGCGAGCGGTTGGTATAATTTTCGATATCATCGGCGCCGGTACCCGCAAACTGAAATTGAGGATGAAAACTCGCGACCTGAAATCGATCGCCGAATTCAGGCTCGGACGCAGCCGCGTCCGCTATATCCAGAAAATCGTTATAATCGAGAAAATCGCTCAATACGCCTGGGTGGATCAATAAGGTAGTGTCCACGAGTTCCGCGTCGGTGTCGGCGAGCAGATGCAATTCATCCAGCAGGTCTTCCAGCAGAGCCTCAGCGGTCGCAGCATCGCTCACGACGTAACGTATCTGGTTTTTTATGTGTACGGCTTTGGCGAATGGACACAAATTAAGGCCGATTACCGCTTTTTCCAGCCAGTTCTTCGTACTTTCTATGATATCTGCATGATTTGAATTCACGTTATCGATCCGGGCTTTTACCTGCCCATTGAAAAAAACATATTCGATGATATATTCGGCTAAATACAATAGCAATCGTTTTGCCGGCCCTTAAATTTCGTTTCCGGAACCAGACAGGAGAATAGCAATGGAATATGTTAACAGTCTTGCAAAAATCGCCACCGGGGCCGCCGCAGGCGTAGCGGTGATCACTGCGCTGCCGATTTTCGGCGCGGTCGGGACAATTACCGCCACCGGGGCAGTGGTCGGTGCGCTGCTCGGAAGCGGCGCAGGTCTTGTAGATACCTGGAAAAACCATAAAAAAGAATAAAACTGCCGGCGCGTTATCGGGCGGATTTCCTGTCATAGCCAGCGTCGCACCCGGGCGCAATATGCGTCATATTCTTTGCCGAACTTTGCCAGCAAATGCGTTTCTTCGTGCGCGATTACCGCATAGCGCATGACCAGCCAGACCAGAGGCGCAAATACAAACGGCCAGAAGCTGCCCATCAATATCGCTCCGGCAAAATACGAAATGGCGTCGGCGACATAAATCGGGTTGCGGCTAAACGCGAACGGCCCTTGCGTCACCAGTGCCGACGCAGCTTTATAAGGGTTTACCGTGGTTTTGTGACGCCAGATAGTCGCCGCTGCCCATCCCATCAAAACGGCGCCGATTCCGAGCAGCGCCCAAGCGAGCAAACGTAACGATACCGGAACGGACCAGGTTAACGGAAGAACGTGCCGCTGCAGCAACCAGGCCGCACCGAGACCCGCGGCGTAAACCAAAGGCGGAGGCACCAGGGTGCGAGGGCGTTCGACCGGTTTGTCGCTCATTCGATTCCTCCCAAAATCTCATTCGCATTCGACTCCGTTGCGGTCATGATAACATTGCTTTCCGTCCCGCGCAGCGCTGCCATTTCGGCGACGATTCGCGCCAGATATTCCGGGCTGTTGCGCTGGCCATGCGCCCAGGCCGGCGACATATCCGGCGCATCGGTTTCCAGCACAATGGCCGACAGCGGCAACTGTTTTGCCAGCCGGCGCAAATTGAGCGCGCGCGGGTAAGTAAAAGCGCCGCCGAAACCGAGCTTGAATCCCTGCTTGATGAACTGGCCGGCCTGCTGCAGGCTGCCATTGAATGCATGGGCGATACCGGAACGGATATCGAACCTGCGCAACTGTTTCATGACTTCGTCGTTGGCGTGGCGGGCATGCAACAAAACCGGCAGATCGAAGTCCCGGGCGATTTTCAGCTGCTCGATAAAATAATGCGTCTGCGCAGCGAAATCGACGTTCTTGACCCAACCGTCCAGGCCGATTTCGCCGAGCGCCAGCGGCCGCGCCGCGGCGACGGTCGCCCGCAGGCGCTGCAGGTGCTCGGGGCGATGCCGTTCGGCATAAACCGGATGCAGTCCGTACGCCGGACGGCATAAGGGATAACGCGCGCAGACGGCATCGACGGCGGCAAAATTTTCAGCGCTGATTGCGGGCACCACGATGCGCGTTACCCCGGCGGCCCTCGCCTGTTCGACTATTTCGTCCCGGTCGGCGTCGAATTCGCTCGCGTCGAGATGGCAATGCGTGTCGGTGAGCGCCATCGTTCAGCCCGTCCCTTGCGTCAATATCTTGCGCACCGGAACCGGAATGGCTGCCGTCAGCGCTTCCTCCGGCGCCGCCCACCAGCCGCCCTGCTCGGCGACCGTCAAAGGCAATTCGGCTATTTCGACCCAGCGCGGCAGTATCGTCAAGCCGAAATGGCTGAAAACATGCTTGAAGCTGGGGCTGTCGCGTACTTCGATCACATCGAGGCACCACGCATCGCGGCAGATTGCCAGCGTATCGTCGGCAGCCGGAAGCTCGGGAAAACTCCATAAGCCGCCCCAGATGCCCAGAGCGGGCCGCTGCTTCAGCCAGACCCGTCCGGCGTGATGGAGAATGACGAACTGCAAGGTTTTTTGCGGTTTGCCCGCAAGCGGCTTGGGTCTGGCGGTTGGCAGCTGCGCAACTTGCCCGGTAGCCAAGGCGACGCAACTGCCGGCCACCGGACAATCGCCGCAACATGGGCGCGTGCGGGTACACAGCAGCGCGCCCAAGTCCATCATCGCTTGCGTATAGACATCAATTTCCGTATCCGGCAACATGGATTCAGCCAGTTCCCATAAGCGGGTTTCCGTCGCACGCAGCCCCGGATAGCCGTGGACTCCGAAATGACGCGCCAATACGCGCTTGACGTTGCCGTCGAGAATCGCCGCGCGCGCGCCGAAACAAAATGCCGCGATGGCCGAAGCTGTCGATCGACCGATTCCCGGCAAACCGGCTATGCCGGATAGGTGCGCTGGAAACACGCCGTCGAAATCGAGCATTATTTTGCGGGCGGCGGCATGCAGATTCCGCGCGCGCGAGTAGTAGCCCAAACCGCTCCAATGCGCGAGCACTTCCTCCCGGTCAGCGTTCGCCAAGCTGGGCAAATCGGGGAAACGGGCGACAAACCGCTCGAAATAGGGAATGACCGTACCGACCTGCGTTTGCTGCAGCATGATTTCCGACAGCCAGACCCGATACGGATCCCGGTCGGCCTGCCAGGGCAAATCATGGCGGCCGTTTTTATGCTGCCAGGCAATTATACTTAAGGCAAAATCACTCATGCCGCCAAGATACTATCTTATGCCGATTAAGGCCAGCCCGGCGACAGCGCTAACGCCGGGCTGCTTAATCGCCCGAAGGCCCGATTCAGTCTTTATAAGCTTCTACCGGGACTGTAATCTCGACTTCATCGCCGACCAGCGGCAAAAATTTGGTCATGCCGAATTCCGAACGCTTGAAATGAGCGCTGACATTACCGCCGCATAAGGCTTTCTGGTTCAGCGGATTGATTCCGCAATGGAAACCGGTGACGGACACGTGCAATGGCTTGGTAACTCCCAGCAAGGTGAACTCTCCCTGCGCACCGACCACTTTGTCGCCGTTGAAAACCAGTTTATCGGATTTATACGTCATGGTCGGGAATTTTGCCGTATTGAAAAAACCGTCGCCCGACAAGTGTTCGTTCCATAACGGCGAACCCATATCCAGCGATCTGGTGTCGATAACCAGGTCGACGCTGCCGGTCTTCGCCGTGCGATCCAGCTTCACCGTCCCGCTGGTTTTATCGAAACGACCGTGCTGGGTCGTAAAACCGAGATGGTTTACGGCAAACATCGGATAAGTATGATTCGGATCGATAGTATAGGTATCATCCGCCGCCCAAGCGCCGGCAGAAATTAAAGCGGTTAGCGATAGTGCAATCAATGCTGGTTTCATTTTCGTCTCCATGGGTTAAAAATCAGTGCTGCGTTAGATGACATGAGGCGCTTCATTTATTCGCCGGCGCCAGAACAAGGTGAAATCGCACCGCTACCGCGTCGGCGACTACCGACGGATCAGTCCATACGCCTCCGCCTATGCCGTATTGCTTGCGCGAAACCGGAATAGCTCCGTCCAGCACCAGCAATGTACCGGCCGAAGTGGCCGTAAACGGCACGGTCACCGGGCGGCTGCGCCCTTTGATGGTCAGCTTGCCGGTAGCCAGATAACGGTTGCCGCCTGACGCAGTCAAACCGTCTGAAACGAACGTGGCATCCGGGTAGTCTTTAACATCGAACCACAAGGCGCTTTTGACGGTATCGTCGGCATCGCTGCTGCCCGCATCGATGCTCGCCAGTTTTACGTCAATCCGGGCGCGGCTCGCCTGCGGCCGGGCAGGATCGAAAACGATCGCGGTCGCAAAATTCCTGAAACTGCCGTTGACGGGCACTCCCATTTGCCGGGAAGTAAACGTAATGCTGCTTTTATCGTTTACCGGTACGCTGAATACGGCTGCCGCGGCATTAACCGCGCTGGCGGCCAACACTACAGCCAGCAGAATTTTCATTTTCTTTCTCCCCGGTTCCATGACATCCGGCGCAAAGTCCCGTCGCGCAGAATAAAATGATGATGCAATGCTGCGCCGACATGCAGCGCAACCATTGCCAGCAGACTGTAATTCAGCCATTCATGCACGATTTTCAGTTCATGTCCGGTTGTTTTGTTGGCGGCGATCAGGTCCGGCAAAGGCAAAACACCGAACAATACCACCTGGAATCCCAATGCCGAACTCATCAGCCAGCCAGACAACGGAACGGCCAGCATCAACCCGTACAATACAAGGTGAACTGCGTGTGCGCTGTTTTCCTGCCACCGCGGCATGCCCGCAAGCGGGGCGGGCGGCCGGTGCGTTATGCGCCAGAGCAGGCGCAGAACGACCAGCAGCAAAATAACGATGCCTATCCATTTATGATACGAATATAATTGCAGTTTGCGCGGGGACAGCGCCATAGCGCTCATAAACAGGCCGAGCGGGAACGTAGCGATAATCAACCCCGCCACCAGCCAGTGCAATACGATTGCCGGTATGCTGTAACGCTGGGCGCTCATTTCGGCTCCTGCAGCCGGAAGATGCTGCGCAGCCTGGATAACGATCGTTGCATCTGCTCAATTTCCTCGTTTTTCAAGGCTGCGAATGCCCTGTCCAGATATTCAAGCTGCTGCGGAAACACCGTCTCGAACAACGCTTGGCCCTGTCCGGTCAGACTGACTATCTGGCTGCGCCTGTCGTTTGGATCCGGGGTGCGCACGACCAGATCCTTTGCCGCCAGCCGATCGACCACACCGGTCAAAGTGCCTTTGGTAATCAGTGTCTTCCGGCCCAATTCCCTGAAGCTCATACCCGGCGTATTGCCCAGGGTTGCGATGATATCGAACTGGCAGGAAGTCAGGCCCATGTCACGATGATTCAATGCCGAATAGGCTTCGAACGCCTGATAACATTGCGCCAGTTCTCGAATCAGCGGTAAAAAAGTGTATTTTTGCATTTCCGCAACTTGAAATATGTAGTCCCGATACAACAATATAGTACTAACAAGGACTACATGCAAGCATTAAATCGTGCCGTTCAATGCGGCCGGTTTCCGGACGGCCACCAATGCGCCTCGGTAACTGCCGGAGATAAAAACATGCACAAATATATATAAATAAATTATAGTCAGGCCGCGGCATGCGGCAACTTACCCGAAACCAGGAAGGTATCGATGGAAAACGAAAAAAACTCCCCGCTGTGAGCGGCATGAAACCGGACGTTACGGCCAGACAGTTCGCACAGCCAGGGTTCCTGGCATACCGGCGTAACGTCCTGCAATGCCGCCGGCGTAAACAGCGCGACATTGACGCCTTGCGCCGGGTCGCGCGCCGAAATGAATTCGAAAGCTTCGACGCCAGCATTGCGCATAACGCTACCGAGCGCCTGGGACGGCCCGTATTCCGCAGGGCTGCCGATCACATCGCCATAGCTGAAAAAGGGCGGGTTCTGGAGTTGCACACCCTTTTCAGTACGATATCGCGCTCCAAACACGGTATGCTGCGTATCGAGTTTTCCGGCGGGCGGCGCGACCATGCCATACCAGAACAGAAACCGGTAATAAGCAGCTTCCGCCAGCACCGTACCGGTTTTCAGCGAGCCGTAAAACAGGCTGGGATCGCTGCGGGTAGCGAAGCGCGAGCCATGCTTCAAAGGAGGATAGCGGAACGGCGTCGCCAGCAGATAATGCAGGTTTTCCGTACCGGGCCGCAGACGCGGTTTGGTGGTCTCGAGCAGGGCTTCCAGTACCGCCTGCCGTTCCAGCGAACCGACCAGCTGATTGGTCGCGACCTGTTCCTGGCTTTCTACCAGGCGCAGGATAACGCCTGTCAGGCTGGTCAATTTCGCTTGCGCCAGACAGGCGTTCCAGTCGATCACTTACAGTTTGCCCCGCATGGCATCGAGATATTCCAGAACGGTGATTAATCCCTGCACGCTTTTAATTTGTTCGCCCGGAATTCCGCCGGTATGTCTGTTTTCGGTCCGCATCCAATGCCGCATCTGTTCGAAATCGCCGCCGACCAGCACAAACAACGCGCGATAGCAGCGTATGAACAACAGCGCCAGCTCGCCTGCCTTGCTGTCCGGGTCAATGCCGCCGCGACTGACCGCGGTTCGATTTTTGCCTATGACGGCGCCGAGGTCGGACTGGCTCATGCCCAGATGCTTGCCGGCATTGCTCAGGGCTTCAGCCAAAACGCCGGATCTATCGGTTTCCGATGCCAACGCAAGACTCATGACAGCTCCTTGAATACATCGCTTAAATGTTAATTTAGCACATTTAGGACATCATATGTTTATTTTGCGCAAAATTCGCTCGGATACACCACAACAAAACGGGCACGAAATCAATTTTTTAAAAATTCATACCGACTGCCATATCTGAATATACCTCAACTCACAAGCCCAGATCCTGCCACATTGCATCCACCCGCTGTTTGACCGCGTCGCTCATGACGATAGGCGTGCCCCATTCGCGCGCAGTTTCGCCGGGCCATTTATTGGTGGCGTCCATGCCCATTTTACCGCCCAGACCGGACACCGGGCTGGCGAAATCGAGATAATCTATCGGCGTATTTTCCACCAGCAGCGTGTCGCGCACCGGGTCCATGCGCGTAGTGATCGCCCAGATGACGTCTTTCCAGTCGCGGATATTGACATCGTCGTCGACGACCACGATAAATTTGGTGTACATGAACTGGCGCAAAAAACTCCAGATGCCGAACATCACCCGCTTGGCGTGACCGGGATAGGATTTTTTGATGCTGACTACCGCCATACGGTACGAACAGCCCTCCGGCGGCAGATAGAAATCGACGATCTCGGTAAATTGCTTTTGCAATAAAGGCACGAAAACTTCATTGAGCGCGACGCCGAGCACGGCGGGCTCGTCGGGCGGTTTGCCGGTATAGGTGCTGTGATAAATCGAATCGCGGCGCATCGTGATGCGTTCCACAGTGAATACCGGAAAATTATCGACCTCGTTGTAATAGCCGGTATGATCTCCGAACGGCCCTTCCGCAGCCATTTCGCCCGGATGAATCACGCCTTCGAGCACGATCTCCGCGCTGGCGGGCACCTGAAGGTCGCTGCCCAGGCATTTCACTACCTCGGTCTTTGCGCCGCGCAGCAAACCCGCGAACTGATATTCGGACAACGCGTCCGGCACCGGCGTGACGGCCGCCAGTATCGTTGCCGGATCGGCACCCAGCGCGACTGCAACCGGGTACGGCTGCCCCGGGTACCGCTGCTGGAATTCGCGAAAATCCAGCGCCCCGCCCCGATGCGCAAGCCAGCGCATGATGACTTTGTTGGGGGCGATGACCTGTTGCCGGTAAATACCCAGATTCTGACGGTTTTTATGCGGCCCGCGCGTAATCACCAGACCCCAGGTAATCAAAGGCCCGGCGTCGTCCGGCCAGCAGGTCTGGATCGGCAGGCGTCCCAAATCGACGTCGCTGCCTTCCCAGATTATGTCCTGGCAGGGCGCGCGGCTTAATTCTTTGGGCGCCATATTCAGCACCTGTTTATAGACCGGTAATTTGTCCCAGGCGTCTTTCAAACCTTTAGGCGGTTCCGGCTCTTTCAGAAAGGCCAGCAGCTTGCCCACCTCGCGCAAAGCTTCGACATTTTCTTCGCCCATCCCGAGCGCAACGCGGCGCGGCGTTCCGAACAGATTCGCCAGCACAGGCATCGCATGGCCGACCGGATTTTCGAACAGGAGTGCCGGCCCGCCGGCATTCAATACCCGGGAACAGATTTCCGTCATTTCCAGTTTCGGGTCTACCGGAGCGGTTATCCGCTTGAGTTCGCCTATTTTTTCCAGCTGCTCGATGAAATCACGCAAATCTTTATATTTCAAGGGCACCTCAAACAGTATGCAGGATTGGTAACGAAATAACGACCGGCTCAAACGCGCTGGCGTATTTTTTCCAGCAAGGCGGTAGTGGAAGCGGCATGAAGAAACGGTATCGACACCGCACGGCCGCCCCAGCTTTCCACCTCTTTGCTGCCGACCATGGCGTTCACCGGCCAATCGCCGCCTTTAACCAGAATGTCAGGGCGCAACAGAAGGATCAGATCCAAGGGAGTCTCGTCTGCAAATGCGACGACATAATCGACCGAAGCCAAAGCTGCAAGCATGGCCATTCTGTCAGACAGAACATTGATCGGACGATCCCGGCCCTTGCCTTGCCCGCGCACCGATTCGTCGCTGTTGACTCCGACGACAAGGGTGCCGCCCAGCGCCCGCGCTTGCGCCAGATACGTCACATGGCCCCGATGCAAAATATCAAAACAGCCATTGGTAAAGACCAACGGTCTTGGCATGCGGGGCAAATGCGACGCAAGTTGCGCGGCGGTCACGATTTTCGCTTCGAAACCGGGAACAGACAAGCCCGTCATCCAGGCGCCTTGCTTATGTACTCGAATAATTTCACGACACTTACCACTCCACTG
>DASSZW010000161.1:0-2794 GCA_035713285.1 Burkholderiales bacterium
TATTTGCGGAATAGGCCGTCTTTTCCGCTGTAATCGATAAAACGGGAAATGTAAAACTCTTCTTCCTGCACGGTCTCCAGATAGCCGTGCAAATCCGCCGGTGCGTCGAGTTTGCGCAGTCCGCGGCCGGCATGCGAATCCAGCGGACGGATGATGACGGGATAGCTGTCATTTTCGAGACATTCCGCCGTAGTGCGTTCGCCGTCGGCAATCTGGACCAGCGTTTTTCTGTCGATACGGGCGGTAAGCGGCATGACGACGCGATCGATGGCGGAGAGTAGCTCAGACGCCCGATGGCGCGCAAGGCGCAGGATTTTGTCGGGATAATTGATGACGGGTTTCGGCCAGCTGGCTATTCGCGGTGCTATCTGTTCGAGCAGAAACCTGTTTTCCATCGCTTCGCCGATGGCGACGAAAAGCAGGTCGTGCGGCGGTGGCGGGTCGGGCAGGGGATGCCCGGCGGAAACGTAGAGCAGGTCCAGATCGACGTCGGACTGTTCCAGCAGGAAATCGAGCGGCGTATTGTCCATCATGTCGCCCGGCCGCATCAGCGCGAGTAACGTGATGGCGGCTGGCCGATTTTGAGCCGGCAGATGAAAGAGAGTGCGCCTGATCAGCGCTTTTTCCTGCAATTCGAAAGCCGCTTCGCGATTTCCGGTGAGCTGGAAGAACATGGATAAATTCATGAGCAGATTTGCGTCATCCGGATTGTAAGCCGCCATATTGACCAGATGCGAAAGATCCGCCTTGCTTTCCGCCATGCGCATCAAGCGCGCGAGACCGATAACGGGTGCGCCGATCGAGTGCCCGGCATCGATTTTTCCGTTATCCTGGCCGTCGTCGGGGAAATTAGATTTCATGTTTTTAAATCCAGGTTTTTCAATATCCGGTATTATTCGTTACTATGATTGCAACTGCTGTAATTGCAACTGCTGTAATTACAACTAATTGTCCACTCATCGGCGGTTTACAACCGACAGAACCTGTCCGCCGGAACGGCAGATCGTTATTGGTTAAGTCATGCTTATTTCACCTTGTCCAGCAAGACATCGTATACTTTACCCCGCGTTTTAAAATTCAAAAGCAGGAAATGGAGCCTAATCGACCATGATATCGCTAGAATGGCGAATGTCAGCCTCGCTTCAGGAAAAAACGAGCGCGGTAAATTGACAAAGTAGTTTAGTGCGTTACAATACTTAAATGAACTACTTTGTAAAGTAAAATAGAATTTCTGCCGAATTTTATTCCCTGCGGGCAAATGTCTGCCGTTTTGCTGGAAAGTTTGATTATGTGGCGTTCAGTCGGATTAGTGATATTGGTTTCTTTGCTTGCGTCCTGTGCGGACCCGTCCGGTCTGCGGGCAGAAGCCAGAAAAATTCCGCTGCCCGAGCATCCCCGCCAGCAATGGAATTCGAACTGGTGGGAAGCTTTTCATGACCGGCAGTTAAGCGATCTGATCGCAACAGCATTGACGCATTCGCCGGATATCCGGATTGCGCAGGCAAGGATCCGCCTCGCTCAACGCCAGGCGGATATTTCGGGTGCGAGTTTAAGTCCGACGCTCGATACCAACGGTTCGGCGGTACGGGAGAAGCTGAGTCCGCAAGGACTGTTTCCGCCCCCTCTGGGCGGCAGCGTCTTTAATCTGGGCCAATTAACGCTCGATTTCAATTATGAATTCGACTGGTGGGGGAAAAATCGTGCAGCGCTCAAGGCTGCATTGGCCGAAGTGGATGCCAGCCGGGCGGAAACAGCCGAAGCGCGCCTGATTTTAAGCGTGGCAGTCGCTCAAAGTTATTTTAAGCTGCAAAGCGATGCCGCCAAAATCGCGCTGGCGCAGACGATGCTTGCAAAACAGCAGAAATTGCTGGACTTGTTGAAATTGCGCGCGCACAACGGCGTCACGTCGGATTTGCCGATGGATCAGTATGCGAGCGGGATAGCGGCGCTGAAGCTCGATATAGCCCGTTTGTCCGAGCTGGATAAACTCGATAGGAATGCGATCGCGGCGCTGATGGGACAGCCGGCTGCCGCGGGCGACGCCATTTATATTACTTCGGACGCCGCGCCCGTTTTGCCGGATTCGATTCCCGCGGACTTGATCGGTTCGCGTCCGGATATCCTTGCGCAAAATCTCGAAATCAAGGCGGCGTCAGCCATGATCGACAGCGCCAGGGCGGATTTTTATCCCAACATAAATCTAGGGGCTTCGGTAGGGTTCCAGAGCCTGGGACTGCGCAGGCTATTGCAAAGCGGCAGCGAGATGGCGACCGTAGGTCCTGCCATCCATTTGCCCATATTCGACGCCGGCAGGCTCCGGGCCAATCTGGGAGCGAATTATGCGCAATACGATATCGCGGTCGAAACGTATAACCAGACCGTAATCGGCGCCATGCGCGACGTGAATGCCGCTTCGGTTTCGCTGCGGTCCCTGAAACAGCAAACGCTGGCCGAACAGGAAGTGGTCGCGGCGCTGCAACGTACGCGGCATCTTGCCGAAATGCGTTGCCGGCGCGGAATGGAAGACTATCTGGCCGTATTGCAGACAGAAATACCGCTGCTGAACGCGCAACAGACACGGATCGATCTCGATGCGCGCCGGTTTGCAGTGACATTGTCCCTGATCCAGGCATTAGGCGGCTTACCGAATATCATACCCGTTAAGGCAGTGGCATATGGAAAATAAAGCAGACAATCCCGGTAGTGAAAACAAGTCGGCGGAAAATAACAAACCGGCCGATAACAAAGCAGCAACAGACGATAATCAGCAAAAACCCGAAAACCAGGCCAAGCG
>DASSZW010000162.1:0-12990 GCA_035713285.1 Burkholderiales bacterium
ACCGCATTCTGCCTGTGGCGGAATTATGGGCGACCGCCCTTGAAAATTCGAACGCTCGCATACAGGAGATGGAGAAAAAAGGCCTGACTTACGCGGCTGCGACCCAACGGGCCGCGCTGATCGATGCCGGAGCCACATTGCAGCAGCTATACGGCGCTCCCCGGGCGCTCGCGGTCCTGGGCGACGCCGCGGAAGTTTCCGGCCGCATCGTGCGTAGCGCCGCCAGCCTGGTCGCCGCCACTCAACTTGCGGAAACGCTTTTGCTGTATGGCGCCAAGCCAGATCAGGCGTTATCGCTGGCCGCAGCAAGCGTGCGGGCGAATTATGATGCGGGGCGGATCCTGGGTCTGCAGCGCAGCGTGCTGACCCAGTTGCAGCACGGTCAGCCTGTAGCCGATATCATTGCCGAACAGCGCGGACAATTCGCCGGCATGCAATCGCTCACGCACAGCCCCTCAACGGTATCCGGGCCGGGTAAAAGCGGCCTCCCTGGCGGTTTTGCCGGCCCGATTCCCGCTGGAGGAATGCAGGGAGGCGGTGTCAGGCCGAATGGATTTGCGCCGGGTGCGCCTGGCGGTGGTTTTGCTGGAATGCCCGGCAGGGGCATGATGGGAGGGGGAACGATGGGGCGGTGAATTTAAAATAATAGTAACAATATTTAATCCGGGTTAGTCAACCCGGAATTAACCAATTTGATAACAATAGGGACTTGATATGCAATTGAAAAATCTGACGCGACACCTGGTTGCGGGTTCACTGCTGGCGGCAGCAGGATGGACGGCCTGCGCGCAGGCTGACATCGTCGCTAATGCCGGACTGGGTACGACTTACGAAAGCAATGTCAACGGGGCGCCCACTTCTACCGGACTGGGCAGCGATAGCTATACTACGCTGAATGCTTCGGCACAGTATTTTACTCCGCTCGATGCTGGCAAATCGACGTATTTTATCGGCCAGTTAGGAGCTCTTGCCAGCAAATATAACACCTTTACAAACCTGGACAATACGGAAGCCATAGCCAGCGTCGGCATATTCAAGCAATTTGATTCGAGCTGGTCGGGGGAGCTCAGCGGCCGGGGCTTTGACCTGCACGTTCAGCAAAATGGCCTTGACGCAAGGGGAGAAGGTACGACCTTGCTGGTCAAAAACCAGCTGACATCGGATCTCTGGTTACAGGGCGTGGCGGATTATGAGGATTCGAGAGCGGATTTGAGTTCTTACGGCTATGCGGGAACTACGCTGGGAATGAATCTGGGATATCTGCCCTGGCAAAACACCTTTGTTAACACCGGTTACAATCATATTTACCGTAATTTTGATACGGCTGTCGGATTTACGACTACCACTCAGGCTTATTTTGTGAATGTCGTTCAGCAGTTGACGAAAAACTGGTTTTTGAGCGGGACTTATACCTATCAGGACAATACCTCGAACATAGCGGGCACCGCCTATAAAGATCAGATATTGTCGCTGGCGATCAATTTCAGTTATTGAGCCGCGTGTAACTTTATCCTCAACGGCCACGTCTAAATCATTGAAATGACATACGCGGACAAACAGTATGATCGCTTCTTAGCATCGATGGAAATTCAATTCAGGAGATTAGTAGCCATGAAAAACAAAAATGTGACAAAATTAATTTTAACGGTTTCGTTATTGAGCGCAATATCCGGTTCCGTATGGGCCGATGATGTTCAGAAACCTGTTCAACCGGCAGCACAGCCCGCTACGGAGCAAGTTGGCGGATTTGGTAGCGGCAACGGTGTGGGCATAGGCGGCGAGTTTGGTAACCCCAATGCCAATGGCGGAGCGGCAATGAAAAATAATGGACGGGGCAGCGAGACGTTCGGTGGCGGTTTTACGCAGCAGCGTTCGCCGGGAGCAGGGCCTTTATCCTCGAATCCGGGCGCAGGAACAGGTCCTTCTCCCACGATGAAAGCGCCTTCTTCGTTCCGGTAGAACGCAACGCATGGTTCTGAATGCCTGCTCGTAGTGACCGCTCGCAGTCATAAACTCGCAGTAATAAATTAGCGTAAGATAATTCATTCCCCATGTTCTGCATGGGGAATTTTTCTGGTGCGCCTAAGACAGGTTTAAACGCTATTGTGCCGAAGCGGTGAGGGGTTTGCAGATGCCTTTGTTTTCAACCTTCAGCCATGCCTGTTGGGCCTGCGGCGGCAGATGGTCCATGTTTTTCAGAAAAAGCGCCAGCGTCCAGATCTGCTTGTCGGTGAGCGCATCGCGAAAAGAGGGCATGGCGGTCAGGCGGATGCCGTGTTTGATTTTCCAGAAGGAATAGCCCTCGGGATCGTCTTCCACGCCGTCCGTAGCAAGTTGCGGCGGCTTCTGATACAGGCCTTTTGCTATGTTGGACGCCGATTCCGCTCCCTGAGCGGTACCGTGACAGATTGCGCAATTTTCCTGAAACAGCATGATCCCGGCGAGCAGGTTCTTGTCGTTCAGCTCTACCGGATTAGGTCCTTTGGGGGCTTCATTTCGTAACGTCGCTCTAAGGGAAGTGCGAGCCATCCATATTTCGAGCTGGCTGGGTTTGCCGTCTGCATTGGCAGGAATTTTTCCGCTTTTTACGATCAAAAAACCACCGATCAAACCGACCAGAATTAATGTCGCGATACCTAAAAAAAATCCTTTTAACATTCGGTTTCCTCCTGTGAGTATGAACAACTGTACCGTGTTCTGTAAGCTCTGGTCAAATAATGCGGCGCGAGGCCTGCCGCCGCGACGGTCAGCAGGCCCGTCGATGCCGGTTTAAAATACGGGAAAGGATTAGAATGCCGGAATGGCACGGTATTAACCCGACACCGTATGTGCTTACTCCCTGTTGGTCCTGAGACGGACAGATAATCGCCGGACAGCATTTAAACGGTAGAGTTTAAACCGCGCTTAAAGTTCGTGATCCGGCTCTATCCATAATCTATTTTTTATCGGCCGCCTTCGTCAGCGCCGGTACGCCCATCAATATCGTGGTGTCAGGCGTCTGTGGAAGCTCTGGCAAAGTCTGTTTGGGAAATTTACCAGTAAGGCTATTCAAGAATGCGACAATATCGGTGACTTCCTTGTCGGTCAGTTTCTTGCGCAACTGGCATGCTGCCATCACCTTGACCGCTTCCGGCAACGTCTGTACGGTGCCGTAATTAAAATAGGGCGCCGTTAGCGCTACATTACGCCAGGTCGGTACCTTGAACATGTTTTTGTCGGTAGCTTTATGAGTCACCTTAAAGCGGCCTTCGTCACCTTTCAGTTTATATTGTGCTATGTATTTGGCGCATTGGTCGTAATCGGGCTGGGAGGGAAATTTTTGATAAAAACCGGTGCCCATGGGCGTGCCGCTATTATCAAACATGGGGCCTGCGTGACAGGTTTCGCAGCCTGTAGTTTCCACGAGTTTCATCCCTGCTATCGCGGAAGGATCCAGCGCCTTTTTGTTGCCGGCCATATATTGATCGTAAGGGCTGTCTGGCGTGATCAGGGTCCGTTCATAAGTGGCGATGGCCTCAACCACATGATTGAAAGTGAGAGGTTTCTTGGCGCCGAAGACGCGAGCGAATTCTTCCCGGTAACCGGGGATCTGTTCCAGCCTGTCAACAACGGCTATACCGCTGGGCATGCCCATTTCAATATGGTTCTGAATAGGTCCTTGCGCCTGCTCCTCCAGACTTTTTGCCCGGCCGTCCCAAAACTGCACGGTATTGAACGCCGCATTGAATACGGTCGGCGAATTGCGCGGAACGTCTACGCGCCCGAAGACGCCGAAGGACAACGGCAGGTTGTCGGTCCCGTTGCTGGTAACGTTGTGGCAGCTATTGCAGGATACTGCTCCCGATAAGGAAATGCGCGGATCGAAATACAATTGTTTGCCCAATTCAATTTTTTCGGGCGTCATCGGGTTATCGGCGGGCACCGGCACTTTCGGAAACGCATAGGTATCGGCGAGCGCCGGAAGCGTTTGACAAAAAGTAAACAGCGGGAACAGGATTCCGAATACAAACCGTGACGGGTTGCGGAGCGTTGCATTTTTTTCTGGCATAGCGGCTTCCTCGAAAAAGATAAAAATGCGTTGAGATTTCGGCGGCGGCAATAAGTTGCGACTAACTTGTTGATTTGAATAATGACACGAATCGTATGATTTAGGCAATACTTGGCGGGCATAAATATTCGATATTCCGTATACAGTATTGATCCCGGCCATGCGACAAAGAAACGAAACCGTGCTTGCTAAGCAGCGATAAGCGAGGCGATAATGATTTTTGATACATGGTAAGTGAATTCGGTTTGCTTGCGTTAAGCATGGGTGTATAAGAGAGAAAAGGGGGGAGAAATGAGTTTTTTAGGTGAATTTAAAGAGTTTGCCATCAAGGGCAATGTAGTTGATCTCGCTGTCGGGGTAATTATCGGCGGAGCGTTTGGAAAAATTGTTGAATCGCTGGTAAAAGATATCATTATGCCGATAATAGGCAAATTAATAGGCGGAGTCGACTTTAAGGAGCTTTATCTCAATCTCGGCGGCCGCTCTTATCCCACTCTGGAACTTGCGCAAAAAGCCGGAGCGCCCGTGGTCAGATACGGGATATTTATTAATACCGTAGTCGATTTTACGATTGTTGCCCTGGCGATTTTCGTCGCAGTCAAAATCATCAACAAATTAAGGCATGACGCTCCTCCGCCTCCGGTGGAAGCGGCAATTTCGGAAGAAGTTCTGTTATTGCGTCAAATCCGTGACAGTCTGCAAAAATAAAATAAGGAACAATAACTGGTGACAGTAAAATACGGTTCGTCGGGGGATGACCCCATTGCAACCAGACGCAGGCAGTTGATACAAAAGATTCAGGAAGATGCTTCGTTGCCAGCATTGGGAAGCTCCGTGTCTCAAGTGGTGCAAATCGCTACTTCCAGTCATGAAGCTGTACGAGGTCTGGCGCATTTTATTCTTTCGGATATGGCGCTGACCCAAAAAATCTTGTGCGTTGCGAATACGGCGGCTTACCGCACCGCTTCCGGAACCCCGGTAACAACGATTTCCAAAGCGATTTTTCTGCTCGGATTCGATGCGGTCAAGACCATCGCGCTAACTATGTTGCTGGTCGAAGGCCTGACCGGGAAATCGGCGCAGCTGGTTCGCCAGGAATTGGTGCAGGCGGTCGGCGCGAGCCTGGTCGGCCGCGAACTGGCGCGTCACAGCGCTTTCAAGGACGCGGAAGAAGCCGCCGTAGTCGGGTTGTTTAAAAATCTGGGCAGATTGCTGGTATTGATGCACGACGAAGCGTCTTACGATGAAATCATGGCATTGAGTGCAACAGGGACGTGTTCTCCGTCGCAAGCTGCCATCCAGGTCCTGGGCAGCGGCTTCGACAGTCTGGCGGAGTCGGTGCTGCGCCAATGGCAGATTCCCGTGACCATCATCAAAGCATTGGCGCCTTTGCCTGCAACACCGGTCAGGATTGCTGTCAACCGGCAGGACTGGCTGCAGCAGGTAGCCAGTTTCAGTTCGGAAGTCGCCGTCCTGCTGTCTCATTCCACGCCCGCCAGCGCCAGCCTGATGACGCGAAATCTGCTTGCCCGTTACGGCACTGCTCTCGACCTGAACCATAATTCATTGCAGGAATTGATGAAGCGGGTCGCCGAGGAAACGCAGATACTGACTAACACGCTCTGCCCGATGTCGGTTGAATTGTCCGGCGCCGATATGGCTTTGACGGAGGAGCGGAATACGGAAAACGCCCTGGACGATTTTCTGCTGATGACGGAAGACCCTGACGCCACAGAGGAAAAGCAGCGGTATCCCAGCGGCAAGCCGATGAATGCGCGCCATTTGTTGCTGGCAGGAGTACAGGATGTCAGCGAAATGATCGCCTCGGGGCGCTGTAAGGCCAACGACTTGATCATGCTGGTGCTGGAGACCTTGTATCATGGCATGGGGTTTCGTTTCGCTACCGCCTGCATCAAAGACGCGAAATCGAAACAGTTCCGGGCGCGTATTTCTCTGGGCAAGGATAGCGAAACGGTGCAAGCGGGTTTTGTTTTCCCGCTTGACGGCGACCATGACCTGTTTCGTCTGGCGATGAAAAACGATGTCGATGTGCTGATTTCCGATGCGCGAGAAACCAAGGTCAAAGCACTGATACCCCATTGGCATAAGGAATTGCTGGCGGATGCGGCGAGTTTTATTATTTTGCCGATAGTTGTCAAGAAACAGGTTGTCGGGCTTATCTATGCGGATCGGGCCTGCGTCGCAGAAGAAGGCATTTCGTCCGAAGAAGCGTCGCTGATCAAAACCTTGAAAGCGCAGATCATGGCCACCCTGTCAGGATATTGAAACGGCGCTTCGGCAGCAGCTATTTATTGACAAGCCCTTTTCGTAGTCCTAGTATCTGTCCAGGTTATTGGAGCTGGCATTACAAGAAGCCATCAAAAGGACATATTGCTCATGAGAAATCTTCTGGTGCTACTTTTTATTCCGTTGCTTGGTTTTACCCAGGCAGCGCAGGCGCAAAACGACCATATCGCGATTTTCAAGAATGTATCGGGCGATATCAGAATAATCCGTGATGACAAAGAGATCGTGCCGGTAGCCGGTACGCAACTCATGCGATCGGATAAAATCCGGTCCGGAGCCGATTCCACGGCAGGCATCGTGTTCAGGGATGGAACTCACCTGACGCTCGGCTCATCGTCCGAAATCAAAGTCAATCAATACATATTTCAGCCCGAGGACGGGAAATATGCTTTTTCGGTTTATCTGGACAAAGGGTCGGCGATATATTCTTCCGGCAAAATCGGCAAGATTTCTCCCCAATCCGTCAGCATAAATACGCCCCGGGCGACAGTAGGCGTTCGAGGTACGCGCTTTATCGTCAAGGTTGAATAAGTGGAACAATGAAAGGTTTTTTTAGCGTCTGTGTTTTATTTCCGCTAGCGATGCTCGCGGGTTGTTCTACCGTAACGACATGGATACTGCTGCCGGACCAGAGCGGAAAAGTAGGGGCGATCACTGTAAAAACCGATAGCGATTTCCGGCTGGTCGACCAAGCTTATGAAAGCGCCGTGTTAAAACCGGGCACTTCCACGCTGGCATTGGCTGCTCCGCTGTCGAGCAGCCGGATCTCCCGCGAATATCGCCAATTATTGCAGGCCGAACCGCAGCCCTCGACGAGTTTCATGCTGTACTTTAAATCCGGTTCGACTGAACTGGTGCGCGCATCATTGTTAGAGGTCCCGGAACTGCTCGAGCGCATAAAATCGCGCTTGCCGACCGAAATAACCCTGATCGGACATACCGATACGACGGGGCCGGATACTTTCAACGATCAGCTTTCGTTAAGGCGGGCTCAGGCGGTCGAAAAAATACTCAGGTCCCGATTACCCGGCCTGGATGCGATCAATGTTCAGTATTTCGGAGCTAAAAACCTGCTTGTTCCCACTCCGCCGAATGTCGAAGAACAAAGGAACAGGGCTGTCGAAATTTTGATACTCTGAATTATTCAAGGAATTTATCCCGTGCAAGCTCTGTACAAGACGACCGGCAAATTGCCCGGCAAATGGTTTTACTGGATAGTGCTGGCAGGATTGGCGGTTTCCATGTTCGTGGCATACGCCGGCGCCAGAGAGCAGGGCATATTCACTCCCTTGAATTATGAAATGCTGGATACGTTTCTGAGGTATTCGGCAAACGGTACGCCGGTAACCCATACGTTGTCCGTTGATATCGATGAACCCAGTATTGCTGCGCTGGGACAATGGCCTTGGCCGCGGTACCGCGATGCCGTTCTGGTCCAGAAAATTGCAGCCGGCAAGCCCGCAGCAATCGGGCTGGATATTCTGTTCCCGGAACCGGATCGGACTTCCCTGAACAATATCCGGAAAACCTATAAACAGGATTTCGGAGTAGATCTCGCATTTTCTGGCCTACCGCGTGGCTTATCCGATAATGACGGGTATTTCGGCCAGGTTTTATCGGATATCAACGTCGTCGGGGCGCGGTATTTTTATTTCAGCCAGTTCGATAAAGCCGAAGGCGCTCCGGCGCCGGAGTTCCGTTTTACGGGCCGAACGGATCTTCTGCGGCTGAACGATGCCGCGGGCATTCTGAACAACACGCCTGAGATTGCATCGCAACTGAAATACAGCGGTTTTATCAACAACCGGCCCGACAGCGACGGATTGTTGCGCAGAGTGCCGCTACTGATCCGCTATCGAGGGGTTATTTATCCGCAACTCGCTCTTGCAACGTTCATGCGCGCAAAAGGGGTCGATAGCGCCGACATAGAAAAGGATGGCAACGGTCTGCTCATCCGTACCGCGCACCATGCGATACCCATCGATGATAACGGTTATGCGCTCCTGAATTTCAATGGCAAGCCTTATCTGTATCCGTCCGTGTCGGCGATAAAAATTCTTGACGGATCGTTTCCGCTGGCCGGTCTCGGCGGCAAGATCGTCTTTGTCGGTTCTTCGGCCGCTGCGCTGGGGGATTTGCACAGTACCCTGTTCGATTCCCAGTTCCCCGGTCTCGCACTGCAATCGGTAATTGTGGAAAATATCGAAGCCAACAGTTTCATACGCGAACCCGCCTGGTCGAAAACAGCCGTTTTGACGGCAAGTTTTCTGACTGCCCTGATTATGTCGGCACTGTTCATTTTTCTGCGCGAGCCCTGGCAGCTTTTCCTTGGAACGGCCGCTCTGGCGGGTTCGCTGCTGCTGGCGTCGCTTTATTTATTCCGGGCGCACGATGTATTCATATCGCCGCTTGCGCCGATGTTATTGACGATTATCCTGTTTACGCTTTTTGTTGCCGCGCGGTTTGCAATCGAGAAAAGACACGCTTATGAGTGGTATAAAAAACTGGCCAATGCGCAACAGGTAACGATGCAATCGATGGCGGCTGTAGCAGAGACTCGGGACCCGGAAACAGGCGCGCATATCAAACGTACCCAGCATTACGTCAAATCCATTGCGGAAAGATTGAAGGATACGGGATACTATGCCGATATTTTGAGTCAGGGATTTATCGACTTGCTCTTTGTTTCGGCTCCTTTGCACGATATCGGAAAGGTCGGCGTCCCGGATAATATTTTGTTGAAACCGTCCCGGCTGACGGAAGAAGAATTTGTCCTGATGAAAAAGCATACCGAATACGGCAAAGCCATCATTAACAGTACTGCGCAAAAAATCGAGGGCGACAATTTTCTGGCCATTGCCTGTGAAATTGCGTATTCGCATCATGAAAAATGGGATGGCAGCGGTTATCCCCTGGGGCTGGCAGGGCTGAATATTCCCCTGTCGGCGCGCATTATGGCGGTAGCCGACGTCTACGACGCCTTGATCAGCCGGCGTTGCTATAAATCGGCGTTTCCGCATCAGGAAGCGATCGCGATCATGCAGAGTTATCGCGGCAAGATATTCGACCCGATAATTTTCGATGCTTTTTGCAGCATAGAAGAACAGATCATCGGAATCGCAATGAAATATCGCGACGAAAACGAACTGGTCCTGGGAGACCGATAATTTAGGCCGGGAGAAATCATGGAACACACCATTGAAGGAAATATTGAAGGCAAGGTCGTCGTCATCACGGGCGCCAGCGGAGGCCTGGGCGCAGCCACCGCCCGCCATCTGTCTGCCCTGGGCGCAACCGTAGTGCTGGGCGCGCGCCGTATCGAGCGCATCCAGGACCTGGCCCGAGAACTGGCGGGCAACGAAGGGAAAGCTCTTGCGGTCCAGACCGACGTCACCCGGAGCGCTCAGGTGCAAGCGCTCGTAAACGCCGCCATCGACCGCTACGGCAGGATAGACGTGATGATCAACAATGCGGGCATCATGCCGCATTCGCCGCTGGACAGGCTCAGGATCGACGACTGGGACCGGACGATAGACGTCAATATCAAAGGCGTGCTGTATGGGATTGCGGCCGCGCTGCCGCCTATGCAGCGGCAGAAATCCGGCCATTTTATTAACGTGTCGTCGGTGGCCGGCCATAAAGTGCGTCCGTCCAGCGCAGTTTACGCGGCCACCAAGCATGCGGTGCTGGCCATATCCGAAGGGTTGCGGCTGGAGGTCAAGCCGTACAATATCCGCACCACTGTGATTTCGCCCGGCGCTATCGATACGGATCTGCCGGACAGTATTACCGAGCCCGATATCGCCGCCAGCGTCAGGAAAATTTATGAAATCGCCATTCCCGCCGAATCTTTCGCGCGAGCGGTAGCTTTTGCCATCGGACAGCCCGACGATATCGATGTCAATGAGATCCTGTTCAGGCCGACGCGGCAGGAAATATAAGCAAGCCGTTCAGCCTCAGCCGTGCGGGCTTATTTCAGTTTTGTATCTTCGCGCTTGGCTTCGGCCATGGCTTCAGGTTCAAGTTTTTCGGCCGATTGATTGAGATATATGAATATTCCCCAGGCCGCCAGCAATACGCCGACCGAAGTCAGCAAACTGGCGGCGTAAGGCAATTGCGCCGGGTTTTCATGCAAGGCGCGGAAAGTGGCGACTAATCCTTCAATAGCCAGCGCGACGATGATGACGACAAAGAACCGCGACAGGAAACGCCGTACCCGGGTCGGGGCGCTGATGTCGGCATCGCGTACCACTTCTTCTTCAACGATGGTCTCCGCAATTTGCAAGGCTACGACCGCGGACGCCAGCAGGCCTATGGCTTCGATTATGCCTTGCGCCGCAGCCTGGTCCCAGTTGCCCAGCAAAGACCGCCATCCGATATGAATCGCAATGCCGATAAGCACCAGCGCACTGCAGACAAAAAGCAATGCCATGAAGCTGTGAATGACTCCGAATGCGCGCAAAAGCATTTTCATGGAAGTATCCTGTCACAAATTTCCGCCATCGGCAAATAATTGCGCTGAAATTACTACTTAAATGGCACGACACCTAATATAATCGCATGCTGTGTTCGCGCTTGAATTATAACTACTATTACCGGGGCTAATTGATGAATGTGCGCGTTTTTATTTGGATAATGATCGTTGCAGCGGTAAGCCTTGGCGGGTGCGCATCGTTGCCGCCGGGTTCGCATTTCCAGAAAACGGCTTCGCAAGCCCTGACCCATCCCCAAGCTACTCCGCTGGGCCGGCAATTCGACGCTCTCGCGCGCAAGCATGACGGCAATTCCGGATTTCGAATCATACCGGTAGGGGCAGACGGTTTTTTGATCAGAATGCAGATGATCAATGCTGCGACGCGTACGCTGGATTTGCAGTATTTTATCTTTCATCAGGACAATACCGGCCGGTTGCTGACCGATGCGGTATTGCGGGCGGCCGATCGCGGAGTACGGGTCCGGATACTGATCGACGACGGAGAAATGAAGGCTGGAGACGCTCGGGTACTGGCGCTGACCGCGCATCCTTTGATACAGATACGCATCTTCAATCCGTTTTCGTACCGCGGGCATAATTCCGTATTGCGCAGCCTGAATTTTATAGCGGATGCCCGGCGCCTGGACTACCGGATGCACAATAAGCTGCTTGTCGTCGACAATACGCTGGCGCTGGTCGGCGGACGCAATATCGGCGACCGGTATTTCCAGATCGATCCCGATAGCCAGGTCGCCGACGACGATGTATTCGTAGCCGGGCCGCTGACCCGTCAGCTGTCGGCGACATTCGACGATTACTGGCGCAGCGATATGGCGATCCCGGTCGAAGCGCTGTCGCCCGAAAAAACCACATTGGCAAAACTGATCTCATTTCGCCGCGAGCTCGATCAACATAACACGCAGTTGAAGACCGACGGCTTCGATTATGTAAAACGCCTTGCGACCGGCCAGCCGTTTGCCGGAATCATGTCAGGCGCTACGCCTCTGATCTGGTCGCAAGCGCAAGTAGTCTGCGACAGTCCGGACAAAAAAGAAGTCGAGGAAGGCAAGATGGGCGGCAGCCTGATGCAGAAGCCGGTCGAAGAGGCCGTGCTGGGCGTGCATTCCGAACTGCTGATGATTACGCCCTACCTGATACCGGGCAAAGACGGCATGCAGATTTTCAGGACCCTGCGCCAGCGCAACGTGCGCATACGCGTGCTGACCAATTCATTGAGTTCGACTCCGGTATTGCTGGCGCAGGCGGGTTTCATGCATTACCAGATACCGATGCTGAAGGAAGGCATACAGCTCTATGAAATCCGCTCTTTACTGGGTAACGTCAAAGGCAGCGGCGAAACGAAAGCTATTTCGCGCTACGGCAATTATTCGCTGCATGCCAAGCTGTACGTCTTCGACCGCAAGAAAGTATTCATCGGCTCGATGAATTTCGACCAGCGTTCGCTGCATCTGAATACCGAAATCGGCCTGATCATAGACAGCCCCGAGCTGGCGCAACAAATTGCCGCCAGATTCAATGAAATGGTATCGCCGGTCAATGCGTACCAGCTGGTATTGCAGCCGGACGCCGCAGGGGATCCCCGTCTGCTCTGGCGCACCAGTGAAAACGGAAAAACGGTCGAATACGATACCGAACCCGCCCGCAACGACTGGCAGAGATTCAAGGCCGATTTCTTGTCGTTGCTGCCGCTCGATAAGGAGCTGTGAGATGGATGGCAGAAACTTTGAAGGAGGGAACGTAAAAGAAAACTTGTAAGACCGTTACGCCGCCGTTACTTGAATTTACGGTAAGTTTATTCGACAGCCAGACGGTAGCCGACTCCCGCTTCCGTCAAAATATAGCGCGGTCGTATCGGTTCTTTTTCAAGCTTGTGACGCAACTGGCTCATGTAGATGCGCAGATAATGCGCATTCTCTACCTGATTGGGGCCCCATACTTCCTTTAGCAGAAAGCGATGCGTCAATACCTTGCCCGTATATTTCGCCAGTACCGAAAGCAGACGATATTCGATCGGGGTAAGATGCACTTCCTCGCCGGCTACACTGATTTTGCGATGCATCAGGTCGATAGTCAGATCGGCAATCGAAAATATTCCGTTTTCAGTCTCCCGGCAGGTTATTGCTCGTCTTAAGGCCACCCG
>DASSZW010000163.1:0-9988 GCA_035713285.1 Burkholderiales bacterium
CGAAATCGCCACCAATTCGGCCATGCGCGTATTGCTGCCGATTGCCACCTTGATCCCCTTGTCGTGGCTGCTGATCGGACTGGTCGTCAGCCGTATTCTTAAACCGCTGCAACTGGTGACGGAAGCCGCCGCCCGGCGCGAGCTCAGCAATCTCGAACCGCTCGTCGTCGGCAATGTGCCGGTCGAAGTCGCGCCGCTGATCCATGCCATGAATGCGCTGGTATATCGCCTGAGCCAGGCGCTTTCCGCCCAGCGCCAGTTTCTGTCGGACGCGGCGCACGAATTGCGCACCCCGCTGGCGGCGCTGCATTTGCAGATAGACAATTTGCCGCGCAGCTCGTCGCATGCCGAATTCGGCTCGCGGGTCGAAGAAATGCAGCGCGGCGTCTCGCGGGCCGCCCATCTCGTCGCTCAACTGCTGCACATCGCCCGCTATGAAGCGCATACCCATGCTGTCGTCCAGAGCGCTACCGACCTGAATGCCGTCGTTAAAAACATGATCGCCGATTTTATCCCCTTGGCCGATTGCCGCCAGATCGATCTCGGCCTGATTCAGAACGATCCAGCGACCATTTTTGCCAATGCCGGCGATATCCGCATATTGCTCGGCAACCTGCTCGACAACGCCATTCGCTACACCTTCACCGGCGGCCGCGTCGATATCCGGATCGCCGTAACCAACGGAAATGCCCGGGTCGAAATCGCCGACACCGGCCCGGGCATTTCCGACGCATTGCTGCCGCGCGTATTCGACCGCTTTTTCCGTGCTGCCGGGCAAGATACCGAAGGCAGCGGCATCGGGCTATCTATCGTGCAGGCCATCGCCGAACGCGAATCGGCGACAGTAACCCTCGCCAACCGGGCCGGCGGCCATGGCCTGATCGCCACCGTCCTGTTCAGTTTAAATAGCGCAGGCGCCGAAAAAGAAATGGTGTCGGCGGGGAATCAAAGTAATTGTCATTAAACTGCAACAATAATTTCACAGAACGCTAAATCTGCTCGTGTAAAGTGCCTTATCAAGAAATTAACAGACTTGGCTGCCGTATTGAAGCCTGGCGTCAGCAAGTCAAAGAGGCTCCGCGTCAATTCTGCCCGGATACCGTGTCGGCTTTATCAAACTCTGGATCAGTTCCATTACTATCATTATGACAATTGCACATTTAATCAGCCTTGCCAACGATTCCGGCGGTACGCTATACCTGATGCTCGTGTTGCTGCTCATCGCCCTCACCGTCACCATCGAGCGCGCCCGCTATCTCGCCAACATGCAGCATGGTGGCGCAAGGCTGATCGCCCTGCTCGCCGAGCAGGATGGCAGGCTCGATGCCTTTTCCATGCCGGATTCATTGGCCAGGCTGCCTCATGCCCGGTTATTCGATATCGTGCGTCGCGAAGGTAACCGCATCGACCGCGCGACGCTGGACGAACATCTGGAAGAAGTCATCATGCATGAAGTACCGTTGCTCGATCGCTCCCTGTGGATGCTGGATACGGTGATTACGCTGGCGCCGCTGATGGGCTTGTTCGGCACTATCATCGGCATGTTCAACGCTTTTCACGTATTGAGCGACATCCAGAACAATCCCGCGCAAATTACCGGCGGCATCGCCGAAGCCCTGATTGCCACCGCCTCGGGATTATGCATCGCGATGATAGGCCTGGTCGCATACAATGCGCTCAATACCCGGGTTCGCACGGTGCTGCATCAGCTCGAAACCATCAAGCTGATGCTGGTCAACCGCTGCAGCCAGTTAAAGAATCCCGCCGCGACGGGCGGCCACAATCCAGTCGGACTGATACGCAGTCCTGTGCGAGCCTGACATGCGCTATCTCGAAACCAAGAAAGCCCGGATAGAAATTATCCCGATGATCGATATCATGCTTTTTTTGCTGATTTTCTTCGTCATGCTGACCTTGCGCATGATCCCCACTTCGGGACATCTGACCAAATTGCCGACCAGCTCGACCGCCGTCGCCATCCCGCCGCCGAAATTACTGGTCGAAATCCGGGCTGACGGCAATTTGCTGGTTGAAGGCAAAATACTGACCCCGGCGCAACTGACCGCGCAACTGCGGCAGCGCGACAACAGCAAAACCGCTATCACCATCGCCGGCAACCAGACCGCGTCGCTGCAGCAAGTCATGAACGCCATCGACGCAATCAAAGCGGGAGGCGCGACCGAAATCGGTTTGGCGACGCGACATGCCGACGGCAAATAACACCTTGCCCTCCCCTGGACTCCTGCCGCGCCCGGCGCAAGCGCTGGGATGGGCCTTACTGCTCGAAATCGCTTTGCTGGGCGGCCTCATCGTCATCTTCTCTCACCAGCAGCCGCCGCAACCTAAACTGTCGTCCCCGGTTGCGCTGACGATAGTCGATGCCGTCGCGCCGCCTTTGCCGGTCACACCGCCCAAGCCTAAACCGCTGCCGCCGCGGCCCAAATCCAAACCGGTGCCCAAACCCGCGATAACGCCGCATCACAACAAACCGGCGCCGCCGACGCCCGCTCCGGTCGCCAAAACGGAACCGTTGCCCCAGACCGCGAAACCGACGGCGTTTACGGAACCGGTAGCTGCCCCTGCATCGCCGCCTCCGCCCGATCCGGCGCCCGCGACCGCCAGCAAAAGCGATGTGCATGCCGAATATCAGGATAAGGTCCGCGCTGCCGTTCAGGCAGCGGTATATTACCCGCCGATCGCCGCCGCCATGCATTACAGCGGCCGCGTCCGGGTCGAGTTCCGTCTCCTCGACGGAACGCCCAGCGATACGCGCATCGTGACTTCCAGCAACATCGGCCTGCTCGACCGTGCGGCGCTACAAGCCGTCCAATCGGCGCATTATCCCGCTCCGCCGGAAGACCTGCGCGGCAAAGACCAGCTGTTCCAGATCTGGATAGCCTTAACCCTGTCCAATTCTGACCAGGCGAATTGATGAAACTGCCGGTTTCGCTACGAGCCAGCGTCGTTGCCGGCTGCGCTCTCGCAATCGTTTCCGGCAGCGTCTGCGCGGAGCGTGCGCCGGCATACAGCACTTTTGTGATTCTGGGCGAACACGGCAGCGCCGTAGCCCGCGTCATTACCGATGCGGACGCATGCCCGAGCCTGCTGCTGGACCGGCGCAAAGTACCCATGCAACTTCGCGCAGCGGCGGCAACGATACCGCTCAGAGCGACCCGCTCAGCGCCTGCCGATTCCAAGCCCGCCGCGTTTCCCGTCCGGACTTGCGAAGCCGCCATTCCCGACGGCACTTCACGCGCAACGATTTACGGCCGGAGTCTGCCGTTACCGGCCAAAAGCGTACAGCGCATCGTCGTCATCGGTGATACCGGTTGCCGCCTGAAAAAATCCGAAGCCGCCTATCAGGCCTGCAACGACGCCCGTCAATATCCGTTCGCCCGTATCGCCGCGCAGGCAGCGAAATGGAAACCCGACCTCGTGATACACGTAGGCGATTATTTATACCGCGAGAACTCCTGTCCCGCCGGTCGGGCAGACTGTGCAGGCAGTCCCTGGGGCTATGGCTGGGACGCCTGGCAAGCCGATTTTTTCCAGCCCGCCGCCGCATTGCTGCGCGCCGCTCCCTGGATAATGGCGCGCGGCAACCACGAATCCTGTTCTCGCGCGGGCCAGGGCTGGTGGCGGTTTCTCGACCCGCATCCGCTGACCGCTGGCCGCGATTGCAATATCGCCGGCAACGACGCTATCGGCGATTACAGCGACCCCTACGCCGTACCCATCGGCGGTTCGACGCAGATACTGATTTTCGACAGCTCCAATACGATCAATAAACCCATTCCGGAAAATGATCTACGCGCTGCAAAATACACTCGGTTGTATCGGCAATTAGCTGCCCTGGCACAACAGTCGCGCTACAATATCGGCGTCGATCATCATCCGCTGCTCGGTTTTGCCGCAGAGCAAAACGTACACGGAACAGTCGAGCTTTTTCCCGGCAATCGCGGGCTGCAATCGGTATTTGGCCGCATCGACCCGGACTTGTTGCCGCACGGCATACAAATCATGCTTTCCGGCCACGTCCACGTCTGGGAAGCGCTCAGCTTTTCCAGCCCGCATCCGGCGCAATTCATAGCTGGATTTTCCGGCACTCAAGAAGATACCGTACCGCTTCCGGCTACGCTACCAGCCAACAGTACGCCAGCTCCGGGCGCTGTCGTCTCACACTTCAGTTCCTGGGTAAACGGCTTCGGTTATATGACGATGGAGCGTAACGGTCCCGGCCGATGGGAAGTGAAAATCCGGGATATGAACGGCAAGCAAATGAATGCGTGTCATGTTACCGGCAATCAGGCAGTATGCGACATCGCGCAGGTATCGACGCCGCAGCCAGACAAACCGGCCGAAAATAACACCTATAAGCCTTCGACAGCAACCCCATGACGACTTCGATATAGAACGACAGAATGGTTTTCTAGTTATTACCAAGCAAAATCAGCCCCCAGGCTACGCACACATTAAGCAACGAAATCAGCACGGCCGCGCTGCCCATATCTTTAGCACGCTTGATAAGATGGTGATGTTCGAATGAAATCCTGTCCACCGCCGCTTCCACCGCAGAATTGAGCAATTCGACGATCAATACCAGCAATACCGAGCCGATCATGATCACCCGCGCCACCGCCTCGCGCTCAAGATAGAGCGCCAGCGGGATCAAAGCCGCCGACAGCAGCATTTCCTGACGAAAGGCATCTTCGTAACGTAACGCCGCCTTCAGGCCATCCATCGAATACAGCAAGGCATTAAATATCCGTTGGGGACCGGTTTTCCCTTTAAATGGCGATTCCTGCACTGATGCTATCCTCTATCCTCAAAAACCATGAGCATAGCTGAGGTGTGCTCATTTTGCTTAATAATTCATATGAAGTTTTTATGGCGGAATGGTGACGGTTTAATTAAACGGCAGCAATGGATGAATTCTCTTCAGCCTTGTATTGCAAAATAATAAATTACAATATAAGGAGCCATCAAAATTTTGACGAAAAGTAATTTATAAACTACAATTAAATTATTATGATTGAAATAAAGCAAACCGAAACATTCTGGAAATGGCAAACGCGGCTCAAAGATGAAACGGCGCGTATTTTGATCGCCTCACGTCTGGATCGTCTCGCTTTTGGTCATGCAGGAGACATGACACCGGTTTGGGCAAGGGATTAGCGAATTGCGTATCCATTATGGTCCAGGCTACCGCATTTACCTATAAAAAAGGGGAGTACGCTCATCGTCCTATTGTGCGGAGGCGATAAGCGCACGCAAACGAGAGATATTCAAACTGCGAAGCGCCTAGCTAATGAAAGGAACGAATGAAATGGCTGAAAAACTGACTGCTTACGATCCTGCTGAAGCTTTGTCAACCCGCGAGGCAATTGCAATTTTCATGGCCGAAGCGTTTAAGTCCAATGACTCAGCTTACGTCGCGCATGCGCTGGGTGTCGTCGCCAGAGCCAAAGGCATGACTCAGATTGCAGAACAAACGGGCCTTTCCCGTGAACAACTCTACCGCTCTTTTAGCGGACAGGGCAATCCCACCTTAAAGACGACACTGGCCGTCATGAACGCCTTGGGAATTGAGCTAACCGCCCAGCTTCCTGCAATGGGATAGATGTTTTTAATAACAGGAGTCTGGCTATCAGACCCACCGTAACATCGGTTTTACCAAGCATCCGTCATTTGATTTGCGTCAGGGATTGCTTCCTAGCAACCTCGCTATTCCTGGGTTTTATAATGCGTCAGCAATATCCCTTTCTGATTAAACTCAAAAGCAGTTGCCTCATGAATATTTTTTCCGATATATGGTACCCCAACCTGGATAAAATCGTAATACCAAATTTCCTTTTGACCGACTTGCGCCTTGCGATTCGGCTCACCGACCACGGCGACGACATCATCCTGCGTTGATTTATTGTCGATGAGCTTGGCCATTTGCTCCTGACTGATTTGAGTGCCGCTTTTGGCCACGCTAAGATCAGCCACGCCCGGTACGGTTCCGCAAGCTGACAAACTCAATAATACCGCTGCGATTCCTGCGTTTGTAATAATTTTCATATTCGATCTCCTCTTGTTGGGTACTGCGTTAGAAATTTATTCAGGTTATCGTAATTGCGTCGCCATCAAGCGCACATCATGCTCGCTACAAATATTCACTACGACTTTGCCATACACAGCTTGATCGTTATAGTCCGCTCGGCCATTGTGGTCCGCTATAGGGGAAATACTGCGGCCCTGTGGCACCGCTTAATTGCGTAACAGTATTGTTGCCATTATTAGCCACCCATATCTGGCCGGCAGCGTCTACGGCTATGCCCTGGGGAAACAGGGGCATACCAGTAATAGGAATAGTTCCCGCGCTGTACGTCCCGATAGTTGCGCCTGCGCCATCTAATTCGGTAATATTACTGCTGAGCGGATTGGTCACCCAAACATGGCCGGCAGCGTCTATGGCGATGCCCCAAGGATTGGCCCCAACGGAATATGTCCCGATCATTGCACCCGTTGCGCTGCTTAATTCCGCAACGCCATAACTGGGGTTATCAGCCACCACCCACACGTGGCCGGCAGCGTCTATCGCAATGCCAACAGGACCACTCACAGCATAGGTCCCGATAGTTGCGCCCGTTACGCCGCTTAATTTTGTAACGTTATTGCTGCCATTATTGGTCACCCAGACATTGCCGGCAGCGTCTATGGCGATACCAAAAGGGCTGGTTCCCACGGCATAGGTGCCGATAACTGCGGCGTTTACGGCGCCTAATTCCGTAACGTTGTTACTACTTTGATTAACCGTCCAGACATTTCCGGAAGCGTCTATAGCGATCCCTTGAGGGCCAGTTCCTACCGGATAGGTCCCGATAGTTGCGCCCGTTACGCCGCTTAATTTTGTAACGTTATTGCTGCCATTATTGGTCACCCAGACATTGCCGGCAGCGTCTATGGCGATCCCTTGAGGGGTGGTTCCGACGGCATACGTTCCCAGCACAGCGCCCGACGAGCTTAATTTCGTAACAGTATTGCGGCCATTATTAGTTACCCAGACATTGCCGGAAGCATCTATGGCGATGCCAACAGGGTTGGCTCCTACATTGTATACGCCGCTAATTGTGCTCAAATTACTAGTTACCGTTAATATAGTACTTCCTGTCGCAGCTCCGGTGACGCCACTGCCTGCAAAGATTGCCGAAATAGTCGTCGTACCCGCTGCCGTCGCACCATACTGACCCGGCGGCCCCGGCGTTCCCGACAAATCAGCACAACCGGAGCAGGCAACACCCATATCTGACGATTGCCATATTGCATCGCTGGTTACGTCCTGCGTGCTGCCGTCAGTGTAGGTTGCGGTTGCTGTAAACTGCAGAGTCGTCCCGATTGCAATGGAGGAATTTGAAGGCGTTATCGAAATGGACGAGAGAGTAACGGGTCCGCCAGCCCCGCCCCCACCGCCGCAAGCCGTCAGGAAAAGGGTCACAATAACGCTGACCACTCTATAGAAATTTACATGCAGTGTCATAATCGTATCCTTATTTAGCGTTGTCTTTGACATTGCTCAATATCATCTATCCTGCAAAAATTAGGCGCATGTTAGTCATGGGGTCATATCAGTATTGCATTGCTTTCACCGCCGGGGCCGCGCACTGCTCTATCCATGCCCTGCGTGCGTCACCATGCAAACCCTGCTCATCCGCTAGCGTAGTACAGGCATAATTACGCTGGCGCATGGCTTTGGTGCCGTTGTATTCGGCGTAGCTGTTGGGCCGCCATATCGTGCCCGGATCCTTGCCCGATGCCTGGCATTGCGCTACCGAGAATCCGGCGGGGCAGCCTCCGTTGTACAGCGCATCGGTTGCCGTCATGCCGCCCGTACCCATGGGCACGGCGACGAAGTTGCTATTGACCGAATTCATCGTGCCGTTCTGGATTTGTTGCGATACAGGCGACCCTGTTGCTACCATCTGCTGCTCCCAACCGTTTCCGGTGGCGCCGAAGAAACCTTTCTGCGTTTGCAGCAGGCTGCCACCGGAACCGAATACGGTAGAAGCCAGGGCATAATCTTCTGCAGTGCCTGCGGCAAGTGACAGACCACCGTCAGCAGCGATGATCTCGGGTGCCAACACCGCGGCCATGCCCCAAGTTGCGAGGGTGATAATCACGGTAAAGAACAATACATTCCAGTTACTTTGCGAATCCGTCAAGCTGTACATCAAATCCTGGTACTGCGGCATATTGCCGCCTGACCACGGGCTGAACATTACTCCGGCAATCGCTACATGCGCCGGATCGTCGCAACTGCTCGTAGTTACACCTGCACCGCCGGTAACACAGATTTGCCCGGTTTCTCCGGAAGGGGTCCCTTCCATCGGAGTCGCCACATACCATTGCGGCTGCGCGTAAACATTGACGGTAGTCGTGGCTTTTGTGCTGAATAAACTGTTGTCGGTACTGGTATTCTGTGTCGAGTTCGTCTGAGCCCGCGCGACGAAGGCAAAGGTTGCACCGTAGTGCCGCATCGCATGACCTACCGCCACTTCCATCGCTTCCCAGCTCAGGTTATGGAACAGCGGATCGGTTTTAGCGCCTTCGAAAATGGCAAATGGGTTATAGCCTGGATCGCCGTTGGATATCTCCTGCACCGTGCGGTATTTACCTTGCGCTTTCCATAACTCGCCGCTCCAGGGTGTAAAATCGGCCTGGTAGACCTTGATCTTGCCGTCCGGCATTTTTTCGACTTTTTGGATAACGATGCGGCCCGTTGCGCTGTCCGGCGAATATTGGGCAAACACGTACGCGGCATTTTTGGGGAATTTTTCCATGGCGCTGGAGATCTGCTGGTTGGAAATACCGGCCATGCCCACGGTTTCGCGGCCCAGCGTGATCCATTTGTCGCCGGTAATCATCTCGGCGGATACACCCACGCCACCCGTCGTTCCAGGCATAAACGTACCGGTGCCGAACAAGGTAAAATTATCGGTGGGTACCGACACAGGTGACGTCCAGGCATTTATCGCCGGATAAGTAATCCAATGGTCAGGATCGGCCACCCAATTATGCCAGGCGGTAGGGGAAGGATCGGTATCCGTATCGGTACCGTAGCCGGTCGGTGCGGTTTTGCTTGCGAATGAGGTGCCGGCGTTGGCCGTCTCATTAAAGGGCAGCATGATGACAGTGGCCAGCAATAGCTGTATCAGCAACCAGCCGATGACGTGACGGCTGGCGGTGACGAAGCGACGCAGGTTGATTTCCTCCTCGTCCGGAAGTACCGGGCGATAATTCAGAAGTTTTGCGAGCAGTATGGACATGACCTCCCCTTTCCCTGATTGACGACTACTTAATTGGTGACTATGGGCGCGACATACAGATAATTGGCGGCAGGCAGCCGATTGACCGTATCGTTGCGGTAATCGTAGATTTGCGTGGTATTGAACGGATCGACGATAAGATAGGCATAACCCGCCGAATTGGCGCCGCTGGGCAGACTGACGGTTTTGTTATAATTCTGCGTGGGCGCAATCGTATTGGCGGTCACATTGCCGATCAGGGAATAATGCCCGTCCGGCGTGACGTAATAGCGGTTAACCATCGATTGCACTTCGTAGCCTATGCGGCCGGAGTTGATAAATTTATTTTGTAAAATTGTTACAAGAGTATTGGGTGCACAATCATACCCAGCGACAACGGTGTACGAGGGCCACGTTTGACCCCCTGTATATCCGTTGTCGCCTGTAGTGCAAGTATAGGGATAATCGCTAAAAAAATTACCGCCTGAATATGTGAGCGGATTGCCGTTATTATCAATATTATTGATTGCCGGTATCGGCGTGTAGTAAATGTTATTGAGCGTTACGAGCATATTTGGCACACAACTATACCCAGCGACAACGCTGTACGAGGGCCACGTTTGACCCCCTGTATATCCGTTGTCGCCTGTAGTGCAAGTATAGGGATAATCGCTAAAAAAATTACCGCCTGAATATGTGAG
>DASSZW010000164.1:0-11701 GCA_035713285.1 Burkholderiales bacterium
CTAGCGGGTTCTGTCCGCAGGAATTCGTGCCGGCGCATCATCTGTTCCTGGAACACGGACACCAGGTCAGCGTTGCCACGCGCCGGGGGAAACCGGCGGTTCCAGACGAACGTTGCCTCTCTCCCGAACTGCATAATCACGATACCGGCCGCATCCTCAATCTGCGGGAACAGCTGGACGAAATCGAAACCTGGAAAAAGCCGCTGTCGCTGGAACGGCTCGCCCTCAGCAGCACCAAATACGACGCCGTTTATTTTCCCGGCGGATACGGCCCCATGCCCGATCTCGCAAGTTCGGAAGCAGCCGGCAACCTGGTCAAGCGCACCGTTGCCAATCAGGGCCTGATCGGAGCCGCAAACCATGGCGCTGCTGGCTTGATCGCAGCGCAGCATGATGGGCGCTGGCTTTTTTCCGGCTACCGGCTGACATGCTTCAATCCCGCCGGACAATCTCTCGCAGAAACGGAACCGGCCGAACGTCTTTCCGGGACACTCGCCGAAAATCTGGCAAATCTGGGCGGCGAATTGAGTTTTGGCGCCCCCGGCACCGAACACGTCGTGATCGACCGGCAGCTTTATACCGGCCAGAATCCGGCTTCCGTGGAAAAGCTCGCATACGCCATGGCGAGACAGCTCAAAAAAAAGGCGGCGCTGGATAAAAATGCCTGCACTGCACCGTGCGACTGAAATTGTTGATCCAGCCAATGAACTTATATTTCATGCGCGCCTGCAGTGCAGGAATTGTTATTTATCCTCCGGGTTACTGGTAGAATAGAGCTTTGCAATACTGTCGGTATCCATGAACAACCCCCGCCTGCGCGAAATTCCGTACAATTACACGTCGTTTTCCGACCGTGAAATCGTCATTAGACTGCTTGGAAATGATGCATGGTCCGTACTCAATCAGCTACGCGACGAACGGCGTACCGGCCGCTCTGCGCGCATGCTGTTCGAAGTGCTGGGCGATATCTGGGTGGTCTCGCGCAACCCTTACCTGCAAGACGATCTTCTGGCTAACCCGCAACGTCTTGCCGCGCTCGTGGCCGCGCTCAATCATCGCATAAACGAAATCGAAACGCGCCGCCAGGATAATTCGCTGGTAGCGCTGGTATTAGGCTCGGCCCGCCAGGCAATCCTCGATTTCGAAGCAGAATTCAAGCATACCGCCCGGATGCGACGCGAAATCGTCAAAAAACTTTCGCGTCACACCCGGCGCGACAATATCCAGTTCGATGGACTGGCGCGCGTGTCGCACGTGACCGATGCGACCGACTGGCGAGTCGAATATCCGTTCGTCGTGCTCAATCCGGACACCGAAGCCGAAATCGCCTATCTGGTTAAAGGCTGCATAGAGCTAGGACTTACTATCATTCCGCGTGGCGGCGGCACCGGTTACACCGGGGGAGCTATTCCTCTGGATAAATTCTCGGCCGTCATCAATACCGAAAAACTGGACGCGCTGTCCGCCATCGAAAACATGCGCCTGGCGCAAACCGACAGCGATTATGCGACCATTTATTGCGGCGCAGGCGTGGTTACGCAACGCGTCATGGAAGCGGCGGACCGTGCCGGACTGGTATTCGCGGTCGATCCAACTTCCGCCGACGCTTCCTGCATAGGCGGCAACGTGGCGATGAATGCTGGCGGGAAAAAAGCCGTGCTGTGGGGAACCGCGCTCGACAATCTCGTTTCATGGCGGATGGTGACGCCCGACGCAGAATGGATGGAAGTCACTCGCATCGGCCATAATCTCGGCAAAATACACGATGCCGAAACCGCTCATTTCGAAATTCGCCGCTACGCGATCGACGGCATTACTCCGGTCGGGGAAACGGAAACGCTGTCCATACCGGGCCAGCATTTCCGCAAGGTCGGCCTGGGCAAAGACGTTACTGACAAATTTCTGGCAGGCCTGCCGGGCATCCAGAAAGAAGGTTGCGACGGCATTATTACTTCGGCACGCTTCATATTGCATAAAATGCCGCCTTACATCCGGACCGTATGCCTGGAATTTTTCGGTCAGGTCCGCGATGCAGTACCGGCCATCGTCGAAATCAAGAACTATCTCGACGCACACGCCGACGCAAGACTGGCCGGACTCGAACACCTCGACTCCCGCTACATCAAGGCGGTAGGCTATGCGACCAAAGCCAATCGCCATCAGCGGCCGAATATGATATTGCTGGCCGATATAGTCGCCGATAACGAATCGTCCTGCGGCGAAGCGGCCGCTCACATCGTCCGTATCGCCAACGCACGGGGCGGCGAAGGATTTATAGCGGTAAGCGCGGAGGCGCGCAAAAAATTCTGGCTGGATCGCGCCCGCACCGCCGCCATCGCCGCGCACACCAATGCATTCAAGATCAACGAAGACGTCGTCATTCCCCTGCCGCGTCTGGCGGATTATTCGGACGGCATAGAGCGCATCAATATCGAACTGTCGATCCAGAACAAACTGGCGCTGCTCGATGCCTTATCCAGTTTTTTTCAGGGCGAACTGCCCCTGTATAGCGATGACGACACCATAGCCGATCCGGACATGACGGCTATTCGCCAGGAACGCACCCGAGAGCTTCTTCAGGCTTGCCGCCGCCGCTGGGAGTGGTTGCTCACTCATCTGGACGATTCCCCCGCCTCGGCAGAACTGGGCATGAGCACGACCGAACTGGTAGCGGCTAATTCTCATGACAGCGTATTTCACGCCCTGCAGGATCATACCGTACGCGTTTCCTGGAAGCGCGAGGTTCGCCGCGAAATCCAGCAGATATTCAGCGGTCGCGAGTATCAGCCCATCCTCGACAAATGCGACGAAATTCATCTCGAAGTTCGCAAAAGCCGGGTTTTCATCGCCTTGCATATGCATGCCGGCGACGGCAACATACATACCAATATCCCGGTCAATTCCGACAACTATGTCATGCTTCAGACCGCTAACGCTGCAGTAGCCCGCATCATGCGGTTGGCAAGCGACCTGGGGGGAGTAATCTCGGGCGAGCACGGCATTGGTTTGACCAAAATGGAATATCTGGAAGAGGAAGCGATCGCCAGTTTCGTCCGCTACAAAACCAGAGTGGACCCCGAAGGCCGTTTCAACAAGGGCAAATTAATGCCCGGCGCCGATTTGCGCAACGCCTATACGCCCAGTTTTTCCTTGCTCGAAACCGAATCCCTGATCATGGAAAAATCAGAAATCGGCGAAATTGCCGATTCGATCAAGGATTGCCTGCGCTGCGGCAAATGCAAGCCGGTCTGCAGCACGCACGTTCCGCGCGCGAACCTGCTCTACTCGCCTCGCAACAAGATACTCGCCACCTCGTTGCTGATCGAGGCCTTTCTATACGAAGAACAGACCCGCCGGGGCATTTCCATTCAGCATTTCGACGAATTCAGCGATGTTGCCGACCATTGCACCGTGTGTCATAAATGTTTGAATCCGTGTCCGGTCGATATCGATTTCGGCGACGTATCGATCGCCATGCGTAATTTTTTGCGCAAACAGGGTAAGCAGAAATTTAATCCCGGAACGGCTGCGAGCATGTTTTTTCTCAACGCGACCGACCCGACCACCATCAAGCTGACGCGCAAGCTGATGATAGAATGGGGCTACAAGGCCCAGCGCCTGGCGTATCAGGGCGCCAAAAAACTGGGGCTGATCAGGCCGCAGGTCAAACATCCCCCCGCAACGGTCGGCGTTGCGCCGGTCAAGACCCAGGTCATCCATTTCATCAATAAACCGATGCCCGGTAAATTGCCGAAAAAAACCAGTCGCGCTTTGCTCGGGCTTGAAGACGCCGCAATCGTGCCGATTATCCGGAATCCTTCCAAGCTGACGGACGAATCCGACGCAGTATTTTATTTCCCAGGCTGCGGTTCGGAGCGCCTGTTTTCTCAGGTCGGCCTGGCTACTCAAGCCATGCTGTTCGATCTCGGCACGCAAACGGTTTTGCCGCCGGGCTATCTTTGCTGCGGCTATCCTCAGACATCCGCCGGGCAGGCCGACAAAGGCGAGGCGATTACAACCGAAAATCGGGTGCTGTTTCATCGCATCGCCAATACCTTGAATTATCTCGATATCAAAACCGTTATCGTTTCCTGCGGCACTTGCATGGATCAATTGCTCAAATATCAATTCGAAAAAATATTTCCCGGCTGCCGGTTACTCGACATCCACGAATATCTACTGGAAAAAGGGTTGAAACTCGACGGCATTTCCGGAACACGGTATCTGTACCATGATCCGTGCCATACGCCGATGAAAACGTATCAGCCTTTGAAAGTCGTCAACCAGTTGATGGGCGAACCGGTAGCGCTATCCAATCGCTGTTGCGGCGAATCGGGCACGTTTGCCATTACCCGACCGGACATTTCGACTCAGGTCCGCTTTCGCAAAGAAGAAGAAATCCGCAAGGATGTCGCAAACATCCGGGACAATGCCGGCGACTCGACGCCGGTCAAGATTTTGACTTCCTGTCCTTCCTGCCTGCAGGGGCTGAGCCGTTATGACGATGACGCGGGTACCAGCGCCGACTATATCGTCGTTGAAATGGCGAAAGCGATCTTGGGCGAAAACTGGATGGAGGATTACATCACTCTCGCTAATCGGGGCGGCATAGAACGCGTTTTATTATAGGCGGTTGCCAGGATGGGGGCTTGCGGGAGCGCGCAGTGATCGTTCAACCGCTATGTCGGGCTTTCGCGGTGATGCCCTGCACTAGATGACTAACCAGCGCATGCACATTCTGGCGGCCGGTATCGACGACGATGTCTGCAATTTCCCGATAAAGCGGGTCGCGCTCCGCATATAAATCGCGCAGGCGGCCTTTCGGGTCCTGCGTCTGCAGCAACGGACGATTGCGGTCGTGGCGGGTACGCTGCCATAACTCGTCGATGGTGCCGCGCAAATAGATAACGGTACCTCGCGACTTCAATCGTGTCCGATTGACCGGACTTAACACTGCGCCACCGCCAGTAGCCAGGACTATCCCTTCTTGCTCGGTTAGTTGCAGCAGCATCTGTTCTTCGCGTTTGCGAAACCCGCTCTCGCCTTCAACTTCGAAAATCATGGGGATCGTAACTCCGGTACGGCGCACGATTTCATGATCGGAATCGTAAAAAGGCCGGCGCAATTGTCTGGACAACAGCTTGCCAACCGTCGTTTTTCCCGAACCCATCAAACCGACCAGAAAAATATTATCAAAACGATCATCCATTTAACGCTATCCTGACACGACCGCTGCTTGCCGTTCCGGCAACCGGTAACAAAAAATTGCAGTAAACACAAAAACATGCAGGCGATGTCATTGCCTGAAATATTCAACCGATCAACAATAAATCAGTAAAACAATCAATTATCAATAGGTTGAATACAAATTGCGGCGCCAATTACCGCTCTGCAAAGTATATCGTGAAGAACGTACCCCGCAAAAAAAGGCGGGAATTATCCGCCTTTTTCATGACTCGAGGTTATTTAATCGTCATATCCTCTTTTACGATCCGCGGGGTTATAAATACCAGCAATTCGGTTTTATTATTAGTTGTAGTATTGTCCTTGAATAAATTACCCACCCACGGCAAATCGCCGAAGAAAGGAACTTTATCTATCGTGACTTGTTTGTTCTGGTAATAAATACCGCCGAGCACGACCGTTTCGCCGTTTTTGACCCGTACTTCCGTTTTCACCCTTTTGGTATCGATAGGATAGGCCAGCACTCCGCCGCTGCTGAACGGTACGCCGGGCGCATCGTCCTGCACTTCTATGGTCAGGATCACCGAGTCGTTATTCAGGATCTGCGGATTGACCAGCAAGCACAAGAAAGCATCGACAAACGTGACCGTGGGAGGGGAAGTCGCCGTACCCGGCGTTACGTCGGGGATTTGCGTACCTTGTAAAATCACCGCCGGCCTCTGATTGGCGGTAATCACTCGCGGACTGGAGATGATTTTACCTTTACCGTCCGTTTCCATGGCCGATAATTCCAGATTCAACAATGCACCGCTGCCCAGATTATATAAAGACAAACCGAGCGTTGCCGCATTGGTCGCCGCAGAAGGCAGGTTGACGTTGGTCGGATTGGCGTTTCTTGGAACTGCCGTGCCGCTATTAAAACCCGGCAGTGCATTTATCCCTGCCGTATTCGATGCACCCGGCGCAGTACCCGATATGCCGCCGAGGGTCCCGCCGTTATTGGTGGTAAACGGGGAAGAAGCTCCGAATTTTACGCCTAGATCCTTGCTGAACGAGTCGTTGGCAACCACCACGCGCGCTTCTATCATTACCTGGCGCGCCGGCGTATCGATCAGCTTCAGCAAGGCCGCAACCTGATCCTGCTTGCTCGGAATATCGTCTACGATCAGCGTATTGGTCTGCAACTCGGACGTCGCGCTGCCGCGGGCAGACAATATGCGATTGGGATTATTCGCCGTAGAGGTAGGCGCCGCAGCGGCCGCAGAAGCCGTCTGCGCCTTGATGCCCTGGGCTTGCGCGTCGCAGGTCACGTCCGAGCCCGTATCTCCGGGCAATAGCGGCAACCCCAGCAAAGACCGCGCCGCCTGGTCGGCTTTTTTATAGTTAAGCTGATACTGGCGCACCACCAGCGGCTCTAACGATTCTATGCTCTGGCGCGACTCCATCTCAGCTTTTTCTTTCGCCAGCAGCTCATCTTTGGGCGCCACCCAGATGACGTTTCCGCTTTCGCGTTTATCCAGGCCTTTCGCCTGCAAAATGATGTCGAAGGCCTGATCCCAGGGCACATCTTTGAGCAGCAGGGTCAGATTGCCGGTCACGGTATCGCTGGTAATGATATTTTTACCCGTGAAATCGGCAATTACCTGAAGCACGGAGCGGACATCGGTATTCTGGAAATTGAGCGACAGTTTTTCGCCGGTATATTGAGGTTTAGCACCATTGGCCAAGCTTGCCTGGTCCGTTTTTGGCCTGACTTCAATGATAAATTGATTGTCGGTCTGATACGCCGAATAATCGTACTCGCCGGTAGGCTGTATCGTCATGCTGACATTATCGCCCTGCGCCTGCGTCTCGACGAACTTGACCGGAGTTCCGAAATCGGTAACATCCAGTCGCCGTTGCAGCCGATTTGCGACATCGGTATTGATAAAATTAACCAGCAGATTTTCGCCCTGTTTGCGTATATCTATGCCCGTCGTGCTGTCCGACAAAGTGGCGATCACCCGCGCCGCTCCGTCCGAACCCCGGCGAAAGTCGATATCCTTGATGGCATGCTTGCCGGTGCCGACGGCCGGCACGGCGAAATGGGTAGTTTCGTTACTGGTTTCCGCAGTATCGGACGCTTTAAGAGTAATGAACAAGTCGTTACCCTGGATGCGGGTTTCATACTGGGCGGGTTTGATCAGATTCAGGACCAGGCGGGTACGGTCGCCCGCCTGCACCACATTGATACTGCGCAACGCTCCCTGATTGACCAGGACGGTATTTTTTCCGAGTCCGTTCGACGTGTTTGCCAGATCCATGGCAATACGGGGCGGTTCATTGACGGTGAAACTGACCGGACTGTTCTGCAGTCCCTGCTTCATGGCAACCTTGATTAAAAGCTTGCCGTTTTCCAGCGTTGAAAATTCGACGCCGTTTACCGAGTTGAGGATAGGTCCGGCGTCGGCATGAACTGGCTGGACAGTGATGGCCATCAACCACAATATACCGAAAAACGTCAGCAGTCTGCGACTCATTTGGGCGATATCCGTTTTCATTGTTTAACTACTCCTTATTGTTCTTGCAGAGTAAGCGCACCATCGCGCTCCGCCCAGTCGCCGGCGCTATCTTGCACGGTTTCTTTTAATTTTACTTCCGTATCGGTAATGGCTACGACCTTGCCGAAATTCTGGCCTAAATAATTACCGACTGTTACCGTATAAATAATATGCCCCGGGGTTTGAATCACTGCATAAATCTTGTTCTTCTTCTTTAGCACCCCGACCATCTTGAGACTTTCCAGCGCAAATGATTCCAGCAGTTCGCGGGGACGATTCAAATCCGGTTGCAAACCGTTGCCTTCGCCCAATTTCAGGGTTAATTTTCGGGGTTTGAAAGGATCGGGCAAATCAAAGGCATTATAGGTAAACGCTTCGTAAGGCTTCATTTCCGGAAGCGGCTCGACTCTACCGCGCGAATTATTGCCGGCGTTTTTCACAAACTCCTTCAGGTCATCGTGACCGGCTCCGGAACATGCCGACAGGCTCAATATCGCCAGGGCTACGATAAAGTACTTCATTTTTTACCATTCCCCTTTTTGCTGTTATTTTTATTTTGAGCCGCGATTTCATCCTCATCCAGATAGCGATATGTATTGATGACGGCGTTCATGTACAGACCGCCATCTTTATCGACGCCGATACTTATATCGTGCAGCGTGGCGATACGCGAAAGTTGCGCGATGTCGCTCGCAAAGGCGCCGAAATCGTGATACGAACCGGTAACGCGTATGCTGATCGGCAACTCGGCATAAAAATCCTTGTCCGTTTCCGCGCCGGGTTTGAATAATTCAAACTGTAAGCCCCGTCCCAGGCCGGCCTGGTTGATATCGCTGAGCAACGCATCCATCTGCGAACGATTCGGCAATTGCTTGAGCAAAGCGCCAAAAGAGTGATCGATATCGACCAGTTGCTGTTTATAGATATCGAGATTGACCGCCTGCCGCTTTTTCGTGATGAAGCTCTCGCGCAACGTCAGTTCTTCCTGCTGGGAAGCGCCGAGCGTGGTTAACTGGGAACTCCAGACAAACCAGTAGCCGGCAAACAGCACCAGCACGAAAGCGATAGCCAAGACCGCCATTTTTACCGGCGTCGGGGCATTCGCCAAATCCTTCAGGTCGATACTGCGCAAATCGTTCAAATCCATGATTACCCCGTTTTTCCTGCATTATCTGCATTCTTATTCTTGTCAGGCGCTACCAGCTGTACGTCCAGGCTGAATTCGTTGGCACGCAAGCCTTGCACTGTGGCGGATTTTATCTCGACCAGGGTAGCACCCTGAAGCCAGGGCGATGCGTCCAGATTTCGCATCAGTGTCGATACTCGGGCGCTGGATTGAGCATAACCTTGCAGATGAACCGTATCCCCATTCTGCTCTATTGACTTCAGATACACGCCTTCCGGCAGCCGGCGAACCAGCTGGTCGAGCAAATGTACGTCCTGCGAACGGTTGGTCTGCAGCGTTTCGACTACTTGCTTGCGCGCCAGCAGCGCCTGGGTCTGCTCTTTCAGTTTCTTTATATCGGCAATATCCTTGTCCAGTTTAGCGATTTCGGTTTTAAGATATTCATTACGCATCCGCTGGCTGTAAATGCGCGTTTCGAGCGTAATATAACCCAGGACGATGATTGCTACGCCCAACAGGGCCACCATCCCTAATAACAGACTGAAATGGCGCAACCGCGCGGCGCGCCGCATTTCCCGGTAAGGAAGCAGATTAATACGTATCATACGCTATCGAACCTCCGCATAGCCAAGCCGCACGCAACCATCAATGCGGGCGCATCCGCTGCGAGTTTAGTGGCCATTATGCGCGCGGAAAGCGTCATGCCGACAAACGGATTGGCGACCAGCGTGCTGGCTTCGGTACGGTTCGCAACCGCCTCATCCAGCCCGGGCAGTACGGTACATCCGCCCGCAAGAACAATATGGTCCACCTTGATATAGGAAGTCGAGGAAAAAAACAGCTGTAACGCGCGACTGATTTCCAGGGCCAGCGTTTCGATAAAAGGATGCAGGACTTCGAGATCGTAATTTTCGAGCAGATTCCCTTTGCGTTTGGCCTTTTCGGCTTCATCCGAGGACAATCCGTAACGGCGCTGTATCTCCAGTGTGAGCTGGTTGCCCCCGAACGACTGCTCGCGCGAATAAACCATGATATTGTTGACGAACACCAGGATATGCATGGTGGTCGCGCCGATATCTATCAATGCCACGATCTGACCTCTGCCGCTTTCCGGCAGAATATGCGCCATGCCTTCATAAGCAGTCTGGCTCGCATTGAACTCCGTATCCACGACCAGAACCTTGAGCCCTGCGGCTTCTGCCACCGCGACCCGGTCTTCGACTTTTTCCTTGCGGCTGGCTACGATCAGAACCTCTACGTCATTGACGGAATTGGGAACGGGATTCAATACCTGGAAATCCAGATTGACTTCGTCAAGCGCAAAAGGAATAACCTGATTTGCTTCCGCCTCGACCTGTATTTCCATTTCTTCTTCGGTCAGATCGGCGGGCAGAATGATTTTCTTGGTAATGACTGCTGCAGCCGGCAACGCCAGCGCTACGTGCCTGGAACGTGAACCCATGCGCTCCCAGGCGCGTTTCATCGCTTCCACGACATCGTCCATTTTTGCAATATTTCCCTCGACTATCGCATCTTTAGGCAGCGGTTCGATGGCATACCGCTCAAGGCTGCAACGCTCGCGACCCGTTTCTCCTAATTCAACCAATTTTATTGCAGTCGAACTGATGTCGACACCAACCAGCGGGGGGGAATTTATTTTAAGAAAGTTGAACTGCAACAGAAATCCCTTTTTTATGTAATGGTTAGGAAGTGTAATCGACAATTCACGTTAAAGACTATCAGCAACTTTCTAGGCTGTAAACTATTTTTTTGGCTTCCGAAAATATTTATCATTTTTTATGGTCTTAGCTATTTCGCATCTATAATGAATGCGTCGCAGAATACTTAAAATCGGATTATTCTTCATGCTGAAATCACATTGGCTTTATATTTTTGCCGTTATTACTGGTTTTTTTGTGCTGATCGCCGCCCTGGTATTGCTGGCTATCGCCTTGATTTACCCCAAATTGCCGGACCTGAACGCGCTCACCGATTATCGGCCCAAAATTCCCATGCGCGTTTATACCATCGACGGAGCGCTTCTGGCGGAATTCGGTGAGGAACGCCGTGCCGTGGTCGACCTGGCGCATACGCCGAAAATACTGCAACAGGCGATACTTGCCGCCGAAGACGACCGGTTTTACCAGCACGGCGGGATCGATACGATGGGAGTTCTACGCGCGGCAATGAGTAATGTAGTGTCCGGAGGAGCAAAAGAAGGCGCCTCGACCATTACCATGCAGGTGGCGCGCAATTTTTTCCTATCCAGCGAAAAAACATTTACCCGGAAACTGAATGAGGCCTTGCTCGCCATCAAAATCGAACGTTCGCTGAGCAAGGATCAAATACTTACTCTATATATCAACCAGATTTATCTGGGGCAGCGCGCATACGGGTTTGCCGCCGCATCGCAAGCCTATTTCGGCAAACCGCTCAGAAAAATCGACATTGCCGAAGCGGCAATGCTCGCGGGCTTGCCCAAAGCCCCTTCGCGCTACAATCCCGTCGTCAATCTGCCTCGCGCTCAGGCTCGCCAGCACTATGTATTGCATCGCATGTACGAGTTGCACTATATCGATGCCGACCAATACAATGCGGCGCTCAATGAGCCCCTGATCATACGCAAAAATCAGATGTCGAACATTCAGGTGGGCGCCGACTATGTGGCTGAAATGATACGGCAGGCGATGTATGATCGTTACCAGGACGCCATTTATACCAATGGCCTCAAGGTATATACCACTTTGCGCAAGAAAGACCAGCGCATGGCCGATACGGCGTTATGGCAAGGCGTGGAGACCTACGACCATCGACACGGGTATCGCGGCGCGGAGGGGATCGCCAGCCTGCC
>DASSZW010000165.1:0-11836 GCA_035713285.1 Burkholderiales bacterium
ATATTTGACCACGCTTCGCTTCCTGTTGACTCATACGTTCTTCCATGTCGAAATGTCCGCCGCGTTTTAACAGCGACCAGTTTATCAATAGCGGACATTTCTATTTGGGACAAAGCGGACATTACTACTTTGCGCTAACACACGGCTTGTCAAATATCGACTTTCGTCATATAATCTCGCTCTTTTTAATTCAATTGGTTAGGCACTCACGATGGTCATAATTCGTCTTGCTCGTGGCGGCGCAAAAAACCGCCCGTTCTACAATGTCGTTGTTGCTGATTCGCGCAATCGTCGCGATGGCCGCTTTATCGAACGCGTCGGTTTTTACAATCCGGTAGCCAAAGAGGGCACCGAAGGCTTGCGTCTGAGTCTGGATCGCGTGCAGCACTGGGTTTCCCAAGGTGCGCAAATAAGCGATGCCGTGACCAAACTGGTAAAAACGGAAAGTGCCCGAGTCGCCGGATAATCTGGTGGTGATGGGGCGGGTTGCCGCTCCGTACGGAGTGAAGGGCTGGTTTAAAATTCAGACCTTCAGCGAAGCGCTCGATACGCTGGCGGATTATCCGCAGTGGTATGTAGGTCGCGATAACGACAAACGAATTTTTACTGTCGCCGAAGTCAAGACGCATGTCAAACTGCTGGTTGCAAAATTGCAAGGCGTAGACGGTCGCGATGCCGCACTGGCCCTGAAAGGCTGCGAAATCGCCGTGGCGCGCGAGGATTTGCCTGCTGCGCCCGAGGGCGAATATTACTGGTCCGACCTGATCGGTATGGCGGTGACGAATCTGCGCGGCGAGCGGTTCGGATCAATTGCGAAGATTCTGGAAGCGGGCGCGCACGATGTGCTGGTGGTGTGCGGCGAACGCGAATATCTGATCCCGTTTGTGGGGCAGATTGTGCGCGAAGTGGATTTGGCGGCGCGTACCGTTATCGTCGACTGGGAGCTGGATTACTGATGGCCTTGCAAATCGATGCGGTGACCCTGTTTCCGCAAATGTTTGCGGCGGTCAGCGAATGCGGTATCAGCGGCAGGGCGTTCGCTCGCGGGCACGCCGAACTGAAATTATGGAATCCGCGCGATTTTACTGCGGATAATCACCGTACGACCGACGACCGGCCTTACGGCGGGGGGCCAGGCATGGTGATGCTGGCGGAACCGCTGGCGGCAGCGCTGGATGCGGCGCAAAGGCGGCAGCAGGAACAAGGCGTGGCGCGGCCGCACCGGATTTATCTGTCGCCGCAGGGACGCCAGCTCGACCACGCTGTGGTAATGGAACTGGCGGAGCGTCCGGGGCTGATCTTGCTGGCGGGTCGTTACGAGGGCGTGGACCAGCGGTTGCTGGACGAATATATCGACGAGGCGATTTCCATCGGCGATTATGTGTTGTCCGGCGGCGAACTGGCGGCGATGGTAGTAATCGACGCGATCGTCCGCCAGTTGCCGGGCGTGCTGGGAGATGCCGATTCGGCGCAGCAGGATTCCTTTGTGAACGGCTTGCTCGATTATCCGCACTATACCCGTCCCGAAGTGTATCGCGGGGTCGCGGTGCCGGCAGTGCTGACCGGCGGTAACCATGCGCTGATACAGCGCTGGCGGCTGCAGCAGTCTTTATTGCTGACCAGAAAATATCGGCCGGACTTATTGGCCAAACGCGGTATGAATGCAGCAGAAACAAGCTTGCTGGCGGAATGCCGGCAGGATAATCAACCGGGCTAGAACAGGCAGCACGAGCCCGGCAACAATAAACCCCGTGCGTCAAGCGGCGGCTTGCTCCGTGCGGTAAGGGCCTGTTAACGGGCCCGCAGGTACAAGACCTTAATTTAATTCAGGAGAAACGCAATGAATCTGATACAGCAACTGGAACAGGAAGAAATCGCTCGCCTCGGCAAAACCATACCCGATTTTGCGCCCGGCGATACCGTAGTCGTCAGCGTCAAGGTCAAGGAAGGCACGCGCGAACGATTGCAGGCGTATGAAGGCGTAGTTATCGCCAAACGCAACCGCGGCCTGAATTCCGCGTTTATCGTCCGCAAGATTTCGGCCGGCGAAGGCGTGGAACGTACTTTCCAGACTTACTCTCCGCTGGTGGAAAGCATAGAAGTCAAGCGACGCGGCGACGTGCGCCGGGCGAAGCTGTATTACTTGCGCGAACGCTCCGGCAAGTCGGCGCGCATCAAGGAAAAATTGCCCACCAGCAAACGCAAGACGGCTGCTGCGGTTTAAGCGGCGACAAGGCTGCGGCGATTTGCGGCAGCCTGCTGGCTAGATACAGAAAGGCGCTTCGGCGCCTTTATTTTTGCAGGCTGAAATCCAATGCCAGCTGTTTCAGCGCCGTCCACGGATCGTTTTGATCCAGGCCCTTGATCATGCGATCGATGGCGGCGGTCTGGCGCAGACACTGCGTCAATGTCTCCGGTCTGATCCGCTGCAACGCAGCCTTGACGGCAGGTTGACGGTTTTCCCAGACGCCCGCATCGCGCAGCAGATGCGCTGATGGCGAACCTCCGCCCGGCGCCGCTTTCAGCCGGTGCAGCATGCGCAATTCCCGTGTGACGGCCCACAACGCCAGCGTAGCGGTCTCGCCTTCGTTGCGCAACCCGTCGAGGATGCGGACCAAGCGCGCAATATCGCCTGCCAGCAGCGCATCGGCCAATTTAAAAACATCGTACCGGGCGACGTCCAGCACCGCATCGCGTACGCTGGCGAAATCGAGCGGACCTTCAGGAAACAACAGAGCCAGTTTGCGAATTTCCTGCTGCGCCGCCAGTAAGTTGCCTTCCACCTTTTGAGCCAGAAAGCGCAGCGTTTCCGGATCGGCGCGCTGATGCTGCAGCGCCAGCCGATCGCCTATCCAGCGCGGCATCTGTTCGAGGCTGACGGGATACACGGCGACGGCTGCGCCGTATTGCTCGATCGCGCCGAACCATCTGGCGGCAACGGCCGTACGGTCCAGTTTGGGCAAGGTAATCAGGGTCACGCTATCGGGCGGCAACGCCGCGCAATAAGCCTGCAATACTTTGCTGCCGTCATTGCCGGGCTTGCCGGAGGGGATGCGGAGTTCTATGAAGCGGCGGTCGCCGAACAGGGACAGGTTATTGCCGATTTGAAGTAAATTCTGCCAATTGAACCGGCCTTCCGCCTGATGGATTTCCCGTTCCTGATAACCCTGGTCGCGCGCCGCTTTGCGGATACGGTCGGCGCTCTCCAGAACCAGCAGCGGTTCGTCGCCGTAGACGCAATACAGCGGCTGCAGATCCCTGGCTAAATGCTGGACGAGTTGTTCGGGTTTGACGCGCATGGCCTGCCTGCCGGTCTGCTAATGCAGGAGGGCAATCCTGCGCAATATCTGCTGGGCGGCATCGTTCTGCATGTCCTGGTAGAGGAAATTTTCTTCGTCGCCGTACGCGTAAGGCTGCGAGTTGTTATAGCTCATATCGCGGCTAAGTATGATTTCCGCCGGTTTGACCAGATCCTTGTCGTGCGCGAGCAACCGGTATTTGGCGTGATATTGCAATTGATATTCGGCTACCTGGCCGGCGCCGTTAAGAGCCAGAATTACCATGGTGCTGGCTTCGGAAATGATCTGTATCGTTCTTTCCGCAGTGGCGGCGGATTTCGCCAGGCGATTTTTGTGCCCGCCGGAAGTGATGATCTTGCGTAATTTACCGACCAGAGGCGATGCGCTACTCCCCTCGACGTACACCGAAGAAAACGGGATGTCGACCTGGGAGCGTAAATGAAAGCCGCAGGCAGACAGGGAGGCGCTGAGCGTCAGGACGACCAGCCACCGGAAATGAAGAAAATTTTTCATGTCGTCAGTTTAACATATAGAGATTGAAGCAATCAGACTACAATATTGACCAGGCGACCGGGAACGATGATGATTTTCCTGGGAGTTTGTCCGGAGATGAACTTTTGAACCGCCGGCTGGTTCAGGGCCATCTGCTCTATCGTGGCTGCATCGGTAGTTTTCGCAACAGTTAATTCGCCGCGTAGCTTGCCGTTGACCTGGATCATCAGCGTGATCTCGTCCTGTGCCATGGCTTCGGGATCTGCGGTCGGCCAGGTCGTGGCGAATGCAGCCGAACCGGGCCGCAGCTCGCGCCACAGGGCGGTACAAATATGCGGCACGATGGGCGCGAGCATGACTACGATATGTTCCAGCGCTTCCTGCACGACGGCGCGCGCGGTTGCGCTGGAATCGTCCAGCCTGGTCAGCGAATTGAGCAATTCCATCGTCGTGGCGATGGCGGTATTGAACGTCTGGCGGCGGCTGTAATCGTCGGTGATCTTGGCGATGGCGAGATGGAGTTGACAGCGCAGCGCCTTTAGCTCCGGGTTGAGCTGGCCGCCATTCCGGTATGCCGCGACGAGACCGCCATTGACGTGCTCCGCACAAAATTTCCACAAGCGCCGCAAAAAGCGATGCGCGCCTTCGACGCCTGCATCCGACCATTCCAGACTCTGTTCGGGAGGTGCGGCGAAAAGCATGAACAAGCGCGCGGTGTCGGCGCCGTAACGGGCGATGAGCTGTTCCGGGTCGACGCCGTTGTTTTTGGATTTGGCCATTTTTTCCGTGCCGCCCAGGGTCACGGGCAAGCCGTCGGCTTTGAGCACCGCGTCGAGCGGACGGCCACGTTCGTCGGTGCGGACATCGACTTCGGCGGGGTTGAACCAGTCTTTTTTACCTTCGCCAAGGTCGCGGTAAAAAGTCGGGGCGATGACCATGCCTTGCGTCAGCAGACGGGCGAACGGCTCGTCTGAGCGGAGCAGGCCCTGATCGCGCATGAGCTTGTGAAAAAAGCGCGCGTACAGCAGATGCAAAATGGCATGCTCTATGCCGCCGATATATTGATCGACCGGCAGCCAGTGATCGGCGCGTGCGTCGAGCATGGCGCTGTCGCTGTCGAAGCTGGCGTAGCGCGCGTAATACCAGGAAGATTCGACGAAGGTATCCATGGTGTCGGTTTCGCGCCGGGCCGGACAGCCGCATACCGGACAATCGCAGCGGTAAAATTCCGGCATGGCTGCCAGCGGCGAACCGGCTCCGGTCACAACGACGTCTTCGGGCAGGACAACCGGCAACTGGTCGGCAGGCACCGGCACATCGCCGCAGTGTTCGCAATGCACGATGGGTATCGGGCAACCCCAGTAGCGTTGCCGCGAGATGCCCCAGTCGCGCAGCCGGAACTGCGTACGTTTGCCGCCGAGTTCGAGTTCGGCGAGATCGCCGGCGACGGCGTTGAAGGCGGCGTCGAAAGCCAGGCCGTCGTATTTGCCGGAATTGATGCAGACTCCGTGGCCGGCGTAGCTGTCTTGCCACGGGGCTAACGCCTCGGCATAAGCACCGTCGGCCGGAACTATCACGGTTTTTATGGGCAAGCCGTATTGCACGGCGAATTCGAAATCGCGTTCGTCGTGAGCGGGCACCGCCATGACAGCGCCTTCGCCGTAACCCATCAAGACGTAATTGGCAACCCAGACCGGCAATCTGGCATCGTTGAGCGGATGGCGCACGAACAGGCCGGTGTCCATGCCTTTTTTGACCTGGGTGGCGACATCGGCTTCCGCTACGCTGCTGCGCCGGCATTCGCTGATGAAATCGGCCAGCGCGGGATTGTTTTCGGCAGCCTGCTGCGCCAGCGGATGTTCTGCGGCAACAGCGACGTAAGTGGCGCCCATCAGGGTATCCGGACGCGTGGTGTAAACCTTGAGGACGCCGTCGCGATCGATGCTGGCGCGGTCGTACGGAAAATGCACCTCGCAGCCGAAGCTTTTGCCTATCCAGTTACGCTGCATGGTCTTGACCTGTTCCGGCCAGTGCGGCAACTGGTCCAGCCCGCTCAGCAATTCGTCGGCGTAGGCAGTAATGCGCATGAAGTACATCGGAATGTCGCGTTTTTCGACCAGCGCGCCGCTGCGCCAGCCTCTGCCGTCTATGACCTGTTCGTTGGCCAGTACGGTGCAGTCGACCGGGTCCCAGTTGACCGATGCGGTTTTTTTGTAAATGATGCCTTTTTTGAACAATTCGGTGAACAGCCATTGCTCCCAGCGATAGTATTCGGGGGTGCAGGTGGCGATTTCCCTGTTCCAGTCTATCGCCAGGCCGAGGCGTTTCAACTGGCTGCGCATGTGCGCGATATTGGCGTAAGTCCAGCTGGCCGGAGCGACGCTGTTTTTGATGGCGGCGTTTTCCGCCGGCAGGCCGAAAGCGTCCCAGCCCATCGGCTGCAATACGTTATAACCCATCAGGCTGTGAAAGCGTGAAAGCACGTCGCCGATCGTGTAATTGCGCACGTGACCCATGTGCAGTTTCCCGGAAGGATACGGAAACATGGACAGGCAATAGTACTTGGGACGCGTGTCGGTTTCCGCCGCGTTAAAGGCGCTGGTCGCGTCCCACTCGTGCTGGATAGCGGTTTCTATGGTTTGCGGGTTGTAATGGATGTCCATCTTTGGTCGGGCGAAGATTCAAACCTGACATTATCCAAGAAACGGCAGCGCTGCGCCAGTTTGTCGATAGAATCTGCAGCAGATAACAAAAATCCCGCACACGGCGGGATTTCAGGAATAGTCGACATTCAAACAGTCGTTGCAGCTTTGCGACGCGCTTTCCATCCGATCAGGCCCAGGCCGAGCAGCAGCATGGCGGCAGGTTCCGGTTCCGGAACGGCAGGTACGAGCGACACGTCGGAAATAATGTTAAACGAGGCGTCGTTGCGACCCATGAATGTCAGGATATCGTTGCCGGTCGCTGCAACCTGATAGCTATATGTTTTGCTGTTCGGATTCGATAGATCGGCGAGAACGGTATTGTTCCATACTACGCTTTCGGTACCGCCGTCCGGAGTCGACAGGTTGAACGAAAGCGTATCGGTGCCGACATTGTCAAGCACGTTCTGGCTCAGCGATCCAATCGTAGCTAGCGGGTTAATAATGGGAGTATCGCCTTCCTGATAGGAGTTGTTCTGGAAAAGATAGGCATCGCTTGATACCTCCCATCCCGTTTGCTGGGAAAGACTGGGATCGGAAAAAGTGCCGTTGACGATAAAATCAGTCGAACTGGCATGCGCTTCGGCATGAATGCTCAAAGTCGCCGCGGCCAGAAAAATACCCTTCCGCCAGGATTTTGATTTTTGGCTCAGCATAACTGTCTCCTCGATTTTTAAGATAGGAAGTATATTATGACAGACAAAATCTGTATTAAATATAAAGTTTTTCTTGCAAATTAAAATAATTTTTCGGAATCATCGCTTGATTTTTTGTGGATTACGCAGTTTTTCCTGTCGTTTTACTTTTCCGGCAGCTTGCTCGTGGACAGGAATAGTGCTTGAAAGCTATACTGTCGGATAATCTAAATTTTATTATTTCTACTGGAGTTCTTATGTCCAAAAAACATCCTGTGATTGCTGTAACGGGTTCCTCCGGCGCAGGCACCACTACGGTCAAACGTGCTTTCGAACACATTTTTCGCCGTGAAAACATTAATGCCGCCGTGATCGAAGGGGATAGCTTTCACAGTTTGTCGCGGGTTGAATTCAAGGAGAAAGTAAAGAAAACCGAAGCGGACGGCAATAATCATTTCAGTCATTTCGGTCCTGAAGCCAATCATTTCGATAAGCTCGAAGCTTTGTTCAAGAGCTACGGCAAGGATGGCAGCGGTAAAAAAAGGTATTATATTCACAGTGACGAAGAAGCTGTGTTTCACAATAAGCGCCTCAAAACCAACTTGTCTGCGGGAGAATTCACGCCGTGGGAAGATGTGCCCCCAAATACCGATCTGCTGTTTTACGAAGGCCTGCACGGCCTGGTGGTCGATGGCAAGACAGATGTCGCCAGACATGTCGATCTGGGCGTAGGCGTGGTGCCGGTAGTCAATCTCGAATGGATACAGAAAATTCATCGCGATGCAGCGGAACGCGGTTATTCGGCGGAGGTGATCGTCGACACCATCATGCGTCGCATGCCCGATTACGTCAATTACATTACGCCGCAGTTTTCGCGTACGCACGTGAATTTCCAGCGCGTGCCTACAGTGGATACGTCCAATCCCTTTATTACGCGCGATATTCCCACCCCCGATGAAAGTTTTGTGATCGTGCGCTTCAGCGACCGTAAAGGCGTAGATTTCCCGTACTTGATCAATATGATACCGAACTCCTTCATGTCGCGTTCAAATACGCTGGTCGTGCCCGGAGCAAAGATGGGGTATGCGATGGAACTGATTTTGGGGCCGATGATAGAGCGGATGATAGTGTTCAGAAAAAAGGAATAGTTTCCGTACGAGCATCAAAAAAGCCGGGCTGTCCCGGCTTTTTTATCGCGAAGGCAGTAGGTTTATAAAAAAGCGAAAAACTTCAAAAAGGGGCCCGCAAGCAAAGGCTGGCGTATCATTTTACGATAATCCCCGGCACGAAACTGCAGCTGCTGATTGGCGATGGCGACACCCAGTCCGCCAATGCCGGGCCCATTGCCGCGCCATTTCATCCACTGCTCGGGTTCGGCTCGTAAATCCCAGTCCAGTGCGCGGTATCGGGCGGCATCGTATTGCTCGGCGATCATTATGCGGCCATTCTGGATGTCCATGACGACTTCGGGGTGTTCGTTGCCGATATATCCAAAAGCAATCAACGAGTTAAAATTTGCCGCCGCTAACTGGGGCACGACTTCGCTATTATTCCATTTATTGGTAAACCGCTTGGTCCAGCCTTCCGAAAACAAGACTTCCATATATCGCCTCTGTTAATTATATTTTTTGTAAATATAACAGAAGTATAAGCGTCATAACCGAAAACCGGGTTAAAGGGTGCAGATTTTTGGAGCTGTTTCAAAATGGCTGACAGGATTACCGGGTTCGATCGATCAATTTTCCGCAGTCTGGTTGTTTTGTCTAAGTCGTGCGACGAAATCGGTAAATGGCAGGTTGAATTTTTGCTGCAGTTGGGCGGCGCGCAAGCGCAGGGTTTTCCAGTCTTGAAAACCGTGCGGATCACCGAAGGCAAAAACGATCACGTTCCCGCGTTTTTCCGCCGGCAGGCAAGCAATGCGCCCTTCGAATGCGGCGCCAAGCCGTTGCCGGTATAGCTCGAAATCAGGATCGCTGCCCCAGAGGTTGACGGTAAGTATGCCTGCCGGGCTCAATGCGGCCGCGCAGCGTTGATAAAAATCGGCGCTCGCAAGACCGGCGACTTGAAAATTGGCGTCGAAACCGTCCAGAAAAATGCAGTCCCATTTATTGTTTCCAAGTGGATATTGCCGGCCGTCGGCGCAGATGATTTGCAAACGGGGTTCGTCGCGCGGTAAAAAGAAAAATTCGTAAGCCGCGTCGATTACTTTTGGATTGATTTCCACAGCGGCGATGTGCATCTCGCTGAAATGACGGTACAGGAATTTTGCCAGGGAACCGCCGCCCAGACCGATCAGCAAGGCGTTTCTCGGCGTTTCGTTAAACAGCAGGCATCCGGCCATCGCCTGGGTATAGGTCAGTTCCAGCCGGTAAGGATCGGACAGGCGCATGGCGGACTGCACGGTATTGTTGCTTAAATGCAGATAGCGTATGCCTTTGTGTTCGCTGATTTCGACCGTGTCGAATGCGGACACGGCTTTATGGATGCGGCGACTGAAAAATCGCATATCTGGGGCGCTTTCCTGGTTTATTGATGGACAAACTTTCGTCTTTGTAAAGTATTTATGAGTTAAAATCGCCGATTCTATGATTTATGGATAGTTTATACCATGCGCGTGTCACAATTTTTCCTTTCTACGCTTAAAGAAGCGCCTGCCGAAGCCGAACTGATCAGCCATCGTTTGATGTTGCGCGCCGGTTACATCAAACGTCTGGGCTCCGGATTGTATACCTGGATGCCGTTGGGGCTGCGTATCTTGCGCAAAGTGGAGGCTATCGTCCGGGAAGAAATGAATCGTGCCGGCGCGCTCGAATTGCTGATGCCGGCAGTGCAGCCGGCGGAGCTGTGGCAGGAGACCGGACGCTGGGAACTGTTCGGCCCGCAAATGCTTAAAATCAAGGACCGGCACGAGCGCGAATTCTGCTTCGGCCCTACGCACGAAGAGGTCATTACCGACCTGGCGCGGCGCGAAATAAAGAGTTACCGGCAATTGCCCCTCAATTTTTACCAGATACAAACCAAGTTTCGCGATGAAATACGGCCGCGTTTCGGTGTGATGCGCGCACGCGAATTCATGATGAAAGACGCGTATTCGTTTCATGCCGATTACGCCAGCCTGGAACAGACCTATCGGATCATGCACGCCGCCTACAGCCGCATCTTTACCCGTCTCGGCCTGAAATTCCGCGCGGTGGCGGCGGATACCGGCGCGATCGGCGGTTCGGCTTCGCACGAATTTCATGTGCTGGCCGATTCGGGCGAAGATGCCATCGCATTCTGTCCGGATTCCGGTTACGCCGCGAACGTGGAACTGGCTGAAGCGCTGGCGCCATCGCAATCGCGGGCGACGCCTGCCGCCGATATGATCAAAATAGCGACACCGGGCAAACACAGCATAGACGAAGTGGCCGAGGCGTTACAGATTCCACCCTCGCAACTGGTCAAGACGCTGCTGGTCGAAGCCGGGGATACGGTAGTCGCTTTGCTGCTGCGGGGCGATCATCAATTGAACGAAGTGAAAGCGGCCAAATTGGTCGGGCAGGAAATCCGTTTCGCGAGCGAAGCGCGGTTGCGCGAAGTGGCGAATTGCGTTCCGGGTTCCATCGGCCCGGTCGGTTTGAGGGTACGGATCATCGCCGATCGCAGCGTCGCAGCGATGAGCGATTTCGTCTGCGGCGCCAATGAGGACGGTTACCATCTTCGAGGCGTCAATTTCGGCCGGGATCTGCCCGAACCCGAAACGGCCGATATCCGCAACGTGACTGCCGGCGATCCGAGCCCCGACGGCAAGGGCGTGCTGGAAATTTGCCGCGGGATAGAAGTCGGGCACATTTTCCAGTTGCGCACGCGCTACTCGGCCGCGATGAACTGCCAGTTTCTCGACGAGAACGGCAAAAGTCAAAGCGCGGAAATGGGCTGTTACGGCATCGGTGTTTCGCGTATCGTCGCTGCGGCGATAGAGCAGAATTACGATGCGCGCGGAATCGCCTTGCCAGCGGCTATCGCTGCGTTTACACTCGTCATAGTGCCGGTCGGCTATCGAAAAAGCGCACAGGTGCGCGAGGCGGTCGATGCGCTTTACGCCGAGCTGTCGGCTGCGGGTATCGACGTGCTGCTCGACGATCGCGACGAGCGGCCGGGGGTCATGTTTGCCGATATGGAACTGATCGGCATCCCGCATCGTCTGGTCGTCGGCGAACGCGGACTGAAAGACGGCAACGTGGAGTATCAGGCGCGTACCGAAGCGCAAGCGCGGCAGCTGCCGCTGGATGAGGTCAGGACGATATTGATGGATATTTTGAACCATGATCGCCGTACTGCGTAACGGTTTCTGGATGGCGGCATTGCTTGCAGCGTCGGTCGCGCACGCGGGTAACCAGCGGTACGAGCCGTTGTCCGCCAGCGTGCGTGCGGCCTTGAGTAAAACCGTGTCCGACTCGCCGGTCAGCAATGTGGTTTTTTTCGAGGATGCGACAGATCAGGCGTGGTTAAATGAAATGTCTCGGCGACTGGCGTCGCGGATGCCGGATTCAGAGCAAAGAATTGCATTCCTCAATACTGTCCATTACGAGGCTGCGCGCGCCGGACTTGATGCGGGACTGGTGCTGGGTTTGATCGAGGTGGAATCCGGTTTCAAGAAATACGCGGTTTCCAGTACTGCCGCGCGCGGGTATATGCAGGTGATGCCGTTCTGGGTCAATATGATCGG
>DASSZW010000166.1:0-16888 GCA_035713285.1 Burkholderiales bacterium
ACACGACGCGCGAAACGACTCAAGGAGAAAAGTCATGAGTGACGATACCGATGCAATTATGGACGACTGGGGTGCGGCCATGGCCGAGCAGACCGCCGCGGAAACCGCTGAACCTGCCGCCGCACCGGAAGCCCCTCCCAAATCCATCTTCAAGGAATTCAGCAATAACGGCCCGGCCACGGAAACGCATAACGACATCGACTTCATACTGGATATTCCGGTACAGCTGACGGTGGAATTGGGCCGGACCAAGATCGCCATCAAAAACCTGCTGCAGCTCGCTCAAGGCTCGGTGGTCGAACTGGCCGGAATGGCGGGCGAACCGATGGACATACTGATCAACGGCTTCCTGATCGCACAGGGCGAAGTCGTCGTCGTCAACGATAAATTCGGCATACGCGTCACCGATATCATCAGCCCCGCGGAACGCATCCGCAAACTGAACAAATGAGACGCTTTCTGCTGCCGGCGGCGGCTGTGTCCAGCCCGGCCCAAGCCGCCGCAAGCGTCGCCGCCCATGCCGGCGTTGCGCTATCGCCGACAATAAGCCTGCTGCAGGTCGCTCTCAGCCTGTTTGCGATTCTGGCCCTCATCATGGGCGCCGCATGGCTGACCAGACGCTATTTGAGCATCAGCCCGCGCGCCAATACAGCGATTAAAATGATCAGCGGATTGAACCTGGGCGGGCGGGAACGGGTATTACTGCTGGAAGTGGGAGAACAATGGATAGTCGTAGGCGTAAGTCCCGGCCATATCAGCACGCTCGCAACCATGCCGCGTCAGGCCGCCGATGCGACCGGCGCTATGGAAACCGGCAAAAGTTTCGCCGCAGCCATGACAGACCGCTTCAAACAGCTTCGGGGCGAACGCGAAACATGAATTCTTCAGTTTTTACCCCGCAGCCTGTTTTTAGATCGCCATACGTCATGCCTCGATTATTACGTCCCCGTTACAGCGTGATCGGCTTAATCGGCCTTTTAGGCCTTTTGCCTTTGTGCGCCTGGGCTGAGCCGTCCGTCCTGCCCGCTTTTACTACCGCTCCTGCCGCTGGTGGCGGCCAGACCTACTCGCTTACCATCCAGACGCTGCTGTTCCTGACCTCGCTGTCGTTCTTGCCGGCAATTTTGCTGATGATGACGAGCTTCACCCGCATCATCATCGTATTGTCCTTGTTGCGCCAGGCGCTCGGTACCCAGTCGTCGCCGCCGAACCAGGTTCTGATCGGGCTTGCGCTTTTTTTAACCTTATTCGTTATGGGTCCCGTCTTCGATAAAATCTACGCCGACGCTTACGTGCCGTTTGCCGCCAACAAAATCACGTTTCAGGCGGCCGTCGATAAAGGCAGTGTGCCGCTCAAGGCATTCATGCTCAAACAAACCCGCCAGGCCGACCTGGCGCTGTTTGTGAAAATCTCCAATACGCCGGCATTACAGGGACCGGAAGATGTGCCTTTGCGGGTTCTGGTCCCGGCATTCATGACCAGCGAACTTAAAACTGCGTTCCAGATCGGTTTTGCCATATTAATTCCGTTTCTCATCATCGACATGGTCGTAGCCAGTGTGCTGATGTCGATGGGAATGATGATGGTGGCGCCGTCGATCGTCTCGCTGCCGTTCAAAATCATGCTGTTCGTGCTGGTCGATGGCTGGCAGTTGCTCATGGGTTCGCTCGCCCAGAGTTTTTACTGATACATTTATTAACGAGGAATAGCCATGAATCCGGAAAGCGTTATGACTCTCGGACGCCATGCCATGGAAATCACCCTGATGGTCGCAGCTCCGATGCTGCTGGTCGCGCTGGGCATCGGTCTGATAGTCAGTATCTTTCAGGCCGCGACGCAGATCAACGAAACGACGCTGTCGTTCATCCCGAAACTGGTCGGAATTTTCATTGCCCTGATTGTAGCCGGACCGTGGATGTTATCGATCATGCTCGATTACATGCGCGAAGTTTTCACTAACCTGCCGACCTTGATAGGCTAGCGCAGCCAGCGGCCGATGATCACTTTTACAACCGCTACCCTATACGCATGGATAGGCGCATTTGTCTGGCCCCTGACGCGCATCCTCGGGCTGATCAGCGCCGCCCCGGTATTCGGCCACAGCAGCGTGCCCGTCACTTTCAAAATCGGGCTCGGCATCATGCTGACGATCATCATCGCCCCCAATCTTCCGCCGTTGCCCGACGTCAACCCGGCTTCGCTGCCGGGAGTACTCATTCTGATCCAGCAATTCATCATCGGCACCGCGATGGGATTTGTCATGCGCCTGGTATTTATGGCGATAGACATGGCAGGCGCAATGATCGGCATGACGATGGGATTGAGTTTCGCGAGCTTTTTCGATGCCGAAACTCAGGGCCAGACCACTTCCATCAGCCAGTTTCTGACGCTGCTCGCGACCCTGATATTTTTAGGCATCAACGGCCACCTGCTGCTGATTGCAAATCTGGCGGACAGCTTTAATACGATGCCCATCGGCATGTGGCCGGGCAATCATCTGTTCCTGCAAATAGTGGACTGGAGCGGCATCCTTTTCCGTGATGGCGTCCAAATAGCCTTGCCCATAGTGACAGCCGTATTGATTACCAACATCGCCCTGGGCATATTGACCCGGGCGTCGCCCCAGCTCAATTTATTCGGTATCGGCTTTCCCATTACCATCGGCCTCGGCTATCTGGCGATTGCGCTCACGCTGCCGTATCTGGCAACACCGATGCAAGCGGTACTGGGACATGGCCTGGAATTTACGCAACGGATGTTTCGGCCATAACAATAATCCGCCTGTTGCAACGGCTGTTTCCTGCCAGGAATTCAAACATTATTACCAACCAGAATTTGCGCCAGCAATTTAGGTTTACCGGTATTGAATGGATTAATGACCGTGACACCCCGCCAGGTAAAACCATCATTGAAATCTTCGCTCAACAATACACGACAACCCTGTTCGGCGGCAACAGACATAATCAGTCCATCCCACATTGAAACCCGATGATCGCGAATCAAATCAAATGCGGATTGAAAGGCAGACCACGTTGAATCCGCGATATTAAACACATCTGCCCACATCAATATCGCTTGTTCAGCGTCGGCACAGCTTATTTTCTGCTTTCCTGTCAATACACGGAATAGCTCGCCTAATGTCTGCGCTGGCAGAATAACCTCTTCAGGCTGTAATTGACTGATTAAATTAACTGCCGCCGTGCATTTCGGGGCACCCCCTAATCCTTCGGCATAAGCCAGGATATTGGTATCCAATGCCACTCTCATTAATCGTATAACTCATCGCGTACCCAGTTCCTCGCGCCCGTCACGACTTGTGCCTGCAATCGCGCCAACAAGACCTCTTTTGCAATGTCTTTCCGGGCAGATCGACCGCGTATAGGCGACAGGGTGGCCACGGGTTTCCCTCTCGACAGGACGACGAGCTCCTCGCCCTGGCCGACGGCGCGCAACATACTGGAAAAATGCCGGTTGGCATCCGCTGCAGTAACTGCTCTCATAAATCGCCTCGCTTGTAGTGTTAAACACTATTAAACCACGATTTTTTCTATGGAGGCAACATTTAATAAAGATCGTTACGAACATTTAAAAAAAGGAACATCTGGTACTCATCGGCAAATAATCCGTCGAAATTAACGGCTTCAGGTTCACGGGCAAAAATCTGAAACCCCAGCGACGCATACAGATATTTAGCACGCACATTCCGCGACAGTACCGTAAGATATATCTGGCGCAGGCCTGTCATGACTTCAGCCTGCGCTATCGCTTCCGTCAGCGTGCTTTAGCCCAAAGCGCCGAATAAGAACCGTTGTCGTGCGCTTGTAACATACGAATTTCCATTGAGCACCCTGCTAGCCATTGTGCAATTCTTCCTTAATCACCTGTCGTAAAACTTCTTCAATGGTCTTCCGCTGCATCGCCTCGCGTAACGCTGCATTGATAAGCGATTGATATCCACGTCCCCCAGCACTGGACTTAAACCAGGCTATAACATCCGGATCAAGTGTGATACTTATTTTTTGTTTTTTCATCGCGGCAGAAAAAGCCTTCTTTCCTACATTTGCTTCGACAGTTTTGCCGTTCATACGCCAAACGAAATCGGAGCGAGCAAAATCTTCTGCCGTCAATTCCGGGATTTCGTCAAATTCATCCTGCCCGGATTTATGTGCATCCAATTCACCCAAGTTGCTCTTGATACCGTGTGATTTCGCGTTCATTAGCTTTCCTCATCGAAAAAATGTGACGCCGATTGTCCCGTTGTACATAACCAACAGCCATCATTCTGCCCGCCAGCAAACCAAAACAAATCATGCGACATTCGCCGTAATGATAACGAGTATCTTCAAATTCAAAGGTCGGTCCTGCAAATACCAATTCGGCATCTGCAAAATCAATTGCGCGATTCTTAAGTGTCGCCTGCCGTTTCGCTTCATCCCAAACCAGATTGAATTCCATAAGATTATATATAGATAATTATCAGGATAGCAAGCGTACTTAGCCCGGATATTTGCGAGGTGGCGCTCCGCACCATCCCTGCTTACCCCATTGCATAAATTCACGTGATGATCATGCAGGATTTTGTTTCTCAGGACAGTTTTATGAAAGCGCGGCGTAGTGGTTCATACACCCAATCGAATAAAATTTTCATAAGAAATAGAAAACCAGTGAGGCATGTGTTAATTTATGAAATATCCGGGTTAGACTTCATAAACTTTCTCCTAAATACCATGAGACCTTTGCACACAGCAATCATGCCCCCGGAAAATGAATATTCCCTGGCTGATAACTTCCCGCAGGCGTGTGGCAGGCAATGGACAACCGGTTCCAGCCATTGATAGCCACAATAGCCAGGCTCAGGTCGATCAGTTCCTTTTCGCTGAACGTGCGCAACATCTCTTCCTGCAGACCCTCCGGCACGCTGTGGGCAGCAATTTCGGTCAGCGCTTCCGCCCAGCTTAATGCCGCCTGTTCCCGGGCAGAATAAAACGACGTCTCGCGCCAGGCCGGCAACGCATACAATCGCTGCTCCGTCTCGCCGTTTGCTCTTGCCTCCTTGGTATGCATGTCGATGCAGAACGCGCATCGATTAATCTGCGAGACTCTCGTTTTCACCAGTTCGAGCAAATTCTGCTCCAGCCCGGAATGCCTGACATGACTTTCCAAACCTAGCATCGCCTTGTAAGCCTGTGGTGCTTCCGTGCGATAATCGATGTGCTTTTCCAAATCAAACCTCCGTATCGATCGGGTTATGGCTATTAATTGGCTATTAATTCACATTGATTACCCTACGGTTCCGTTACCTCAGATTAAGCGGAATAAATATATTGAGGCCGGGCGCCGGCTGAGGCGGATAATAAACGGGTGGCGGAACGTAAACGGGTTGTTCGTAACCGTAAGGCTGCCGGTAATCGCGCCGGTACCTGTGATCTTCTCCCCGATCGTGTCCCCGGTGCCGGCCGCGATCTCCGTGCCAGTCCCGCCCGTCTCCATTATCGTGCGGATCCGCAAAAGCCGGAGTGCCCGGCAGGCCGCCGAGCAGAACGGCCATAAACAACCCCATTACTGTTTTCATTATGGTCTTGCCTTCCGGATATCAGGATTCATTATTGTTTAGGCTTTTGAACGGCATGCTGTTTGTCACTGTTACGAAACATGGTGTCGGCTTCATGTTTTTGCGCCGGGGACATGCTGGCATACAGCGCAGAAAAGACCGGAATCAGTTTTTTGGCGCCTTCGGCGCGCGCTTCCGTAATCCGGCTGTAGGATTCGAGATCTTCTACGGCATTCATGCTCTGGCTATGATCGACTCTGGCCTGAATCAAAGCATCCATCGTTTTCGCATCCTCGCGCATGACCTGAGCCATTTTGTTCCATAACGCTTCTTCGGCGGGCGTGATTTTAAGCTTGTCGTGCATGGCCTGAATACGCGCGTTGGTGCTCGCCTGATGAGGGTCGGTGCCGGCAGCGACTCCGTTAGCGGAAGAAAACGCCAGAACGGAAACCAGTGCCGCAGCGGCTAAATTGCGTACGCCTGCAAAATCGAATGAGTTGCTTTTGAGTGTCATTGTCTTCTCCATGATTAATCCAGATTATGCCCGGTACTCCGGCAAAAAGTTTACCGGAATCAAGTATAACATTCCTGCCTGAATCCGCCGGACGCTTTATCGTGTACTCGTCCAAAATCAAACAGGAAAAACCAATGCCGAATACTGTTGCAACATAGTATCTGAAGTCAGCAAGTTCATCGGTTCGCTTATCGCTTGCGCCACCAGTAAACGATCGAACGGATCTCCATGCAAAGCGGGTAAATGGCGTAGCGCCAACGTATGATGAAATGTGACGGGCAGTTCGAGAAAGCCGCTTGCCGCTACCGCGTCAACGAGTTTTTCGGGCTCGATGTGCAATTTACCCAATTGGTATTTAATAGCGACTTCCCATAAGCTGGCGCTGCTTACATATACCTCATTTGCCTTTTCTATTTTTGACCAGGCCATATCGGATAAACGCGCATCGTCGTCCAGTAGCCAAATGAAAATATGAGTATCCAGCAGCAGTCTCACATTTTACCTTCAAAAGCATCAAGCACATCACTAGGAAGAGGCTCGTCAAACTCCGCACCCAAACGGATTTGTCCTTTCAGCAAGCCGCGGATTCTGGCCGGCTTGTTACGTTTGACCGGACCCAGTGTCGCTACCGGTTTGCCTGCCTTGGCGATAATGATCTCTGCGCCTTCTTCTACAGCGGCAATAAGTTTGGAAAAATTACTTTTAGCATCATGAATATTATAAATCAACATGGCATGCCTCACAGAATAAACTTAACTTAGTCTAGTCTAGCCCATACCTCCCCTCATGACAATCTATTTTATTTACTCGCAATCAGCAATCGAACCGGGAGTAGCGTGCCGACCGAATTCATCGCATTCATACCGCCCGTTTCTCAATCAGGCTTACGACCTTATTTCGCTAACCACAGGGCGACCAAAATTCTTCTCAAAATCGTCTTAAAAATGACCTGTTCCGTAAGTATGCTGATTGAGCATTCGGTGATTTTATTTAATCTATACGATTGAATTGAATTTTTACGTTGTTGTGGCGATACCCTGATAAGTGCGGAGCTGCGCATCATGCATAAACGATACGGGATAACCTGGCCGATAGGTATTGCACTTATTCTGGCGCTCAGCGCCTGCGGCGGCGGATCTTCGGCTGCTGCACCAGATATGTCAACCCCCACTTCGTTGGCGAGCGCCATCCTACAAGCGGAGTCTACCGGCGCCGTACCGGCCCTGAACCACGACAACACCGTGCTAGGGCCCGATGTCAACGGCAACGGCATCCGGGACGATATCGATATCTATATCGCCGCACAACCTGACTCGACAACGCAAAAAGCGGCGTTGAGCCAGTTGGCTGCTGCACTGCAAGCATCCCTGGTGGTCGATACGACAAATAGTGCGACGTTATTTGCCGTGACAACAAAAATAGATAAAGGTATCGACTGCTTATATTCGGTCTACAGCGAGGCAGCATATCAAAAAGTGAATGACTTCCAGAAAATAACGGTTGATACGATGACCAGGCTGCATGCTTACGAAAAATACAATCAGGCCATGAGTGGTTCCACGGGTGGTTTGGTGACGAAAGCCTCTGAAGGGAACAGTTGTGGCAATTAACAAAACATGACATGTCCGCGTCTCGATCGCGCTTCTCTTGCTGACATTATTCCAGATAGCGCAAGCCGGTTCAAATTCACTGTGCAAGGCGGCAGGCTACACGCTTGGTTTTTTTAATGGCATGTGAAACACTCGCGCAGATGCCAAAAATGGCTTGGATTTGCTATTGGCTATAACACCGTCACAATACAACGGCCCCACTGTATCGGGGAAGTGTTTTATAACCACACCGGCTGCGGCCGCCCGGGATCATCCTGCCTCGAAGATATCGCTGAGGTGTTCGAGCAGCGCGCGCAGGAACTCGACTCGACGGGGACGCTGGGCAGCCGCCTTGAATATTTCTGGGAATCCATTGGTGCTGGCGATGCCTCCCTCACCGGCCAAATCGAGAGCCTCTTTCAAGCGGCGGCGTCTTTATTTGCCGATTTGCGCGCAAAAGTCATTGCACAAATTGCAACGAGCATCGCCTATTCATTGAGCAATAGCTCGCCCACTTCAGCCGATTATGCAGCGCAAAATACCCGATTGGACGCCTTGGCAACCGAAGGGCAGATGCTGTTACTGGTGGGGCATTCGCAAGGCAATCTGTTTCTCAACCAGGCTTACGCCCATATTTTGCCGACCGTCGGTAGCAGCGGGGTGGATACGGTGCAGATCGCCCCCGCCTCGCCGACCTTGCGCGGCCCTTATTTGCTGGCAGACATAGACCTAGTCATTAACGCGCTACGCATCCAGGGCAGTTCAACCGTTCCGGCGAATAATATCGTTTTGCCGGTGTCGCTGTCCGACCTGACCGGACACGCGTTGGGCGGCACTTATCTGGATGCCGCCCGTCCGGCGCGCGCTCAAGTCGTCGGTCTGTTAAATAGCGGGTTTGCTACACTCGTGCCGACAGCCAATCCGAATGCGGCGGTTGGCGCGTTCACCGTTACGCTGACCTGGAGCGGACTGGGCGATGAGGATCTGCATGTCTTCGAGCCGAATGGATCGCATGTATTTTATGCGGCCAAACAGGGGGTAGTGGGTTATCTGGATAAAGATAACGTATACGGCTATGGCCCGGAGCATTATTATGCGTCCTGCGACCCGGCGATGATGCAAGCCGGAACCTATCAGGTGGCTATCAATAACTACAATCAGGCCGACTATGAAATGGCCACCGTTCAGGTGGCGACTTCGAATGCGGGCGTGCTGCTCACAAAGCAGATAAATACCGGGGCAACGATCGGGCCATCCGGCAGTGTCAGCCCAATCCCGGTATTGGAGGTAATGGTTGCAAAAAACCCGACGACCGGGGCTTTTTCATACACAGCGCAATAATATAAAGAAACGGCGATGGACTATGTGTTATTTGGTTATCGTTGTGTTACGTTGTGTTGTTAGATGATTTTCCACTTGTCAATTTAGTGACATCGCGGAAATAGTGACAATCGCTCATACGACGTTTCCGCTTGCCGCCACTCCAGGAACAGACATATCCCCGCATTGCGCGCGGTTACGCAAGGCGTGATCCATCAGCACGATCGCCAGCATCGCTTCGGCGATCGGAGTGGCCCGTATGCCGACGCAGGGATCGTGGCGACCGTGCGTTTCAACCAGGGTCGGATTGCCGGCCTTGTCGATAGAACGGCGCGGCAGGCGAATGCTGGAAGTAGGTTTGATGGCAATGCTGGCGACGATGTCCTGGCCGCTCGAAATGCCGCCCAGCACGCCGCCGGCGTGATTCGACAAAAACCCTTCCGGCGTCAGTTCGTCGCCGTGTTCGGTGCCTTTTTGCGTTATGGCAGCGAAACCGGCGCCGATTTCCACTCCCTTGACCGCATTGATGCTCATCAAAGCATGCGCCAGATCGGCATCCAGCCGGTCGTACACCGGTTCGCCCCAGCCGACCGGGACATGCTCGGCGACCACCGTCACTTTTGCACCGATGGAATCGCCGGATTTGCGCAATTCGTCCATAAAGGCTTCCAGCGCGGGCACGCTATCGGCATCCGGCGCGAAAAAGGGATTGTCGCGCACGGCGTCCCACGATTTAAACGGAATCTCTATCGGCCCCAATTGCGCCATGTAACCGCGAATCACGACACCGTACCGCTCGTGCAGCCATTTTCGCGCAATCGCCCCGGCCGCGACCCGCACTGCCGTCTCGCGCGCCGACGAACGGCCGCCGCCGCGATAATCGCGGATGCCGTATTTATGCCAATAGGTGTAATCGGCGTGACCGGGCCGAAATGTGTCGGCGATATTGCCGTAATCCTTGCTGCGCTGGTCTTCGTTACGGATCAGTAAGGCAATCGGCGCGCCCGTGGTTTTGCCTTCGAACACGCCGGACAGGATTTCCACCATATCCGACTCGCGGCGCTGCGTCACGTGCCGCGAGGTGCCGGGCTTGCGCCGGTCCAGATCGGCCTGGATATCGGCCTCGGTCAATTCCATTCCCGGCGGACAGCCGTCGACGACGCAACCGATAGCCGGACCGTGCGATTCGCCGAAAGACGTGACGCAAAATACATTTCCTATGCTGCTGCCTGACATGAATACTCTCGTTATCGTGGCTAATTATTAAATATCCGATTTTAACCGAAAAACGTACTTAGCCGTTACCGGTCGCGGCAATTTCGGTTTGCAGCCACTGCACGCCCCATGCCACGCCGAATCCGGTCACGTCGGTGCCGACCGCGCCCAGGCCGCGTTCGCAGTTGCTGGCGGACAAATCCATATGCAGCCAATCCGTCTTGTCGACAAAACGCAACAGGAAACGCGCCGCCAGAATATGATCTGCTTCGCCCTCCAGCGTGCACTGCTTGATATCGGCGATCTTCGAATCCAGCGCCGGTTCGTAATCGGCGTCCAGCGGGAAGGCGCACAGCCGCTCGCCGCTCGCCTCGCCCGCCGCTTTCGCCGTATCGAGCAGATCGGCGCGATTGCTCAATATGCCGCTGTAACGCGTGCCCAGCGCCGACACCATGCTGCCCGTCAGCGTCGCAAAATCGATCATCACGTCGGGTTTCTGCCGCGCCGCCAGCGTCAGCGCATCCGCCAGCACCATCCGTCCTTCCGCATCGGTATGGACGATTTCTATCGTCGTGCCGTTCAAGGCAGTCACCACATCGTTCTGCTTGTACGCGGCCGGACCGATATGGTTTTGCGCAATCGCCAGCCAGACGTCGAGGTTGACCGGCAAATCGAGTTCGGTCGCCGCCAGCAGAATGCCCAGCGCCACCGCCGAGCCGCTCATGTCCTCGTGCATGCCTTGCATGTATTTCGCCGGCTTGAGGTTATGTCCGCCGGTATCGAAACAAATCCCTTTGCCGACCAGCGCGACCGTTTTCCGCGCATCAGGATGCCGCCGGCGCAGATGCACGATCGCCGCATCGTCGTCGCTGCTGCCTTGCGCCACCGCGACGAAGGCGCCTGCGCCGATCTTGCGCAGTTTTTTCATATCGTATTCGCTCAGTTTCCAGTCGTATTGTTTCGCCAGCTCCGCGATGCGCTCGCGATATAATGCGGGCGTCAGCCGGTTGGGCGGCGTCGCGACCAAACTGCGGCACAGGTAATTGCCGTCGGCTTTGGCCTGTTCGGCGGCATAGCCGTCGGCGGATTCGTAACCGAATACGGCAAGCTTCTTGACCGGGCGCGATTTTTTCGCGCTTTTCATGTCGGCCAAAGGCGAACCGTTGATCCACGCCACATATACCGATTGCCTCGCAGCATGGGCCCTGAACGCGTCGTCGCCGCTCACCGCGACGGCAATCTCTTCCGGCGTTTCCGCCAGCAGCAACGCCCAGGCAGCGCGGATATGCGCCTGTTGCGCAAACAGGCTCGCCGTTGTATCGAGCATGATCCAGACCATCAGGCCGCCCTGTCTGGTTTCGATCGCCACCGCGGTTTTACTCAACTCGGCGGCTGCCAGATGGCGCCGGGCCAGTGCCGCCGTCACCCGCGCCAGATTGGGCAAACCGGCATCCTGCGGCAAACTTTCGGTTTTAGGCAGGACGACCAGCACGTGCCGGTTTTTCTCCAGTTGCGCTTCGGTAATCTGTTTTTTGTATTCGGCGAGTTTCGCTAGCATGATAATTCCATCGATAATTAAAAAACGGCAGCCGCCGGCGCGGCTACGTATATTTTGGCGGTTTCTTTGACCTGACTCGGGGTTTATCAGATAATAGCAGAGTTTGCGCTATCTAAAATTCTGGTTTTTGCAAGGAAGACATACATGACATTGGACGACAAAAAGCGCGTGTTACGCGAAATGGTGTTACATCGCCGCTTTGAAGAACGCTGCTATCAAGCCTACATAGAACGTAAAATCGGCGGCTTCCTCCATCTCTATCCCGGTCAGGAAGCCTGCTGCAACGGCGTGATGGAAGCGGCTCGCCCAGGTCACGATTACGTCATCACCGGCTACCGCGATCACGTCCACGCCATCAAATGCGGCACCGACCCCAAAGCCGTGATGGCCGAGCTCTACGGCAAGGAAACCGGCTGCTCCAAAGGCCGCGGCGGTTCCATGCATATTTTCGACGTCGCGCACCGTTTCATGGGCGGCTACGCGCTGGTCGGCGGCCCGTTCCCGCTTGCTGCCGGCATCGCCAAAGGCATACAGATGAAAGGCGGAGACGAGATCTCCATCTGCTTCCTCGGCGACGCCGCGAATAATCAGGGCGTATTCCACGAAACCCTGAACATGGCCAAAATCTGGAATCTGCCCGTGCTGTTCGTCTGCGAAAACAACCAGTACGGCATCGGCACCGCGCTGCATCGCTCGACCGCCGTCCACGACCAGTACAAGCGCGCCTGCAGTTATCACATCGAAGCCGCCCAGTGCGACGGCCAGGACATAGACATCGTCCACCAGCACGCCAAAGTCGCAGTCGATCACGTGCGCAGCGGCAAAGGCCCGTACTTCCTGGAATTGATGACCTACCGCTATCGCGGCCATTCGATGTCGGATTCGCGCGGCTACCGCACCCGCGAAGAAGAGGACGAATGGAAGCTGCGCGACCCGATCAACATCCTGCGCGACCGGCTGATCGCCGCCGGCGCATTAAACGCCGGGGAATTCACGCAGATCGAACACGACACCGATAGCTATATCGAGCAGGAAGTGATCAAATTCGCGGAGGAATCTCCCGAGCCCGATGTCGCCGACCTGGAAAAATATGTCCTGGCTTGACAATAATTCGCTATCGAGCGCATTTGCCCGTACCGGCAGATGCTGCCCGGACGCCACTTGAAAATAATAACCGATGCATGCGCCGATCGATTCATACTGCCGCCAAAATCCGGCATCGACGCGAATCAAGAATGAAAAGGAACAGACAGCATGGCTGAAATAATGTATTGGGAAGCGGTATTGCGCGCCCACGACGAAGAAATGGCGCGCGACCCGCTGGTTATTTGCATGGGCGAAGACATCGGCGTAGCCGGGGGCACCTATAAAGCCACCAAAGGCCTGTACGAAAAGTACGGCGAGCAGCGCGTCATCGACACCCCCATTTCCGAAGGCGGCTATACCGGTCTCGGCATCGGCGCATCGTTCCTCGGCATACGGCCGATTATCGAAATCATGTCGGTCAATTTCGCCTGGCTCGCCATGGACCAGATGTTCAATTCGGCCGCCAAAGTACGTTACATGTCCGGCGGCCAGCTGACGGCCCCCTGCGTGTTCCGCTCCGCTGGCGGAACGGCGCACCAGCTGGGCGCGCAACATTCGGCGCGGATGGAAAAGGTATTCATGGGCATCGCCGGTTTGCGCGTGGTCACGCCTTCCAGCCCGAAACAGGCTTACGGCCTGCTCAAATCCGCCATCCGCAGCGACGATCCGGTGTTCATCAACGAGCACGAACTCATGTACAACATGAAGGGCGAGGTGCCCGACGCGGAATATTTCCACCCGCTGGAAGGGTCCGAAATCGCCCGCAGCGGCAGCGATGTCACGCTGTTCGGCTATAACATTTCCGTGCACTGGTGCCTGAAAGCGGCAGAAATACTGGACAAACAATACAATATTTCGGCGGAAGTCATCGATTTGTATTCGCTCTCGCCGCTGGATCGAGCCGGAATCCGGAAATCGGTCTGCAAAACCCATCGCGCAGTTATTGCCGAAGAAGACGAAGCGCCTGTCGGCGTAGGCTCCGAAGTCATCGCCATCATCAACGAAGAATGCTTCTTCGAACTGGATGCTGCGCCGGTTCGCGTACATTCCGCTTTCGTGCCGCAACCGTATAATCACAAACTGGAAATGGCCGCGATTCCCGACCACGACGACGTGGTTCGCGCCGTTCTCAAATTGCTGGGCAAAGCCTGACGCTTCATCGCCCTCCGTCTCATCCGCCGGCCTGGCGCATTTCTGCCCGGCCGGCAACGTTGTAAGGATTTAAACCCATGTCAGCACATTATGTGATTTCCATGCCGCAACTCTCCGACACCATGACCGAAGGCGTCGTGGTCAGTTGGGAAAAACAGGTCGGCGACCGGGTCGAACGCGGCGACATCGTCGCCACCGTGGAAACCGACAAAGCCATCATGGACGTGGAAGTGTTCAAAGCCGGTTACCTGGCCGGCCCGCTGGCTGAAATCGGCGCGACCGTGGCGGTTTCCGGCGCGATGGGCTACATCAGCGACGCGATGGGCGACCTGGTTGTCGCCGCCGGCGAAACGGTGACCGAAACGGCGGCGACGGAATTGATCCCGCAACATTCCGGCAGCCCTATCGTCATGCCGCAGCTTTCCGACACCATGACCGAAGGCATCGTCGTGAGCTGGGAAAAACGCATAGGCGATCTCATCAAGCGCGGCGACATCGTCGCCACCGTGGAAACCGACAAAGCCATCATGGACGTGGAAGTGTTCCAGGAAGGATATTTGTCCGGACCGCTCGCGGGCGTCGGCAGCACCGTCGAAGTCGCGCACCCGATGGCGTTTATCGTCGCCGACGCCGCCAGCGTCAGCGAAACCGAAGTCACGCTTTCCAGCACGCATAAAGTCATCGAAGCGCATAACCAGAAGGACCATTCCGTCATTACCCCGGCGCGCGTCGCAGAAACCCGGCCCGTCGGCGATGTTAACGCAGCGCCGGCCCCGCGCCCGAGCGGTCGCTTCGCCACGCCGTATGCCCGCAAAATCGCCGGACAGACCGGCGTCAATCTGGCCAAACTGCACGGCAGCGGGCCGAATCAGGTCATCGTCGCCCACGACGTGCTGCAGGCCCGTCCCAGCATGAGGGACATCGCCCACTCCCTGCCGCAGGTCGAAGTACCGGGTACCGGCCGGGCGATGACTTCCATGGAAAAAGCGGTCGCTCATTCGATGACCGCCGCATTGACCATGCCGACCTTTCACGTCACCTTCCATATCCGGCCCGAGCGGATGATCGCCGCAGCCAAAGCCCGTAAAATCTCGGTCACGGTGGCGATCGCCAAAGCCTGCTCGCTGGCGATGCTCAAACATCCTTCGCTGAATAACTGCTATCAGCCGATCGATAAAATCGTCGAACGCAGCGAACACGATTTCGGCATCGCCGTCGCTGCCGACGGCGGCGGCCTGGTCGTGCCTATCCTGACCGGAGTAGAACGCAAATCGCTGGAACAGCTGCAAGCCGAATGGCATGATCTGATGCCGCGCGCCCGCGCTCGCAAGCTTGCTCCGGCGGAGTATGCGCACCCGACTTTCACGATTTCCAACATGGGCATGTTCGGCGTGGCGCACTTTACCGCCATCCCGACGCCGGGCATTGCGGCGATCATGGCGATCGCCGCCACCGGGCCTGAAGGCATGCCCATCGACATCACCGCCGATCACCGCGTGGTGAACGGCGCGCACGTTGCCGCCTACCTGTCCGCGCTGAAACAGATTATCGAACAGCCCGAAAGCTGGATGAGCGTCGCCGCACCCTCGCCGATACCCGAAGGCGACTGGGATTTCCCGGTCATCGTCATCGGCGGCGGTCCCGGCGGCGAAGACTGCGCGCGCGACCTGATCGAACACGGCGTCAAGGTCGCCATGATCAACAACGCGCCGCTGCCCGGCGGCGAGTGCCTGTGGCGCGGCTGCATCCCGTCCAAGGCGTGGCGGCATAGCGCCGACCTGATGCGCGACCGCGCGCACGATGCCGACAAGGGCGTCAACGGCACCGCCGCAGCGACGCTGGACTGGGCGGTTCTGGAACGGCACCGCAAAAACATATTGCAGACGCGCGGCGAACTCGCCCTCAAAACCGACAAAGGCGTCAAAATCGACGTCCGCGAAGGATTCGCTTCGTTCATCGACGAACACACGCTGGCTATCCAGCCGCTGCAAGGCGAGGCGTATCAGCTCCGCTTCGGCGCAGCGGTCGTCGCGACCGGCGCGCCGCCTTTCGTGCCGCCTGTTCCCGGCGCGCAGGAAGGCCTGGCCCACGGCGGCGTCATCACTTCGGATACCATCTGGGATTTACCCGCCCCGCCCAAAAAAATGGCGATCATCGGCGGCGGCGTCATCGGCGTCGAAATGGCGCAGATCTTCCGCGACTTCGGCGCGGAGATTCTGGTCCTCGAAGCCAAAGACCGGATACTGGCGGAAATGGAAGACGAGATCGCCAAACAGCTCACCGAACTGCTGCGCAGCGAGCTGACCGTAGTTACCGGCGCGAAAATCGCCCGGATCGACGGCAAACCGGGCGCCATGCAAGTCGCCTACGCGGACGCCGAGGGCAATGCGCAGCAGTTCGCCTGCGATTACGTCCTCATGGCCACCGGCAAACGCCCCGATACCAGCCGCCTTAATCTGGCTGCGGCGAAAGTCGACCTCGACGGCGCAGCCATCAAGGTCGATACCCGCGGCCGCACCAGCAATCCGCACATTTACGCGGTAGGCGACGTCATCGGCGGTTACATGCTGGCGCACACCGCCGCTACCCAGGGCCGCGTCGCCGCCGACAACCTGCTCGGCGAAGAGCGGCATTACCGGCAGGACCTGGATTGCGGCGTCACCTTCAGCCGTCCGCAAGCCGGCTTCGTCGGCTTGTCCAGCGCCCAGGCCAAAGCGCGCGGCATCGATGCCGTCGAAGCCAAGATGCCGATGAGCATCGACGCCAAAGCCATGATCACCGGCGAAACGCACGGCCTGATCAAGCTCGTCGCCGACAAATCCACCCAAAAAATCATGGGCGTACACTTCCTCACCGAACACACCGACACCCTGATCGGCGAAGCGGTCATGATGGTGTCGGC
>DASSZW010000167.1:0-16639 GCA_035713285.1 Burkholderiales bacterium
TATCTTACTCGATAATTTTCGCTACCACGCCGGCGCCGACGGTGCGTCCGCCTTCGCGGATCGCGAAGCGCAAGCCGTCTTCCATCGCGATCGGCGCAATCAGCGCCACCGTTACCGACACGTTATCGCCCGGCATCACCATCTCCGTACCCGCCGGCAACTCGACCGCTCCGGTCACGTCCGTCGTGCGGAAATAAAACTGCGGCCGGTAGCCGTTGAAGAACGGCGTATGACGGCCGCCTTCGTCTTTCGACAGCACATAGATCTCCGCGCTGAATTTCGTGTGCGGCTTGATCGAACCCGGCTTCGCCAATACCTGGCCGCGCTCGACTTCTTCCCGCTTCGTCCCGCGCAGCAGCACGCCCACGTTGTCGCCCGCCTGGCCCTGGTCCAGCAGCTTGCGGAACATTTCAACCCCCGTGCACGTCGTCTTGAGCGTCGGCTTCAGCCCGACGATCTCGACTTCTTCGCCCACCTTGATGATGCCGCGCTCGATACGCCCCGTCACCACCGTGCCGCGGCCCGAAATCGAGAACACGTCTTCCACCGGCATCAGGAACGTGCCGTCGATGGCGCGCTCCGGATTCGGGATGTAGCTGTCCAGCGCCGCCGCCAGACGGAAGATCGACGGCTCGCCGATTTCGCTCTGGTCGCCTTCCAGCGCCTTCAGCGCCGAACCGATGATGATCGGCGTGTCGTCGCCCGGAAAATCGTACTTGACCAGCAGCTCGCGCACTTCCATTTCCACCAGCTCCAGCAGCTCCGCGTCGTCCACCATGTCCGCCTTGTTCATGTAGACGATGATGTACGGCACGCCCACCTGGCGCGCCAGCAAAATGTGCTCCCGCGTTTGCGGCATCGGCCCGTCCGCCGACGATACCACCAGGATCGCTCCGTCCATCTGCGCCGCGCCCGTAATCATGTTCTTCACATAGTCAGCATGACCCGGACAATCCACGTGCGCGTAGTGACGGTTCTCCGTCTCGTATTCCACGTGCGCCGTATTGATCGTGATGCCCCGAGCCTTCTCTTCCGGCGCCGAATCAATATCCGCGTAATTCTTCGCCTCGCCGCCGAATTTCTTCGACAGGATCGTCGTGATCGCCGCCGTCAGCGTCGTCTTACCGTGGTCCACGTGCCCGATCGTGCCGACGTTGACGTGCGGCTTGGTCCGTTCAAACTTGCCTTTTGCCATGATGGTTATCCTTAATAATCAAAATCATTTTTTATTGATGATCGCTTCAGCCACATTCTTCGGGGCTTCGGAATAATGTTTGAATTCCATGCTGTAAGTTGCCCGGCCCTGGCTCATCGAACGCAAGGTGGTCGAATAGCCGAACATTTCCGCCAGCGGCACTTCGGCCGTAACCACCTTGCCGCTCAAGGTATCGTCCATGCCCTGGATCATGCCGCGGCGGGAAGACAGATCTCCCATTACGTCGCCCATATAATCTTCCGGCGTTTCGACTTCCACCGCCATCATCGGCTCAAGCAGAACCGGACTGGCTTTGCGCATACCATCCTTGAACGCAAAGGAAGCCGCCATTTTAAAGGCGTTTTCATTCGAATCCACGTCGTGATACGAACCATCGAACAAAGTCACCTTGACGTCGACCACAGGGAAACCTGCAAGCACGCCATTCGGCAAAGTCTCGCGCAAACCTTTCTCTACCGCGGGAATGAATTCGCGCGGCACAGTACCGCCTTTGATCGCGTCGATAAACTCGAAACCCTTGCCGGCTTCGTTGGGCTCCATTTTCAGCCAGACATGGCCGTACTGACCTTTACCGCCAGACTGTTTTACAAATTTTCCTTCAATTTCGACCGGCTTCCTGATCGCTTCGCTATACGCCACCTGCGGCGCGCCAACGTTGGCTTCGACGCCAAATTCGCGCTTCATGCGATCGACCAGAATTTCCAGGTGCAACTCGCCCATGCCGGAAATAATCGTCTGACCGGTTTCTTCGTCGGTACGTACGCGAAACGAAGGATCTTCCTGAGCAAGACGATTTAACGCCATGCCCATCTTTTCCTGGTCGGCTTTGGTCTTGGGCTCGACGGCGACGTGTATCACCGGCTCGGGGAATACCATCCGTTCCAGGATGATCGTTTTTTGCAAGTCGCACAAGGTGTCGCCGGTAGTCGCTTCTTTCAGGCCGACCGCCGCTGCGATATCGCCCGCGCGCACTTCCTTGATTTCGGCGCGCTGGTTGGCGTGCATCTGCAGAATCCGGCCGATGCGTTCTTTTTTGCCCTTGATCGGGTTATAAACCGTATCGCCCGAATTCATCGTACCGGAATAAACGCGGAAAAATATCAGCTGGCCGACGAACGGATCGGTCATGATCTTGAATGCCAGCGCCGCGAAAGGCTCGGTGTCTTCCGCTTTGCGCTCGCCCACTTCGCCGTTTTCCAGCTCGCCCTTCACCGGCGGGATGTCCATGGGCGACGGCAGATAGTCGATGACCGCGTCAAGCATCGCCTGTACGCCTTTATTCTTGAACGCCGAACCGCACAGCATGGGCATGATTTCGCTGGCGATTGTGCGGGTGCGCAGTGCGGACTTGATTTCCTCGACGGACAGATCGCCCTCTTCGAGGTATTTGTTCATCATGTCTTCGCTGACTTCCGCCGCCGCTTCGACCATTTTTTCGCGCCATGTCGCGCATTCCGCTTTCATTTCCTCGGGGATTTCGCGCTCGTCAAACTTCATGCCCTGGGTAGTATCGTCCCAATAAATGGCCTTCATTTTGATAAGATCCACCACGCCTTCAAATTTTTCTTCAGCGCCGATAGGCAATTGAATAGGCACGACATTAGCCTTCAGCCTGCTCCGCATCTGCTCGTAAACCCGAAGAAAATTCGCGCCGGTCCGGTCCATTTTATTAACGAACGCAAGTCGGGGCACGCCGTATTTATTCGCCTGGCGCCAGACGGTTTCCGATTGCGGCTGCACGCCGCCAACCGCGCAATAAACCATGCACGCGCCGTCCAGCACGCGCATCGAACGCTCGACCTCGATCGTGAAGTCGACGTGGCCCGGAGTATCGATGATATTGATATGGTGCTCGGGATAACTGCTGTCCATGCCTTTCCAGAAACAGGTCGTGGCTGCGGACGTGATCGTGATTCCGCGCTCCTGTTCCTGCTCCATCCAGTCCATGGTCGCAGCGCCGTCGTGCACTTCGCCGATCTTGTGCGACACGCCGGTGTAATAAAGAATACGTTCGGTAGTCGTAGTTTTACCAGCGTCGATATGAGCGCTGATACCAATGTTGCGGTAACGTTCGATAGGAGTTTTGCGTGCCACGTTATTTGCTACCCAGTCAGTGCCGGCGCCTGCGCACCGGCATATTGAAATTAGAAACGGAAATGCGAGAACGCTTTGTTGGCTTCGGCCATGCGATGTACTTCGTCGCGTTTTTTCATTGCGCCGCCGCGACCTTCTGCTGCATCCATCAACTCACCCGCCAGACGGATACCCATAGACTTTTCGCCGCGCTTGCGGGCTGACTCTTTCAGCCAGCGCATCGCAAGCGCCGAACGGCGGGCCGGACGCACTTCAACCGGCACCTGATAGTTGGCGCCGCCCACGCGACGGCTTTTGACTTCCACCATCGGCCGCACGTTGCTCAATGCGAGCGTGAATACCTCGACTGGATCCTTGCCGGTTTTCTGGCTGATCTGTGCAAACGCACCATAAATAATATGCTCGGCCACCGACTTTTTGCCGCTGGACATCAGCACGTTTACGAACTTTGCGACGTCTTGATTGCCGAATTTCGGATCCGGCAGTATATCGCGCTTGGGTACTTCTCTACGTCTTGGCATAATTACCTCTCAAATGCTGCTTAATGCTGGTTAACGGCGCGCGTCGCCTCACCAGCAACCCGACACACCATAGCTAAAACCTGAATCAGGCTTTCTTGGGGCGCTTGGCACCATATTTGGAACGGCTCTGCTTACGGTCTTTAACACCGGCCGTATCCAGGCTACCGCGCACGGTATGGTAACGAACACCCGGCAAATCCTTGACCCGGCCGCCGCGGATCAATACCACGGAGTGTTCCTGCAGGTTATGACCTTCGCCGCCGATGTAGCTGCTGACCTCGAAGCCATTCGTCAGGCGCACACGAGCGACCTTACGCAATGCCGAGTTCGGTTTTTTAGGTGTCGTGGTATAAACCCGCGTACAAACGCCGCGTTTTTGAGGACAAGCCTCCAGGGCCGGCACTTTGCTTTTTACACGCTTTGCGGTACGCGGCTTGCGCACCAGCTGATTGATTGTAGGCATGCTTATTTCCAATGTTCAATTTAATTGTTGCGCGCGGCCCAAAGCGGACCTCGCAGAACTGCATAACGGCCGCCTTTGGAGCGCGCCGTTCCCAGCTTGTCACACAAAATGCTCAACCTCTGCCGACAAAATCCAAAGTCGGTAAAAAAGACGATGGATTTTATAGGCTTAGTGATGCAGTGTCAAGCAGACTGCTCGCTATCTATCATATCGGGCGTCTCAAAAATATCCGATTCCGTCGCTATGTCCAGCCCCAGCTTCTGTTTACGCCGGGTATTGTGATAAGCCAGACCGGTACCGGCCGGAATCAGGCGTCCGACGATAACGTTTTCCTTCAGGCCCCGCAGTTCGTCCCGTTTACCCATGATAGCCGCTTCAGTCAGCACTCGCGTGGTTTCCTGGAACGATGCCGCAGAGATAAACGAGTCGGTCGACAGCGATGCCTTGGTGATGCCGAGCAATACATAATCGAACGTGGCGGGTTCTTTATTTTCCAGCGCCACCTTTTCATTTTCAATCAGCAACTCGGCACGCTCGACCTACTCGCCCTGGATAAATTTGGTGCCCCCCGCGTCGACGATACTGACGCGGCGCAACATCTGGCGCACGATGACTTCGATGTGCTTGTCGTTGATCTTTACACCCTGCAGACGATACACATCCTGAACTTCGTCGGTGATGTAGCGGGACAACGCCTCGACGCCTTTCAGCGCCAGGATATCATGCGGATCGACCGGTCCGTCGACAATCATTTCGCCTTTGTTGACGACTTGTCCGTCATGCGCGGTGACATGTTTTTCTTTCGGGATCAGATACTCGTGGCCGACGCCGTCGAGGTCGGTGATGACCAGGCGCTGCTTGCCCTTGGTATCCTTACCGAACGACACCGTACCGGTAACGGGCGCCAGTACGCCAGCGTCCTTGGGCGAGCGGGCCTCGAACAGCTCGGCCACACGCGGCAGACCGCCCGTGATATCGCGCGTTTTCGACGATTCCTGCGGAATGCGCGCCAGGACTTCGCCTACGCCCACTTCCTGTCCGTCCTTGACCGTGATGATGGAACCGATCTGGAACGTAATGTTGACCGAGGTATCGGTAGCGGCCATCTTGATTTCGTGGCCCTGCTCGTCGAGCAGTTTGACCTGCGGACGCAACCCCTTGGTCGCGACGCCGACACGGCGCTTGGGATCGATCACAACCAGCGTGGACAAACCGGTCACATCGTCGATCTGCTTGGCAACGGTCACGCCTTCCTCAACGTTCTCGAATCTGACCCGACCTGCGTACTCGGTAATGATAGGACGCGTATGCGGATCCCACATCGCCATGACCTGTCCGGCTTTGATCTTGTCGCCGTCCTTGACCATCAGCGTTGAGCCGTAAGGCACTTTATGACGCTCGCGCTCGCGGCCGTTGTCGCTCATGATAATGATTTCGCCGCTACGCACGATGGCAATCGATTCGCCTTTGGCACTGGTAACCGAACGCATGCCGGGGCTGTACGCCACGGTACCTGCCGATTTCGATTCCAGCTGGCTGGCTGCCGCCGAACGCGATGCCGCGCCGCCGATGTGGAAGGTACGCATCGTAAGCTGGGTGCCCGGTTCGCCGATGGATTGCGCAGCAATCACGCCGACCGCTTCGCCCACGTTCACCAGATAGCCGCGACCCAGATCGCGCCCGTAGCATTTGGCGCAGAGGCCGTAGCGCGTATCGCAGGTCAGCGCAGTTCTTACCTTGATCTCGTCGATGCCGAGCGCTTCGATGCGTTCAGCCAGCGCTTCGTCGAGCAGCACGCCGGCTTCAATGACGGTCTCGCCGGTTTCCGGATGCACCACATCCATCGCGGTAACCCGACCGAGGACGCGCTCGCGCAAGGGCTCGATCACTTCACCGCCTTCGACCATGGCTTTTAACACCAGGCCTTCGCGGGTACCGCAATCGTCCTCGATCACGACCAGATCCTGGGTGACGTCGACCAGTCTGCGCGTCAGGTAGCCCGAATTCGCCGTTTTCAGCGCGGTATCGGCCAGGCCTTTACGCGCGCCGTGGGTGGAAATAAAGTACTGCAGTACGTTCAGCCCCTCGCGGAAGTTCGCCGTAATCGGCGTTTCGATGATGGAGCCGTCAGGCTTCGCCATCAGTCCGCGCATACCGGCCAGCTGCCGGATTTGCGCCGCCGAACCCCGTGCGCCCGAATCCGCCATCATGTAAATGGCGTTAAACGATTCCTGCGTGGTCGTTACGCCGTCGCGGGTAACGACCGGTTCGCTGCCGAGCTGCGTCATCATCGCCTTGGCAACCTGGTCGCCGGCACGGCCCCAGATATCGACGACCTTGTTGTAGCGCTCGCCCTGCGTCACCAGCCCGGAAATATACTGGGCTTCGATCTCCTGCACTTCTTTTTCAGAAGCGCTGATAATTTCCTGCTTCTGCACCGGCACCAGCATATCGTCGACGCAGATCGACACCCCGCCGCGAGTGGCGTAAGCGAAGCCGGTATACATCAATTTGTCGGCCAGCAATACCGTTTCACGCAGGCCGCAACGGCGGAAGCTGACGTTGATCAGGCGGGAAATCTCTTTTTTCTTCAGTATCTTGTTGATATTGGTAAACGACAGCCCTACCGGCAGTATCTCGGACAGCAACGCGCGACCCACGGTCGTTTCGTAGCGCGTCACCTTTTCGGCGCGCTCACCCTGTTCGTCAAAATACGCTTCCTTGATACGCACTGTCACCTTGGCGTTCAATTCGACCTGACGCGATTCGTATGCGCGCGACACTTCGCTCACGTCGGCAAACATCATGCCTTCGCCGAGCGCATTGACTTTTTCGCGCGTCATGTAATACAGCCCCAGCACGATATCCTGCGACGGCACGATGATCGGTTCGCCGTTGGCGGGCGACAGCACGTTATTGGAGGCCAGCATCAAAGTGCGCGCTTCCATTTGCGCTTCCAGCGACAACGGAACATGCACCGCCATCTGGTCGCCGTCGAAGTCGGCGTTAAACGCCGCGCAGACCAGCGGATGCAATTGGATGGCCTTGCCTTCGATCAGCGTCGGTTCGAACGCCTGGATACCAAGACGGTGCAAGGTCGGAGCGCGATTGAGCATGACCGGATGTTCGCGGATCACGTCTTCCAGGATATCCCAGACTACCGGCTCCTCGGTTTCGACCATGCGTTTAGCCGCTTTGATGGTCGTAGCCAGACCCATCACTTCCAGTTTATGGAAAATGAACGGCTTGAACAATTCGAGCGCCATTTTCTTCGGCAGGCCGCACTGATGCAAACGCAACTGCGGGCCGACCACAATGACGGAACGGCCGGAGTAGTCGACGCGCTTGCCGAGCAGGTTCTGGCGGAAACGACCGCCCTTGCCCTTGATCATGTCGGCAAGGGACTTCAGCGGACGCTTGTTGGCGCCGGTCATGGCCTTGCCGCGACGGCCGTTGTCGAGCAGCGAATCCACCGCTTCCTGCAACATGCGTTTTTCGTTGCGGACGATGATTTCAGGCGCTTTCAGCTCCAGCAGGCGCTTCAGGCGGTTATTGCGGTTGATGACGCGGCGATACAGATCGTTCAGATCCGAAGTCGCAAACCGGCCGCCGTCCAGCGGCACCAGCGGGCGCAATTCCGGCGGCAATACCGGCAGCACTTCGAGCACCATCCATTCGGGTTTGATGCCGGATTTCTGGAACGCCTCGATGACTTTCATGCGCTTGGCCAGCTTCTTGATCTTGGTATCCGATCCGGTTTTAGCCAGATCGGCGCGTATGCTTTCCACTTCGGCATAGATATCGATGCTCTTGAGCAGTTCGCGCACGCCTTCCGCGCCCATGCTGGCCTTGAATTCGTCGCCGTATTCGTCGACTTTGGCCAGATAATCGTCCTCGGTCAGCAATTGCGAACGATTCAGCGGAGTCATGCCCGGGTCGGTGACGACATACGCTTCGAAATACAATACCCGCTCGATATCACGCAGCGTCATGTCCAGCACCATTCCCAGCCGCGACGGCAGGGATTTGAGGAACCAGATATGCGCAACCGGGCTGGCTAATTCGATATGTCCCATGCGTTCGCGGCGCACTTTGGACAAGGTGACTTCGACGCCGCATTTTTCGCAGATCACGCCGCGATGTTTCAGGCGCTTGTATTTGCCGCACAGGCATTCGTAATCCTTGACCGGACCGAAAATTTTCGCGCAGAACAATCCGTCGCGCTCGGGTTTGAACGTCCGGTAATTGATGGTTTCCGGCTTTTTGACTTCGCCGTACGACCAGGACCGGATTTTCTCCGGCGACGCGAGGCCGATTTTAATCGCGTCGAACTCTTCTTCTTGAGTTACTTGTTTAAACAGGTCGAGCAATGCTTTCATAGTTCTCTCCAATGAGGCGCGAGCAAGAGAGAGGCGCGCCCTTCACCCCTCTTTGCTTCAATAACGCTCTAGATCGATATCAATGGCCAGGGAACGGATTTCCTTCACCAACACATTGAACGATTCCGGCATGCCGGCGTCGATTTTGTGTTCGCCCTTGACGATGTTTTCATAGACTTTGGTCCGCCCGTTAACGTCGTCCGACTTGACCGTCAGCATTTCCTGCAAAATGTAGGATGCGCCGTACGCTTCCAGCGCCCAGACTTCCATCTCGCCGAAGCGCTGGCCGCCGAACTGCGCCTTGCCGCCCAGCGGCTGCTGCGTGACCAGACTGTAAGGTCCGGTAGAACGCGCGTGCATCTTGTCGTCCACCAGGTGATGCAGTTTCAGCACATGCATGTAGCCGACCGTGACCTTACGGTCGAACGCTTCGCCGGTGCGGCCGTCGTACAGGGTAATCTGTCCGCTCCGCGGCAGCCCGGCCAGTTCCAGCATCGCCTTGATTTCGTCTTCGGACGCGCCGTCGAACACCGGCGTTGCAAACGGGACGCCCTTGCACAGGTTGCGCGCCAGCTCGATCACTTCTTCGTCGCTGAAGCTGGCGATGTCTTCCTGCTTACCGGTGGAATTATAAATTTTACCGATAAAGTCGCGGACTTCGGAAACGTGTTTCTGCGCCTGCAGCATTTCCTCGATCTTTTTGCCCAGGCCTTTTGCTGCCCAGCCCAGATGCGTTTCGAGGATTTGCCCGACGTTCATCCGCGACGGCACGCCCAGCGGATTCAAAACGATATCCATCGGCGTACCGTCGGCGGTAAACGGCATGTCTTCTATCGGTACGATTTTCGACACCACGCCCTTGTTACCGTGGCGACCGGCCATTTTGTCGCCGGGTTGCAGACGGCGTTTAACCGCCACGTAAACCTTGACCATTTTCTGGACGCCGGGTTGCAGTTCGTCGCCGGCGATCAGCTTTTTCTTTTTCTCTTCGAACATCAGGTCGAATTCGAGCCGCTTCTGATCGAGACTGTCCTTGAGCAATTCCATCTGCCGGCTGGCGTCGTCTTCGGCCAGACGGATATCGAACCAGTCGTAACGGTTATGCGCGTCCAGGTAATCCTGCGTCACCACGGCATCCTTGGCCAGCTTGCCGGGACCGCCCTTGGCGACCTTGTTCAGCACCAGACGCTGCAAACGCGAGAACGTGTCGTTCTCGACGATACGCATGCGGTCGGCCATATCTTTCTTGTATTCGGCCAGCTGGTCTTCGATGATCCATTTCGCCCGCGCATCGCGTTCTATGCCTTCGCGCGTGAATACCTGCACGTTAATGACCGTGCCCGCCATGCCGGACGGCACGCGCAGGGAGGTATCCTTCACGTCGGAGGCCTTTTCGCCGAAAATCGCGCGCAACAGCTTTTCTTCGGGCGTCAGCTGGGTTTCGCCTTTGGGCGTGACTTTGCCGACCAGCACATCGCCGGCTTCGACTTCCGCGCCGATATGGCAGATTCCCGACTCGTCCAGCCGTCCGAGCATGCGCTCGGACAGATTGGAAATGTCGCGGGTGATTTCTTCGGCACCCAATTTGGTGTCGCGCGCCACGACCGTGAGCTCTTCGATATGAATCGAAGTATAACGGTCGTCAGCAACCACTTTCTCGGAAATCAGGATCGAATCCTCGAAGTTGAAACCGTTCCAGGGCATAAATGCCACCAGCAGATTCTGGCCCAGCGCCAGTTCGCCCATATCGGTCGAAGCGCCGTCGGCAATCACGTCGCCGCGAGCCAGCTTTTCGCCCACTTTTACGAGCGGGCGCTGATTGATGTTGGTATTCTGGTTCGAGCGCGTATATTTGATCAGGGTATAAATATCTACCCCGACTTCGCCCGCTTTGGTTTCGTCGTCGTTCACCCGAACCACGATACGGCCTGCGTCGACGTAATCGACCACGCCGCCGCGACGCGCCTGCACCGTAGTGCCCGAGTCGACGGCTGCGGTACGCTCGATACCGGTACCGACCAGCGACTTCTCGGCGCGCAGGCAAGGCACTGCCTGACGCTGCATGTTCGATCCCATCAGGGCGCGGTTGGCGTCGTCGTGCTCCAGGAACGGGATCAGCGATGCTGCTACCGAAACGATCTGCGACGGCGCAACGTCCATATATTCGATGCGGTCGGGATTGCTCAGCTCGAATTCGTTCTTGAACCGGCACGACACGATTTCGCTGGTAAAGCCGCCTTGAGCGTCGAGCTCCGCGTTCGCCTGCGCGATCACGTATTTGCTTTCTTCGATCGCCGACAGGTACTCGATCTTGTCGGTGACTTTACCCGCTTCGACTTTACGGTACGGCGTTTCCAGGAAACCGTATTTGTTGGTGCGCGCAAACAGGGCCAGCGAATTGATCAGACCGATGTTCGGACCTTCCGGCGTTTCGATCGGGCAGACGCGGCCGTAGTGCGTAGGATGCACGTCGCGCACTTCGAATCCGGCGCGTTCGCGCGTCAGACCGCCGGGTCCCAATGCCGATACGCGACGTTTATGCGTGATCTCGGATAACGGGTTGGTCTGGTCCATAAATTGCGACAGCTGGCTGGAACCGAAAAATTCCTTGATCGCGGCCGAAACCGGTTTCGCATTGATCAGGTCGTGCGGCATCAGGTTTTCGGATTCGGCTTGCGACAGGCGCTCCTTGACGGCGCGTTCGACTCGAACGAGTCCGGCGCGAAACTGGTTCTCGGCCAGTTCGCCGACGCTGCGCACCCGGCGGTTGCCGAGGTGATCGATGTCGTCGATTTCGCCGCGGCCGTTGCGCAATTCGATCAGTATCTGGATGACGGCAACGATATCTTCCGTCGACAGCACCGGCGAACCTTCCAGTTCGTCGCGACCGATACGGCGATTGAATTTCATCCGCCCCACCGCCGACAGATCGTAACGCTCTTCGCTGAAGAACAGACCGGCAAACAGGGCCTCGACCGATTCTTCGGTAGGCGGTTCGCCGGGTCGCATCATGCGGTAAATAGCTACGCGCGCCGCATATTGATCGAGCGTATCGTCGGTGCGCAAGGTGGCGGAAATATACGCACCCTGATCCAGATCGTTGACGTACAGGGTCTCGATCTGCCGGACTTTAGCGTCGATCAGCTTGGTCAGCAAGGCTTCGCTGATTTCATCGTTGGCATTGGCGACAATCTCGCCGGTTTCGGTATCGATCACATTTTTGGCCAGTACGCGGCCCATCAGGAAATCGGCAGGCACGGCGATCTGGGTCAAACCGGATTCCTGCATCATGCGTATATGCTTGACGGTAATCCGTTTGTCTTTGGCCACGATCACGGCGCCGGTCTTGTCCAGAATATCGAACCGCGCGATTTCGCCGCGCAGGCGATCGGGCACCAGTTCGAAACGGATAACCTGATCATTCAGGTGAAACGTATCGGTAGTAAAAAACTCGGCCAATATCTGCTCGTTGTTGTAACCCAGCGATTTCAGCAAGGTAGTGACCGGCATCTTGCGGCGGCGGTCGATGCGGAAATACAGGTAATCCTTGGCGTCGAATTCGAAATCCAGCCATGAGCCGCGGTAAGGAATAATCCGCGCGGAAAACAGCAACTTGCCCGAGCTATGGGTTTTACCCCGGTCGTGCTCGAAAAATACGCCCGGCGAACGGTGCAGCTGCGACACGATCACGCGTTCGGTACCGTTAATGATGAACGAACCGGTCGGCGTCATGAGCGGCATTTCGCCCATGTACACTTCCTGTTCTTTGACTTCTTTTACCGTAGGCTTGGAAGCCTCTCTGTCCATAATCGTCAGCCGGACTTTGGCGCGCAGCGGCGAAGCGTACGTCAGCCCGCGCTGCTGGCATTCCACCATATCGAACGCCGGCTCCCCGAGCACGTAGCTGACAAAATCGAGCTTGGCATTGCCGGAATGGCTGGCAATCGGAAAGATCGACGTAAATGCCGCTTGCAAACCTTCATTCGCCCGCGCTTCAGGAGCTGTATCTTCCTGTAGAAACGCACGAAATGAGTCAAGTTGTGTGGCCAATAAAAAAGGTACCTTAAGTATGTTTGCACGTTTTGCAAAACTTTTACGGATACGTTTTTTTTCGGTGAAAGAATAACTCATGGAATCTCCTAGAGGAACCTGCGCAGAAGACAAAAGACAACGGACGCCAAAAGTAGTGCCGCTGTCTTATATTTTCTGCATCGCCCGGACAAGCCCGGACGATGTCAGAAATAGGCTTACTTAACTTCGCAAGTAGCGCCCGCTTCGATCAATTGCTTGGCGACCGCATCCGCATCGGCTTTGGAAACGCCTTCCTTGACCGGTTTAGGCGCGCCGTCGACCAGATCTTTAGCTTCTTTCAAGCCCAGGCCGGTGATGGTGCGAACCACTTTGATGGTATTGACTTTATTCTCGCCGGCGCCGGTGAGAATAACGTCAAATTCGGTTTTCTCTTCTGCCGCAGCGCCGCCGGCAGCGGGGGCAGCCGCAACGGCAACGGCAGCTGCCGCAGCGGATACGCCGAATTTCTCTTCCATATCCTTGATCATTTCGGACAGTTCAAGCACAGTCATGCCAGCAATTGCATCTAAAATTTCAGCTTTGGACAAAGCCATAGTAATTCTCCTGATGGGAAAGTAATAAATATCGCAGCGCGTATTACGCTACGGGGTCACGCTGCCTGCTTATCGCGAACGGCAGCCAGACCGCGCACAAACTTGGTCGGAACTTCGTTAAGCGTACGAACGAACTGGGTAACAGGCGCTTGCATAGTGCCCATCAATTTCGACAGCAACTCATCGCGGCTAGGCATGTTGGCCAGGTTCGAGACGTCTTTGGCAGTCATCACGAAATTAGCCATAGCGCCAGCCTTGATCACCAACTTATCGTTGGTTTTGGCGAAATCCGACAGCACCTTGGCAGCCGAAACGGGATCTCTGGATATGCCGTATACCAGCGGGCCGACCAGTTGGTCGGCCAATCCGGCAAAAGCAGTCTCCGATATCGCGCGGCGTACCAGCGTATTTTTCAACACGCGCAGATACACGCCACTGGCTCGCGCTTTAACACGCAAACCGGTCATGCTCACCACACCCATGCCGCGATATTCGGCGACAACGATGGTTTGAGCACTCAGCAATTCGCTGCTCAACTCAGCTACAACCGCTTTCTTTTCCTCTAGATTCAGACTCAAGGTCTTACCTCCTTCCATTAACATCGAATTTCGCTGGCGATAAAACCGGCGCAATCCGAGAATCGACGACCTTTCATCAGGAGCTACCTATACAGCAAAAGCCGATCCTGTTTCAGGGCACGCCATCTGCGCTGGGCAGGATTTTAAAAACCGCGTCTAAAACCCCGATTAAGTTCGGCTGCAATTATCATCAACAGCCTAACCCCAACGGTCTTTGATAACCGGCCCGCACTTCCGTGCAGACCGCCCAAAGTTCTTGTCAACCGTTCCGCCACGGCATTTTTCGCAGCTGAACAGCCTTGTTATTCAATCATGTTACCAGGCTGCCGCCATCAATCCGCACACCGGCGCCCATGGTGCTTGAAACCGATACTTTCTTCATGTAGACGCCTTTAGCGCTGACCGGCCGCGCCTTGTTCAGCGCGTCGATCAATGCGACCAGGTTTTCGCGCAAGGCGTCGACCTCAAATGAAGCGCGGCCGATTGTACATTGCACGATACCGCCCTTATCCGTTCGGTATTGCACCTGTCCGGCCCGGGCATTGCGTACCGCACCGGCTACGTCCATCGTCACCGTACCGACTTTAGGGTTAGGCATCAGACCGCGAGGGCCCAGCACCTGACCGAGCTGGCCGACGACGCGCATGGCGTCGGGACTCGCTATGACTACATCGAAATCCATGCGGCCGCCCTTGATCTCGGCAGCCAGGTCTTCGAACCCGACGATGTCCGCACCCGCTGCGCGCGCCGCATTCGCCGCTTCGCCCTGGGCAAACACCGCAACCCGCACCGTCTTGCCCGTACCCCGAGGCAAAACCACGGAGCCGCGCACCAGCTGATCCGATTTCCGCGCATCGATACCGAGATTGACGGCAATGTCGATCGATTCGTCGAATTTAGCGGTTGCGGTCTCTTTGATCAGAGCCAGCGCGTCCGTTACCGGATAGAGTTTGGTGCGATCGATTTTTGCCTTGATCGCCTGCTGGCGTTTTGACGTCTTGGCCATTATGCACCCTCCACTTCTATGCCCATGCTGCGTGCGCTGCCAGCGATGGTTTTAACTGCGGCGTCCATATCGGCAGCGGTCAGGTCCGGCATTTTAGCCCGAGCGATATCTTCCGCTTGCGAACGGGTCAGCTTGCCCACTTTGTCGGTATGAGGACGCGGGCTGCCTTTTTGCACGCCGGCTGCTTTTTTGATCAGTATGGACGCAGGGGGCGTCTTCAGAACGAACGTGAAGCTCTTGTCCGCATAAGCGGTAATGACGACCGGTATAGGCAGACCGGGCTCCATACCCTGGGTCTGTGCGTTGAACGCTTTGCAGAATTCCATGATATTGAGGCCGCGCTGGCCCAGCGCCGGACCGATCGGGGGACTTGGGTTCGCTTTACCGGCAGCGACCTGCAGCTTTACGTAGCCAACGATTTTCTTTGCCACTTTCAATACTCCTTTAAATGGGTAATAACGAAACGGCAATGCAAGGATTCATATCCCGGCCTCGCCATCTCTCCCCGTAATCATACATTCCGGCCCAACAGCCGGCCCCTACGCTTTTTCTACCTGACTGAAATCCAGTTCGACCGGTGTTGCCCGACCAAAAATCAGCACCGACACACGCAATTTGCTCTTGTCGTAATTCACTTCTTCTACGTTGCCGTTAAAATCGTTAAACGGACCATCTGTCACGCGTACCGATTCACCCACCTCAAAGAGTATCTTGGGCCTGGGCTTCTCGACGCCTTCCTGAATCTGGTGCAGGATGGCATCGACTTCCTTGGCGCTGATGGGCGTCGGCTTCATCGCAGTACCGCCGACAAAGCCGGTAACCTTGGGAGTATCCTTGATCAGGTGCCATGTCTCGTCGTTCATTTCCATTTCGACCAGCACGTAACCCGGGAAAAATTTACGTTCGGAGATGGATTTTTGGCCGCCCTTCATTTCCACAACTTCTTCAACAGGCACCAGAATCTGGCCAAACATTTCCTGCATTCCTGCGCGCTCTATCCGTTCGAGCAAGGTACGCTGTACCGTTTTTTCAAATCCGGAATAGGCGTGCACTACATACCAGCGTTTACTCATGTATCGCTCCGCCCCATCAGCCATTTAACCGCCCACAGCAAACCCGCGTCGACCATCCATAAAAACATGGCCATCACCACTACAAACACGAATACGATTGCAGTCGTCTGTATGGTCTCCTTGCGCGTCGGCCACACTACTTTCTGCGCCTCTTTCAGCGCTTCCTGCGAAAATCCTGCAAAGCGCTGACCGACAGAGGTGAACCACACCACCGCCGAAGCGGCAGCAAAGCCGGCCAGTATCGATGCCAGCCGTATTACCTCGGCACTTTCGGCAAAATAATAAAAACCGGCTATGCCCGCAACCACCAACAGCGCGGCGAGCAGCAATCTGATCTTATCGGTCATTTAAAGCTTGTGAGTCTCGCCTTTAACGGCGAAACAGCCACACTCCCGTAATTTGGCAGGCCAGGAGGGCCTCGAACCCCCAACCCTCGGTTTTGGAGACCGATACTCTGCCAATTGAGCTACTGGCCTAATAAAGGAACATAACGGAATTGCCGGCGCAGTTTAACGTCTCGCCGGCAATTCCGCAATCCTGTAGTATCTTACTCGATAATTTTCGCTACCACGCCGGCGCCGACGGTGCGTCCGCCTTCGCGGATCGCGAAGCGCAAGCCGTCTTCCATCGCGATCGGCGCAATCAGCGCCACCGTTACCGACACGTTATCGCCCGGCATCACCA
>DASSZW010000168.1:0-14863 GCA_035713285.1 Burkholderiales bacterium
TCAATCACGGGCTCCGCTTTATGCCGCCGTCCCAGTCGCGTGATTGCATGGCCCGCAAGTTCTTCGTAAGGCAGATCCGGGACGTTGACGTTCAGCAGTACCGGAGCATTCAGGGGCTGATCCTGCAGCCGTTTCACCAGATCCAGCACCACGCGCGCCGCCGCAGGAAAATTCTTGCCGGAAAAACTGGTCAGCGACACGGCGATAGACGGTACGCCCAACAGGAAGCCTTCGGTGGCGGCGGCGACCGTTCCCGAATACACCGTATCGTCGCCCATGTTCGCCCCGTTATTGATGCCGGATATCACCATGTCCGGCAATTCGGTCAGCAGGCCGGTCACGGCAAGGTGCACGCAATCCGTCGGCGTGCCGTTGACGTAATAGAAACCGGACTGGGCTTGCCGAACCATGAGAGGGCGATCCAGCGTAAGCGAATTGCTCGCTCCGCTGCGATCACGCTCCGGCGCGACTACGGTTATATCGGCGATGCCGGATAAAGTGGCTGCTAATATCGCGAGTCCCGGAGCAAAGTAACCGTCATCATTACTTAATAAAATACGCATATCAGGATGACCGCTCTAACTCCAGAGATAACTGTGCATTATTGTAACCGTCATTATTATAACCGGAATCGGAAACCGGTTAAAAACGAAGCGCGGATACGTCAGACATTCTGATTCGACGCCGCCTTAGCCGCTAACAAGCAATCATTTCCGGATAATTGAATGAATGAATTAAAACTGATTTTATCAAACAATTTTACACTAAAATGCGCATCGCACGAAATCCGGCCTGCCCCTGCAAATTTCGCTTTGGTTTACTTCGACCTTTTAAACCGTTACTTTAAATCGTTACCTGCCATTGTATGAAATTATTTTTACCCGCTTCATCACCAAACAATCAATTTCTAATATAAGCTCAAAAAATCAAACAATTATCTTAACAAATCCCTTGCTCCGGAAAAAATGATTTATTTATCGGGTATTGTAGTTTTAACGCTACAGTTTATGAAATTTTTATTACAAATCAAGTTTGCAATATGGTTTATTTATACTGTGCGAAAGTTTGCCGGAAGAGCGGCGCTTTCGCATCTTTAATCAGGGTGTTTTTATTTGTTTTATTTGATATTTTAAGGGGATAATTTGTGATCAAGCAATCATTTACTCGCTCCAGAATAAGCGTGCTGATAGCAGCTTGTTTGACGGCCGGCGCAACGCCGGTATTTGCGGATGATAACAGCGGCCAGATGCAGCAGATGCAGCAGCAGATACAGACGCTGGAGCAGCGCCTGGAGCAGATGCAGGCGCAGCAGCAAAAAGACCAGCAGGCGCAGCAGGCGACCCAGCAAAAGATTGACCAGACTTCTGCCCCCGCTCAAGTCGTCCCGCAGGGATACCTGGGCAATAACCCCGGCAACATGCAGGGCAACCAGACTGCATTCCGTCTCGGCGGCGTCAACGTGCAGCTAGGCGGCTTCCTCGCATCGGAGACCGTGTATCGCACCCGCAGCCTGCAGTCCGACATCGGTTCGCCATTCAACCAGATCCCCTTTGCTCCGGCAGACCCGGGTTCCGTTAACGCCATGAGCAACCGGTATAACCAGTCCGAATTCCGCGGTACGGAGCGCCAGTCCCGCTTCTCGCTGCTCGTTGACGGCAACGTCGATCCCGACACCATCATCAGCGGCTACTACGAGCTGGACTTCCTGGGCGCGGCCCCAACCGCCAACGCCAACGAAAGCAACTCGTACCAGCCCCGCACCCGCCACGTCTACGCCAACATCGACTGGATGGCTACCGGCTGGCATGTGCTGGCAGGCCAGACCTGGTCGCTGGCGACTCTGAACACCCACGGCATTACGCCGCGCATGGAAGAGATACCGCTGACCATAGACGCACAGTACGTACCGGGTTTCACCTGGGCGCGCCAGTGGCAGTTCCGCGTCGTCAAGGACTGGGACAAGAAATGGTGGGCGGCAATATCGTTTGAAAACTCGCAGAACAACGGCGTAGCCGGTGTCCCCGATGGCACGACCAATATTTATCAAGCAACCCCACCGGGCGGATCCCTGTTTGCAGGCGCGCCCATGTCAGTCAATCGTTATCCCGACATCATCGCCAAGCTGGCCTCTGAAACCGATCTGGGCCATTACGAGATTTACGATCTGGCGCGTAATTTCCAGAGCGTATACGGTGCCAGCGCAACGGCTCCCGGATCGCAGCAAAGCACCTGGAGCAATGCGGTCGGCGTCGGCGCAGTGATTCCTCTGGTTCCCAAACAGCTGGAACTGTCTTTCAGCGGTTTATTCGGCAACGGCATCGGCCGCTACGGTACGGTCGGTCTGCCTGACGCCGATTTCAATCCCAACGGCAGCCTGAACCCGCTCAAGGGCAGTCAGATGCTGGGCGGCATCATCTGGCACACCAATCCGACCCTGGACATCTACGGCAACATCGGCCAGGAGCAGATCGATTCCAATACCTACAGCGCCGGCGGCACCATGTACGGCTACGGCAACAATGTAGGCGGCATTACCCAGTACTCTCCTTTCCTGAACAAAGTCAGCCAGGAAACCGTCGGTTTCTGGTGGAGCTTCTACAAGGGCAGCTACGGCGCAGCCAAACTGGGCGGACAGTTCTCCCATACGCTGGTTACCGGATTCCAGACGGCTGCTGCCGGCGTAACCCCGACCAGCACGGACAACATGGTATTCACCAGTATCCGTTACTTCCCGTTCTGATTTAGCCAAAAGCCGGATCCGAACTTGACCGCATCCTGATTTTCAGGGTGCGGTTTTATTTTTATGCGCAGTTTGCTTGTATAAATTCCGCTTCTCGGGCGATAATTGCGCACAAAAATAATAAATCAATTTATATACCTGCCAAATGCTGCCCGGAATCGACGTGACCAATCAAGCACACCGCAATGGATGGATGTTCCGTTTTTTACGCTCCCGCCGCGGCGTGATCATGGCAAGTTTACACGCCGAATTTTCCCTGCGGATGCCGATGTTTAGCCAAAACAAACAGTCGGTATAAATAACAATGAAGCACATTGTCAGAAATCAGAATGGTTATGTATGTTAACTTACGGGTTGACCGTTTTTTAGATTCTGTCTCGTTGATTTTTGGCATGTTGCTGTTTAAACCATGATTTTTGATCGAGGAAGCACTTTATGTTATGGCTAGTCCGGGTCGCCCTGAGCAGACCTTATACCTTTGCGGTAATGGCAATATTGATACTTATTCTGGGGCCGATCACCTATGTCAATATGAGGACGGATATATTTCCTGATATTAATATGCCCGTGGTCAGCGTAGTCTGGACTTATAACGGATTTACCGCCGACGACGTGGCCAACCGGATTACCACCTTTTACGAAAGACAGATGACCACCACGGTTAACGACGTCGAACACATCGAATCGCAATCGCTGGCCGGCGTTGCCGTTATTAAAGTCTTCTTCTTTCCGGGGGTAGACATCAATGGCGCGGTGAGTCAGATCACCGCCATTTCGCAAACCGTGCTAAAGGGCATGCCGCCGGGAATTACTCCGCCGCTGGTATTGACCTATAACGCGTCGAGCGTGCCGATTCTGCAACTGGCGCTCTCGAGTAAAACGTTGCTCGACAACCAGTTGTTCGACATTTCCAATAACTTTATCCGTCCCCAGCTGGCCCAGGTGGAAGGCGCTGCGGTGCCCTCTCCTTACGGTGGTAAAGTGCGTCAGGTACAGGTCGACCTCGATCCCAACAGCCTGCGCGAAAAAGGCCTGTCTCCGGCTGACGTGACGCACGCCCTGGCGGTCCAGAACCTGTTGCTGCCGGGCGGTACGGAAAAACTCGGCACCTTCGAATATCAGGTTACGTTGAACGCCAGCCCGAAAGTGATGGACGAGCTGAACGACATGCCGATTAAGGTTGTCAACAACGCCACCATTTACCTGCGCGACGTCGCGCACGTTTACGACGGGTTTTCGCCGCAAACGAATATGGTCCGGATCGACGGACGCCATTCGGTTCTGACCACCATACAGAAAAACGGCAAGGCCTCCACGCTGGACATCATCGCCTCTGTCAAGGCCCTGCTGCCGCGCATCGAAGCCGGCGCGCCCAAAGGGCTTAATGTGGCGCTGGTCGGCGACCAGTCCGGCTTCGTCCAGGAATCGGTCAACGAAGTGATCCGCGAAGGTATAACCGCAGCCGCGCTCACCGGACTGATGATCCTGCTGTTTCTCGGCAGCTGGCGTTCCACGCTGATTATCATCACCGCCATTCCGCTCGCGATTCTGACATCGATCATGGCACTGTCCGCGATAGGCCAGACCATCAATATCATGACGCTAGGCGGCCTGGCGCTGGCGGTCGGTATCCTGGTCGACGACGGAACGGTCACGATCGAGAACATAAACTGGCACCTGGAACATGGCAAACAGGTCGAAAACGCCATTCTCGACGGCGCAAACCAGATTGTTATTCCGGCTTTCGTGTCACTGCTGTCGATCTGTATCGTATTCATACCGATGTTCCTGCTGCAAGGCGTATCGAAATATCTGTTCGTGCCGCTGGCAGAGGCGGTTATCTTCGCCCTGATCGCATCCTTCACCTTGTCGCGGACGCTGGTGCCGACGATGGCAAAGTTCCTGCTCAAGCCGCATACGCATGCTGCCCATGAAGGCGAAGCGCCGGTATTGAACGAAGAAGGTCATCCCCTTCTTCACCAGACGCCTACGAAAAATCCGCTGGTACTGTTTCAACGCAAGTTCGAACAGGTTTTCAGTACGATACGCGAGGCTTACAAGCGCATATTGCTGCTGGCCTTATCCAACCGGCCGATTTTCATTATCGGTTTCATGAGTTTCGTCCTGATTTCTTTCGCTCTGGTGCCGTGGCTGGGAAGAAACTTTTTCCCAGCGGTCGATGCGGGCCAGATCAAATTGCATATACGCGCCCAGATGGGTACCCGGATCGAAGATACGGCGCGGATCACCGATTTGATCGAAAACGACATACGCCGGACTATCCCTGCCAAAGAAATCACCAATGTCATCGACAATATCGGCGTACCGGTCAGCGGTATCAACCTGACATACAGCAACTCCTCTCCGGTAGGACCGTCCGACGCCGACATCCTGATCACGCTCAATGAAGGGCATCACCCGACCGAAGGTTACGTGCAGGAATTACGGCGCAAACTGAACCGTGACTTTCCCGGGGTGACGTTTGCGTTTCTGCCTGCCGATATCGTCAGCCAGATCCTGAACTTCGGTCTTCCGGCCCCGCTGGATGTGCAGATCGTCGGCTTCAAACTGCAAGAGGACAGGATTTATGCAAACGAACTGATGACCCGGTTAAAAGGCGTTTCCGGCCTGGCCGACCTGCATATGCAACAGGCGTTCAACGAACCCGAACTGCATGCCACGGTTGATCGCGCCCGGGCTCGCGCACTCGGACTGAGCCAATACGACATTGCCGTCAGCATGATCGATACCTTGTCGGGCAGTTTCCAGACCGCACCGAATTTCTGGGTTAATCCGTCCAACAGCGTGTCCTATCCGTTGGTGGTACAAACCCCGCAATACAAGATCGACACGCTGAGCGATCTGCAAAACGTGCCGATTCCGGCGGGCAACTCCACCGTGCCGCAAATTCTCGGCAGTCTGGCAACGATTACCCGCCGTCAAACCGATGCAGTCGTATCGCACTATGACGTACAGCCTACGATCGACTTGTTCGCATCGACCGAAAACAGGGATCTGGGTGCGGTGGCAGCCGACGTGAATGCAATCCTGAAAGCCACGGAAAAAGACGTGCCAAAAGGCTCGTTCGTGGTACTGCGCGGTCAGGTTCAAGCGATGAATACTTCCTATACCGGCCTGGTATTCGGTCTGCTCGGTGCGATTGTGTTCATCTATCTTCTGATCGTGGTCAACTTTCAGTCATGGCTGGACCCCTTCGTTATTATTACCGCGTTGCCGGCCGCTCTGGCAGGTATCGTCTGGATGCTGTTCATAACGCATACCACGCTATCGGTGCCGGCATTGATCGGCGCGATCATGTGCATGGGCGTTGCGACCGCCAACAGTATTCTGGTCGTAAGCTTTGCGAGAGAACGACTTACCGAGGGCGACAGCGGCATGATGGCGGCGATCGAAGCCGGCTACATCCGGTTCCGTCCGGTGCTGATGACGGCACTTGCCATGATCATCGGTATGGCGCCTATGGCACTGAGCGCAGGAATGAACGCACCTCTGGGACGCGCGGTTATCGGCGGACTATCGTTCGCAACCGTAGCGACACTGCTTTTCGTACCGGTTGTTTTCAGTCTGGTGCATAAGCAGAACAAGCAAACCCATACCCATAACTTGTCTCATTCTGGAGAGTAATAATGTCAACTGATCAACCTCACGTAACGGCATCCTGGCGTATTCGCATAGTGGGTGTAGTCCTTCTGCTGCTGGCGGTCATTCTGGCTGCAACCGGCATCATGAGCCGTATACATCATGAAAAAGACCTGAAAGTAGTCGCCCAGCAAAACAGCATCGCTTCCGTCGATATTGTCAGACCGAAGCTCGGTCCCAGCGATCAAACGCTGATATTGCCAGGCAACGTGACGCCATTTTATGAAGCTACCATATACGCCAGGGTAAACGGCTACCTGAAAATGTGGTATACCGATATCGGCGCGCATGTAAAAGCCGGACAGTTGATGGCAATCATAGAAACGCCTGAGCTCGACCAGCAGATTCGCAGCGCGGAAGCCGATCTGGCGACCGCCAAGGCAAGACTCGACCTGGCGAACATTACGGCGAAACGCTGGCAGAATCTTCTGGTAACCGATTCGGTCTCGCGCCAGGAAGTCGACGAAAAGGTTCAGGATGCCAAAGCGCAACAAGCCGTGGTCAATGCTGCGAATGCAACGCTCAGCAGCTTGCGCGCGCAACAGGCCTTTAATCACATCGTCGCGCCTTTCGACGGCGTGGTTACCGACCGCAGAACCGACATCGGCAGCTTGATCACTACCGGCAGCAGCGACGCCAACAAAGTATTGTTCAAAGTAGCCGATACGCACAAATTACGCGTCTATGCTGATGTGCCGCAGAATTTTTCCAACCTGATCAAACCGGGACTGGTTGCCAACCTGCATTTCCCTGAGCGGCCTCATCATACCTACCCCGCTACCTATTTGAGCACCGCGGAAGCCATACACCCGAATTCGCGCACCATGACCGTGGAATTGCTGATGGATAATTCTACCGGGGAACTGCTTCCCGGCGCTTATGCTGACGTTTATTTCACCCTGGGCACTCACGCCAACCGTCTGGTCATTCCAGCCAGTACGCTGCTGTTCCGTACCCATGGCCTGAAAGTGGCGACTGTCGGCCCGGATAACCGTGTCGTACTCAAGTCGATTACGCTGGGCAAGGATATGGGTAATACGGTAGAAGTAAAATCCGGACTGACAATGGATGATCGCATTATCAATTCCCCTTCGGATTCCATTGCGCAAGGGGACAAAGTTAGCATTCATAACGCAGGGAACCAGTCATGAAGCATGCACGTTTGACTTTGGCATTACTCAGCCTGCCATTGTTTGCCGGATGCTCGCTGGCTCCGACTTACAAAGTTCCGACCGTAGCGATGCCCGCATCCTACAAGGAAGCCGGAATCTGGCAGCCGGCCCAGCCTTCCGACAATCTTGATCGCGGCGACTGGTGGAAAAACTATGGCGACGAAACGATCGACAAGCTGGTCGGACAGCTGGATGCGGCCAACCCAACCCTCGCTGCAGCCGTAGCGCATTACGATCAGGCTGCCGCATACGAGCAGCAGGCCAGGGCCAGTTTGTATCCGACCGTTTCGGTAGGCGGCGCTGCGACCGAAAACTATCAGTTTTATAACCATCCGCATATCGAAGCCGGACGCGGTCCCGGCGTAACGTCGCCGCAACATTTTACCGAGCAGTACGGCGACATCGGAGCCAGCTACGAGCTCGACCTGTGGGGTCGCATACGCAACGAGGTCGCTGCCGGTACCGCTCAGGCTCAGGCGGCGGCGGCCGATGTCGAATCGGTGAGGCTCAGTTTGCACGCCAACCTGATCAACAATTATATTGCGCTGCGTAATTTCGATGCCCAGTCGAAATTGCTCAATGATGTCGTCGCAGCGTATGCCAAAGCGCTCGCTTTAACGCAAAACCGGTTCGAAGGCGGCGCAGACTCCGCTCTGGACGTATCCAGGGCGCAGGCGCAACTCGACAGCGCCAAGGCGGAGCTCACCGACATCGCAGCCAGTCGATCCCTGTACGAACATGCTATTGCAAGCCTGGTTGGAATACCGGCTTCGAGCTTCAGCATCGCGCCCGCGGTCATCAATATCGCGCTGCCTAACGTACCGGTTGGCATTCCCAGCAAACTGCTGCAGCGACGCCCCGACATCGCCGCTGCCGAACGCCGCGTTTATGCAGCCAATGCGCAGATCGGGGTTGCCAAAACCGCCTTTTATCCTACCATCATGCTGGACGGTGGCGATACGCTTGATACCATTGCCGCAGGTTCGTTCCTGATTGCCCCGACTAACGTCTGGATGATAGGGCCAACCGCTTTTCTGACGATATTCGATGCAGGTCGTCGCGAAGCGATCGTCCATCAGGCGGAAGCCGTCTACAATATTGCCGGAGCAAATTATCGCTCAACGGTTTTACAGGCGTTCCAGGAAGTGGAAGACAATCTGTCGTTGCTGAACAAATTGGCTCAGGAATCGCAGCAGGTTAAGGCGGCCATAGCAGATTCCAACAAAACCCTCAATATTGCCATGAACCGGTACCGCGAAGGTATGACCAACTATCTGGAAGTAGTGACCGCTCAAACCTCCCTGCTGCATGTCGAATTGCAGGCGCTCAATCTTCGTACCCGACGGTTGCAGGCGAATGTCAATCTGGTCCGGGCACTGGGCGGCAGCTACAAAAGCAATTTACAATCCAACAGCTAGCACAAATAAACCTTGTAGTCGCATAGACCTTGCCCCTAATCCGGCGAGGATATGCGCTACCCCGAAGTGTCAGCCCACCCCTCTCGCCAGCAATAAAGCGAATTGTTCGGCGCAAAGGGGCCTGCTGAATAGATAACCCTGCCCTTCCTCGCAAGACTGACCCTGCAGAAACGCAAGCTGGCACTGTTGTTCGACTCCTTCAGCCACTACGCGCTGATTGAGGCTGTTACCCATGGCAATGACGGCGCTGACTATGATCCCGTTACCTTTATCCGACGCAATATCCTGAACGAAAGACTGATCGATTTTGAGGATGTCGATAGGAAACTGGTGCAGGTAGCTCAAGCTGGAGTATCCGGTACCAAAATCGTCTACCGCAAGTTGCACTCCCATTTTTTTCAGTTGATGCAGCACCATCGTACTCGATTCGGCATCGCGCATCAGTACGCTTTCGGTAATTTCCAGTTGCAAGCATTCAGGCGCAAGACCGCTTTCCTGCAATATATTCCCGACTTCTTCCACAAAATCCTTGCGACTGAATTCAAGCGCTGAAATATTGACGGCTATGGAACCGGGTTGCAGGCCCGCCGCCGCCCATTTCCTGTTTTGCATGCAAGCTTCACGCAAAACCCAGCGCCCTATCCGGTTTATCAATCCGCACTGTTCTGCGATCGGTACAAAAATATTCGGCAGCATCATGCCCCATTCAGGATGCTGCCACCGGAGCAACGCCTCGGCACCGGTAATCATTCCTGTCTTCAGATTTACCTTGGGTTGATAATGCAACATCAATTCATTGCGTTCAAGCGCCTGCCGTAAACTGGATTCAATGGCTTGCCGCGCCATCGCGCGCACATTCATCTCATTTTGAAAGCGATGATAGCTGTTAAGGCCGTTTTCTTTAGCATAATACAAAGCCGTATCGGCATTTTTAATCAGGGCTTCGGCATTTCCGGCATCTTCGGGATAAATGCTGATGCCGATGCTTGCCGTCACATGCAGCATACGCGTGTCAATGACATGCGGCACAGCCAGACTGAATAATATTTTTTCGGCAATCAGGGCAGGATTTAACGCATGATTTTCTTCGGTAAGCAGGATGACGAATTCATCGCCGCCCTGTCGGCTTACCGTATCGGTAATCCGCACGCTGGCACATAAACGTTGCGCCACCGACTGTAGCACGATATCGCCGATGGCGTGGCCCAGCGAATCGTTGATGTGCTTGAAGTTATCCAGGTCAAGAAACAGAACGGCAAGTTTCGTACCGAGACGTTCAGCCTGCACGATAGCCTGGTTTATCCTGTCGTTCAACAGCAACCGGTTAGGCAAATTGGTCAAAAAATCGTGCTGCGCCAGATGTGCCATTTTGTTGACTATAGCCTGCGCTGCAGAAATATCGCGCAATACCATAACGGCACCGACAATCTCACCGCGGGCATCACGCAGCGTAGCCTCCGAATTTTCAATGGCGATCCGTCTGCCGTCGCGATGTATGAGTTGGGTAGCGGCGCTCGAATCCCCATATATGTACTGCGGCAAAACGACATCACGCGAATTTTGGTCCAATGCGCACGGACCGCCCGTGACGAGCCGTACCACTGCTCCTATCGGTCGCCCCAGCGCTTCCAGGCGCGTCCAGCCGGTCAGGTTTTCCGCCGCCGAATTCAAATAATCTATATGACCGGCAATATCCGTACCGATCACGGCGTCACTGATCGAATCAAGCGTCATTTCCGCCCGCGCCACTGCTTTTTCGTTATTTACCCGCTGCGCTATTTCAATCTTGAGTGCTTCCATTGTTTTATCGCATTCCGAGCGCAATTTATTATTGCTTTCATAATGAGCATGAGAAACGATCGCAGCGCCTATCGATACTGCATATTGCGTAGCAATAGCTTTATGCAGCCGGCGTAAATCTTTTTCAAATCGAAAGTAGGCAATCATTTAAAATCAGTTCGACACAATAAAAAATCTCAGTATTTTATTATTAATAATACGGTATTTTTATTAAGGAATGATTAAACAACAGGACATTTACGGAATATAACCAGCGGAAAAACTACTACGGAACTGAAAATCGTCTATTGGCCTTCTGGAGGCATTCTAGAATTAGAAACTTGGTCGCCATTACTTCTTTGAATTATGCTGTTGTGCAATACCTGGCTGGGTTCCCGAGAAACGTAACGCCACGTTCTATGGAATACTGGGTTGAAAAGCGAATTGCCTATGTTGGCAAAACAGAATATGACTTATTGAGTGTAAAATGTCTAGCCATAAAGCTTGACAGTCGTGAAACAACAAGCAGCCAATACCCAGTCGAGGTTACCATTCCATGCATGCAGGGACGGAATGCCGAAATGACAAATAGAGGCTACCAGATAAAGGATCTGCAATCATTGCGACAATCTTTGTTAAACTAAAGAACATGGCTCCTTTGGCAATTGTGATAATTGCTTTAGGTGGCTGCGCTGTACCTGGGACTTCGAGATATTACAAATATACGATTGACGTAACTTACAACAATCATCCTTACTCGTTTAGTCAATATATCAAATGCTATGGTGCTGTGCAACCGAGCGAGGGCCCCCAAGGACCTCTCTATGTTCGAAAGGAGCGCATGGGTGATTCGATGGTTGCGACCAAGCTTGACCCAAACCATACTCTATTTTATTACGCTACATCAGATTGCTTGAACACCAACCCTAAAGACTTAGCGTTACCTATTGAAATACTCGAAACGGGTAGCGAGGTAACGAAGCTATACATAATTCGAGGGGAAGCGAAAACGCCTTTAGTATCTGTAAAGAGCATCCATCTTGAACCAGTTGTTGGGGTACCAAATTTGGTGGGGCCAACACCTGACCAGTCCGCCTATACCAAAGCTGTTTTGTCCGAGCAGAACCACCGATTCCAAAGTGTTACCGCAAGCGTGATTCCCTACGCCATGTGGGCTACGTCTGAACAAAGTCGCAATTATTTTGGTCAGTTCGCGTCGGTAGCGATTGCGAAGATCGGTGAAGCATCGCCAGTAAGTGGATGGCCGAATCAGGATGTTCGATTCCCCTTTTATCTGGAAAGAGCATACAAGCGAGTTGATGGGCGTATAACGGACCTAGAAAAAAAAGAATTGGTATATCGGGAGAACTCGTTTGAAGTTCCAAGCGAGTCGTCGAATCACGTAAAGACGTTTTACTCGGCAACGGAAATGGAAGCTTCATCAAAGGCCCTAGTCAGTTACAAGGGCACCATCATTAATGTTTTTGGGTATTCCGGCACATCGTGACCGCTGATTCCGGGCTATCGTGACCGGTCATTCCGGCGCATCGTGACCGGCGATTCCGGTCTATCGTGACCGATTTTGCAGGGTTTCCGGAATCGGTGGTCACGATACCGGAATGGCGTCGTACTTCATGGAAATGATGTTACGCATAGAGCAACCGAACGGGTACGCTTCCAGTTTTTGTCTGGAGGCAGCGTGCCCGTACCAAGGATCATTATGCGTAAAATTAAAGACGTATTGCGTTTGAAACTGGACGCCGGACTGTCGCACCAACAGATCGCCGCAGCGCTGGGCCTATCGAAGGGCGTTGTCACCAAGTATGTCGGTCTGGCCGCTGCCGCGGGTCTTGACTGGGCTGTTGTGCAGGGCATTGACGAAACTGCGTTGGAGGGGCGCCTGCTGGTTACTCCCGAGCGACCGCGCAATCATGTTCAGCCGGACTACGGCCGCATGCATCATGAGCTGCGACGCAAAGGCATGACATTGATGCTGCTGTGGGAGGAGTACCGCGCCGACCACGCCGACCGCCAGACTTATGCCTACTCGCAGTTCTGCGACAACTACCGACGCTTCGCCCGGCAACTCAAGCGCTCGATGCGTCAGGTTCACCGTGCCGGCGAGAAGCTGTTCATCGACTACGCTGGCCCCACCCTCGCGCTGACCGATGGCAGTCGAGCGCACATCTTCGTGGCTGCCTTGGGCGCTTCCAGCTACACCTTTGCCTGCGCCACGCCGCGCGAAACCATGGTCGATTGGCTGGAATCGACAGCGCGTGCGTTAAACTTCATCGGCGGCGTGCCGCAGATGATCGTGCCCGACAATCCGAAGGCGCTGATTGCGGATGCCAACCGTTACGAGCCGCGCAGTAACGACACCGTGCTTGATTTCGCGCGCCATTATGGAACTTCTGTTCTCCCGGCGCGACCCTACCACCCGCAGGACAAAGCCAAGGCAGAGTCGGCGGTGCAGATCGTCGAACGCTGGATCATGGCGCGCCTGCGCCATGATCAGTTCGCCAGCGTGGATGAAGTCAATCAGGCCATCGCACCTTTGTTGACTCAGCTCAACGACAAGCCATTCCAGAAACTGCCCGGCAGTCGCGTCAGCGCCTTCGCCGAAATCGATGCGCCGGCCTTGTTGCCGCTGCCATTACAGCGCTACGAGATGGCGCACTTCAAAACGGTCAAGGTGCATATTGACTATCACGTAGAAATCGAACGCCATCGCTACAGCGTGCCGCACTCATTGGTCGGGCAAGTGCTTGAAGCGCGCATCACGGTGGCCGTAGTCGAGATCCTGCATCGTGGTAACCGCGTGGCTAGCCATGTCCGCAGCAGTCTGGCCGGTGGCTATACCACCACCGCCGCCCACCTGCCGGCGGCGCACCGCGCCCAGATGGAATGGTCGCCGCAACGCCTGATCCACTGGGGTCAAAGCATCGGCATTTCCACTGCCGAAGTGGTGACACGGCTGCTGAACCAGTACAAGCATCCCGAACATGGCTACCGCGCCTGCCTGGGTCTCCTGTCGCTGGCCAAACGTTACGGCAAACCCCGCCTTGAAGCGGCCTGCATGCTGGCCTTGCAGATCGGCGCCTGCCAGTACCGCCATGTGCGTGACATCCTGAAGAACAAGCGCGACGCAGCCACGTCGCTTGACACTGAAGAATGGATCAGCCCCAACCATATCCACCTGCGTGGCCCGGGCTACTACCAATGAGGAACGACGAAATGATGATACACACGACACTGGCGCAATTGCGCAGCTTGAAACTGGACGGCCTGGCAAATGGCCTGGAAGAACAACTGGCACAACCCGGCATGACGGCGCTCAGCTTCGAAGAACGCATGGCGCTGCTGGTAGATCGGGAAGTGCATCTGCGCAATGACCGCAAGCTCCTGCGCCTGCTCAGGAACGCACGCCTGAAATACGGGCAGGCGGCCATCGAGGACATCGACAGCCGCACAGGACGCGGTATCGACCGGCGCGAAGTGATGAGTCTTGCCTTGGGCGACTGGGTCAACGCCGGCCACAGTATCCTGATTACCGGTCCCACGGGTGCTGGCAAATCCTGGCTGGCCTGTGCACTGGCGCAATATGCCTGCCGCCGCGGTTACACCGCCATCTACCAGCGCGTACCCCGCCTGCAGGAAGAACTGCGCATCCGGCACGGCAGCGGCACCTTCGGCAAATGGTTGCTGCAGCTGGCCAAGACCGATGTGCTGGTGCTCGATGACTGGGGCATGGGCGCTATCGACAGCATGACCCGTTCTGACCTGCTGGAAATCATCGACGACCGTGCCGCCAACAAAGCCACCATCATCACCAGCCAGTTGCCGGTGGAACACTGGCACGCCTGGATAGGCGACGCCACCATCGCCGACGCCATCCTCGACCGTATCATGCAGCGCAACCACCGCTTTACCCTGACCGGCGAGTCGCTACGCGTAGAACAATCAAAAACCACCAAAAAGGAGGAAAAAACTATCCCATCGTGACCGCAGGCATTACAATTTAACCGCGTAACATCAGACCATGCGCAAGCGGTCACGATAGCCGGAATCAGCGGTCACGTTCATCGGAATACGCA
>DASSZW010000169.1:0-15255 GCA_035713285.1 Burkholderiales bacterium
ATGAAATATGGTGCTGCTGCAGGGGTAACGGGGCAAGCTGCACGGTGCATATTTCCCGGCAGGGTTTAGGAAAGGTTGTTTGTCTGCCGGGCAGGCGAGGAGAGCGGCATATATGGAAAACAGACAACGCAATGTGGTGAACTTATCCCAATTCGATAAACCGCGGCTGTTATTGAGTCCGGGCGAAGTTACCCTGCTGCTTAAAGACTGCAGGGATAAGCTGATCAGCGCAGTCGAGCACGTCTGGGGCGAAAACAGGGTACAGGTCGAGAATGACCTGATCGACCTGGCCGAAAACTCGCCCATTCTGGAAAACAGAAATTTATATTATCAGGCGCAGGGTTTGTTGCGTAACCGCAACGAGTCGCTGAATGCCGGTTTGCGCAAGAATTTCTCCGTCATGGTGGAAAACCACATCCGCAGTACGCGCGAAGCCGCGGCGATGCCGGCCGAAATCACATCGGATCTGGATCTGTCTCTGGTCGACGAGGCGGCTTTCGAAGAGTCGCTGGCGCTCAGTAAATCGGCCACGCGCATGCAGATGAATGCCGTAGAAGAACTGGCGGCGCTGGAACAGCGTATTGCAGCATTGTTGCGGCTGTCGCCGGACCGAAATGCGGTGAACCCGTTCGCTCCCAAATATCTGTGCGAGGCGTTTTTGACCGCCAGCAAGGAATTGGAACCGAATTCGCGCGTCCGCTTGATATTGCTGCAGCATTTCGATTTTCATGTCGGTCCTGTTTTGCCCAAAACGTATCAGAAGATCAATCAGTTCCTGATGGAAAAAGGCATACTGCCGTCGATTAAGGTCGGCATGAGCGGGGTGCGCGAACGCAACCGGATTGTCACAAAAAATCAGGCCGGCGCAGCGGAAGGAATGGCTTCGGCTACGGCAGGTGCAGAAGTCGGCGGAAATTCCGCCAATATCGATGTGTTCGCATTATTGCAGCAATTGTTGAGCCAGCAGTCCGCCCAGGCCACATCGGGGACCGGGGCAGGCGGCGGCATGCTGCAACGTTCTCCGCAGCATTCGCCGGAACAGAATACTGCAAACCAGATTGCGGCTTTGACTTTGCTGCAGCGCGGCCAGTATTCGGGGAATGCCGGGGTCAAGCTGGATCCGGGCGTAATTCAGGCCGGAACGACCAATATCCTGCGCGATATCCGCGATGCCGGCCTGGTGCAGGCTACCAGCCGGACCGACGATTTCGTGATCGACATCGTTGCCATGTTGTTCGATTACGTGTTCGACGATGAGAATATCCCGGCTGCGCTCAAGGCGCTGATCGGGCGCTTGCAGATTCCCGTTTTGAAAATCGCGATGCTCGACCGCCAGTTTTTTTCCAAAAAAACGCATCCGGCACGTCGTTTGCTCGACGAAATGGCGAGCGCTTCGGTAGGCTGGACCGAAACCGGCGCATATAATTCGGCGCTCTACGCTAAAATGTCCGATATCGTGCAAACGGTAATCAATGATTATGCAGAAGACGTCAGCGTTTTCGAAAAGCTGCTGGCGGATCTGGAAGCATTTGTCGCGTCTCATGAGGCTGAAGCGGAAACCGCTGTAAATGAAACGGCCAGGGCTCTTGAAGAGGCAGAACGCGCCCGGGCCGCGAACCTAATCGTACAGGACATCGTCAGCCGGGCCTGCGGCGAAAACGAGGGGTTCGATCATTCCGGTCAGCCGCAGCCGATTTATCCGGATTTGATCGTCCAGTTCGTCGCGAGCACCTGGCAGAAAGTGTTGCTGCACGTTTATCTTCACGAAGGCGAACAGAGCGCCGCGTGGCAAACAGGCTTGAAAACCATGCGCGACCTGTTATGGAGCGTGACCCCTAAACTAACGACCGAAGATCGCCTTGGCCTGGTTTCCATGCTGCCCGATCTGTTAAAGCAACTGCGCGACGGAATGAATCTGATCCAGCTCGATTCCGCCCGGCGGGAAGTAATTTTCGCCGGCCTGGTATCCTGTCACGCGGTAGCGGTCAAGGCCGGCCTTCAATCCTCGGCCAAATTGCAAAGTACCGATGCCGAAGCTTATTCTTCGGCACTTGCTGGTTCATCGCAGACGGAATCCCCCATTGAAACGATCGATGAAGTGACGGAGCATTTCGATTTTGCAAACGATCCGGCAGAAACCATGGACGAGGACGAATTTACCGAACAGGCACGTGGACTTAAAAAAGGCATGTGGCTGGAATTTGCCGATGCCGGAGGCGGCAGTCACCCGGCGCGGTTATCGTGGGTCAGTTCGTTGCGGGGCGTTTACCTGTTCACCAATAATCAGGGGCTTAACGCAATCACGATCGCCTTGCCCAGACTTGCGGCGCGATTGCGCAGCGGAGAAGCTCGAATAATAAAAACCACTTCACTGACCGAGCGTGCGGTGGACCGTTTGATCGGCAAGTTGCAGGGGCGCAGCCGGTAGCAGGCTGGCTGCCGATCACGCAACAACGGAGGCTCCCGCAAGAATCCATGTATCGCCTTTTTCCAGTATCCGTTCCAGGCTGACCAGCAGGGTCTTTTGATCCAGCGTCGTTTTGAACCGGCGTTCCCTGGAATATTGTATGCTGTCGATGACCAGGGAAAAATGCCCGTTACGCGGCATGCTGGCCATTATCGCCATGATCGCACCGTCGGCGGCGGCGGGTGTACCGACTGCTTCCGCCGATTGCAGCGGATGGAGCATCAATAGCTCGGGAGTATGAGCCATGATTTCCATTCCTACGTGCGTATTGTTTTCCTGGTCCCGCAAGAGCCGGCGAACCACCGCCAGTTTCCACTGCGCCTGATTTTCCTGTACGCCAGTCAGGCAGCCCAGACGCAACCAGTTATTATCGGACCGCGGGCTACAGGCTAAATAACCTTTTTGGCTTTCATTTTCCGTCACCCAGTTTTCCAGGGGCAGCGCCGGTTTTTTTGGCGCACTGAATCCTGCTTGCTGGCGATTGCGGGTTGCTTCTGTGACAAATCCGTATAACTGGATATCGATCATTTCATCATAACGAATATCCGTATCGTATACGGCGGCTGTATCGCTGCCGAAACTATCGGTTTTCAGGGCAGTACAAATAATGTAAAACCCGTGAATGACATTCAAAATCTTTTTGGCCTCGATGCGCGGATTTTTACGCAATTTTCCCATATTGGCGGGCGTCAGCTGTAATTCCGCATACGCCAGCATTTTCAGGTATTCCGGCAGGCGAGCATCGGTTTCGGTGGTTGAATTAGGTTTTGAAGTGGTAATCACTTCCCTGGTGCGGCGCAGTTGCGCGAGCAGGGTGGAAGCGTCCCAGGCACGGCAATGGGCGGTGAAGGACTGCTCGGTCACCCGTTCCACGCCTGCAGGCCGGGATAGATTGATACAGAAATGGTGGCGCCCCGGGACGGGATTTTTTTCTATTTCGACCAGATGGACCCATTTAAGTATCCAGATGTCCGCCATTTCGATTTGTCGGGCCCGTAACGAGCTCACGTGTATCTGGCTTAATAACAATACCCGCATATATTGATTGGAGCATCTGGAACCGCTGCCGTATAGCGGGATGAGTTCCTGTTCAAAGGCTCTTTCTTCCGCGTAACGATACATATTGTGCAGCATCAGCCAGAAATCTTCGCCGGGAGGGTCATAATGAATAAAGCGCCATTTAAACAAATGCCCCAGGTTGTGCAGCGCGCGCAAGCTTATTTTCCGTAGCGTTTCGTCATCGGACCCGGTCGTATTCCCGGGGCGTTCCGGATCGATGGCTTCATAGTAAGCATGGCTCAATTCGTCATAGCAGCTATAGATACTGCGCCAGAGTATGCTTTCCATGGCAGACGACATGCGGGAATGACGCAAGTATTGTGCGCTTGAGCCATGCAATAAAGGCTGAGCGTAATCGTCGATCGCCATGATCACGTCGAGCCGGTCTGTTTCTGCCATTTTGCCTTTTTGCCGGCGCAGGCCCTGCAATGCGGATATTATCTGCTCCGGCGTACTTCGGGTATCGGTAGCGGACAGTTCGCTCAGCCATTGCGTAACGTTTTTTCGATTGGCAAATGGATTGAGCTTGGATTTGTTGGTATTAAAAGGCATCCATTTATCAAACATAATTCCCCCCAGTTGACGCAGAATAATCGGGGCCCCGTATTATCGATGTGCGTCGTATATGCTGCGATAGCCGATTTTGCAGGCTTTTTATAAATTTTATTTTAATCCGTCTTCCGTGCCCCGTGGACAGTCAAGCCCCGTTTGCCCGTGCTGATTATTTAAAATTATTCATAGCCGTTGTCTGGTCCATTGTGCCACAGAAGCCATGGCCGCAGGAAGTGCGGCCAGATCGCTGCCACCGGCTTGCGCCATATCCGCGCGGCCGCCGCCTTTTCCGCTGATTTGCAGAGCGACGAAATTAGCCAGTTCGCCGGCTTTTATTCGGTCCGTCAGATCGGCTGACAGCCCGACTACCACGCTGATTTTTTCGCCTTGCGTACTGGACAGAACGATGACGCATGAGCCCAGCCTGTTTTTTAATAAATCCAGCGCTTCGCGCAATATCCGGTTGTCGGCATCGTCGAGCTGGGCGGATAAAACATGCGTCTGCCCTATCTGTATCGCTTGCGTGGCCAGGCTGCCCAATTGGAAAGTCAGGAGCCGGGATTTCAGTTTGTCGCGTTCTTTTTCCAGATTTTTGACGGTATCGAGGATCTGTCCGATCTTTTGCGTCAACTCGACGGCGGGCGTTTTCAATAAATCCGTTAATTCCTGCAACTGTCGTTGTTGCGTCTGGACGAAAGCGATGGCTTTGGCGCCGGTTACCGCTTCAATCCGTCGAATACCGGCGGCAACACCTGTTTCGGCAACGATTTTGAACAGCCCGAGATCCCCGGTGCGCGGGACGTGCGTTCCCCCGCATAATTCGGTGGAAAAGTCGCCCATGCCGATGACCCGTACCTGATCGCCGTATTTTTCTCCGAACAAAGCCATCGCGCCGTGCAGAATCGCGTCGTCGTAGCTCATGAGCTCGGTCGCGATCGAGACGTTGCGACGAATTTCGGCGTTGACCGAATTTTCTATCTGCTGTAATTGTTCCGGGGTGACGGCTTCGTTATGGGCAAAATCGAAACGCGTTTTATCTGCATCGACCAGCGAGCCTTTTTGCGTGACATGCGATCCGAGTACGACGCGCAATGCGGCGTGCAGCAAATGCGTAGCGGAATGGTTGGCCGCTGTGCGGGCGCGGTTTTCCGCGTCGACTACGGTTTTGACGCGATCGCCCACTGCGAGGGTTCCGCTGCGCACTGTGCCGCTATGCCCGAATACTTCGGGCTGAATTTTTTGTGTGTCCTCAACGTCAAATAAACCGTTTCCGTTCAACAATTCGCCGCGATCGCCCACCTGACCGCCGGACTCGGGATAGAAGGGGGTCTGGTCGAGGACGATAACGGCACTGTCGCCGGCGGCCACGCTATCCACCGGTGTTCCGTTCTGATAAATCGCCATGATGCCGGCGTCGCTGCTCAATTGTTCGTAACCCTGGAACTGGGTGGGTAAACCCTGGTACGACAAATTCGTGCTCATGCTGAATTTACTGGCGCTGCGGGCACGCTTGCGCTGCGCTTCCATCGCTCGTTCGAAACCGGCCATGTCTACGTCAAAGCCTCGTTCGCGGCCGATGTCTGCCGTTAAATCGACAGGGAAACCGTAGGTATCGTACAGCTTGAATGCGATATCGCCGTCCAGCGTTGTCGCCCCGGCGGGCATGGCTTGTTCGAGTACGGTCATGCCGAATTCCAGCGTTTCGGCAAACCGTTCTTCTTCCTGTTTCAATGTTTGCGCCACCCGCAATTGTGCGGCGCCCAGTTCCGGGTAGGCGGCGCCCATGACATGAACCAGATCGGCGACCAGACGGAAAAAAAACGGCTGTTTCTGGCCCAGCTTATAGCCGTGCCGTATCGCACGCCGGATGATGCGGCGCAGTACGTAACCGCGGCCTTCATTGCTGGGAATGACGCCGTCGGTAATGAGAAAAGCGCAGGCGCGAATATGGTCGGCGATGACTTTCAGCGAATTGCTGGTGCGGTCGGCAGTGTCGGTAACGCGTGCGGCGGCGGCGATCAGCGCAACGAACACATCGATTTCGTAATTGCTGTGCACGTGCTGCAATACAGCGGAAATCCGCTCCAGACCCATCCCCGTGTCGACCGACGGTTTCGGTAACGGATGCAATGCGCCGTTCTCGTCGCGATTGAATTGCATGAATACCAGATTCCAGATTTCTATGTAACGGTCGCCGTCTTCGTCGGCCGAGCCTGGCAGGCCGCCGGCAATCGCGGGACCGTGATCGTAAAAAATTTCCGTGCAGGGACCGCACGGGCCGGTGTCGCCCATTTGCCAGAAATTGTCGGAGCTGCCGTTTGCCTTATCGCCGATGCGTATGACCCGCTCCGGTCCGAGACCGATATCCTGCGTCCAGATTCGGTATGCTTCGTCGTCGGTGTGATACACCGTAACCCATAATTTTTCCTCGGCAATATTCACTTCTTTCGTCAGGAACTGCCACGCAAAACGGATGGCGTCGGCCTTGAAATAATCGCCGAAACTGAAGTTTCCCAGCATTTCGAAAAATGTATGGTGGCGAGCCGTGTAGCCGACATTCTCCAGGTCATTGTGTTTTCCGCCCGCGCGCACGCAGCGTTGCGAGCTTGCGGCGCGCACGTAGGCGCGCGATTCCCGTCCCAGAAATACATCTTTGAACTGCACCATTCCTGCATTCGTGAACAACAGGGTCGGGTCGTTATTCGGAATCAATGAACTGGAAGCGATGGAGCTATGCCCGTGACGGGCAAAAAAATCGAGGAAACGCTGGCGGATTTCGCTACTTTTCATGATGACTGATAATTGATTGGATTAATTGATTGGACGAATACAGTACATTTTAGCGTGGAAACGTAATAAATACACCTTATAAGCAAAAGGGCCGCAAATGCGGCCCTGGCGTTACGGTACGATCGCTGTCATCAGACTGCGTATCCGGGATTTTTGCCGATACCGACAATCTTGGGCATGATCAGGGGTTGCGGCTTGACGACTTTAATATCGCGGAGATATTCGGCCACGACGTCCCAGATAGGCGTACCAGTCACGCCTTCATTCACCGGCGCCCAGCCGGCAACTTTATAGGTTCGGCTGGCGTCTACCGGCTTGCCATTAAGCATCATGTTGCTGATACGGTTGCCGATAGTATTGTTCGGGTTGACGGTGTACTGGATCCCGCCCACCCGCACCATGTCGCCCCCTTGCTGGTAATAGGGATCGCTGTTGAACAGGTTGTCGCAGACGTCTTCCATGATGCTCTTGATCGTTGCTCCCGTCATTTCGTTCAGCGTGGTAGAGGGATAGGTGATCGCGGTCTGGTCCATCAGTCTGTCCATGGTGATGACGTCGCCGGTCAACAGACTGGTGCCCCAGCGGAAACCGGGAGAAAATCCGACTTCGGCGCCCTTGACCTTCATTATCGCATCGAGTATCAACTGGTCGAAAGTGCCGTTGAAATTGCCCCGGCGATACAGGACTTCTTCGGTAACGGCAAGTTTTTCGTTGAGCTTGTCGGCAAACGGCGCCCGCATTTTATCGATATACGACGTCATGGCTGGATCGGCAGGGATCAGGTTGGAGAAAATCGGCAGCAGGCGATAGTGCCATGCGGCAACCTTGCCGTTCCGGACGTCGAAATCCATGACGCCGAGGAATTTGCCGTTGGAACCGGCATTGGTCACAAGCGTCGTGCCTTTGGCGTTTTTGACCTGGTACGGTTGCGGTACGCCGTCGTGGGTATGGCCGCCGAAAATAGCGTCTATCCCGGTTACGCGGCTGGCCATTTTGATGTCTACATCCATGCCGTTATGCGATAGCAGAACGACGACCTGAGCGCCTTTTGCACGCGCCGCGTCGACGGTTTTCTGCATATTGTCTTCCTGGATGCCGAACGTCCAGTCCGGAACCATGTAGCGCGGATTCGAAATCGGCGTATACGGGAACGACTGTCCGATAACGGCGACCTGTACGCCATTGATGACTTTCATGACGTACGGTTTGAAGACGGGATCGCCGAAATCGTTGGTGGTGATGTTTTGCGCGACGAAATCGATTTTATCCTTGAAATCGTTGTCGACGATATGTTTGACGCGATCTGCGCCGTAAGTGAATTCCCAGTGCCCCGTCATTACGTCTACCCCCAGCAGCTTGCTGGCATCGACCATGTCCTGGGCTTTAGTCCATAAGGCCGTCGCCGAGCCCTGCCAGGTATCGCCGCCGTCCAGCAGCAGCGAACCGGGACGCGAGCCGCGCAGCTTGTCGACCAGCGTTTTAAGGTGGGCAAAACCGCCGACTTTACCGTAAGTATGCGCGGCGGCCTGGAAATCGAGATAGGTAAAGGCGTAGGCCTCCCGGGTCCCCGGGCGTATGCCGTAATATTTAAGCAGGTATTCGCCGACCAGATGCGGTGGCCGCCCCACTGCGCTGCCGACGCCGATATTGACGTTGGGTTCGCGGAAATAGATCGGCAATAACTGAGCATGACAGTCGGTCATATGCAGCAATGACACATTGCCGAATTGCGGCACGTCGTAAAAACCCGACGGCGCATTGCCGGCGAGTACCTGTTTGCTGTCGATAGCCATGCCGGACGCAGCGGCAACGGCGAGTAATTGCAAAAATTCGCGGCGATTCATCATGTTATGTTGTTCCTCATGTAATTAATAACCCTGTAATCCGGGTTTTTTGAGCCATTGGTACGCTTTATTTTCGGAAAACCGAGGCTTTTAACGGGAGTCCATTGCTGATATACGAATAAAAATATTCCAGATCGTTGTATTCGGGACTGCCGATGGCGAACGGTTGCGCGCGCAGCATTTTGTCGCAACCGGCAAACCGCGCCTGCAAGGTGACCAGGTTTTCGTCGCCGCCGCGGAAAACGGGCCAGTGCGTAGCTTGGCCCAGAACCGGGGAAAGTATTTCAGACCGGTATCGGGCTCCGGCTTCTATTACATGGCAACTCGCACAGGAGTAACCGAGCTGCCCCCGGCGCGCGTAAAAAATCTTTTTTCCCGCATCAAAAGCCGCCTGAGCGGCGGCCCCGTCGACTTTGACATTCATGAGCATGCCGTCCGACAAAGTGCGCGCATACGCCGTCAGCTTGCCCATCGTCGCCGGGTCGCCGTAGGCGTAGGCAGGCTCTCCGTTCGCAGTGCGGCAGGCGTTTATGGCCATTTCGAAGGTCACGACCTTGTTGCTGTGATCGTCGAAATAGGGATAATTGCCCGCTACATTTTTACCGCCGCCCGGAAAACAGCTGGCATAGGTTTTACCGTTCTTGAACGGAGTATTCCACATTTGCTGCGCTTGATCGATAACTGCGCCGAACGGCGGAAAATCCATGATGCTTTTGTATTGCGCCATGGAATCGGGATCAAACGCCAGCGAACCGTAGACGTATTGGTCGAGCGGGATGGCGGGAAACTTGCCGGTAAAATAATTTACCAGATTCTGCCTGTCCTGCGCAGGCGTAGCAAACGCTTGACCGCCTGCCAGAACCGTACAGGCCGTGATTAAAAGCGGCAATAATGCCACTAGCCGTTTTTTTCGGCCTGCCATCGCCTTGCGAAGGTTCGGACTCAGCTGATCACTCCATCGACCGAATTGGTCGCGCCAAGATTGTCTTTCCAGCTGACGTTGACTTTATCGCCGGCTTTCGGTCCTTTAACCTTGAAATTCAGGTACGGATTTTTGGAAATGGCGCTGCTCCAGTCGGCTTGCAACACGACTACGTCATTGATTTTGGCCGTTACTTCGTTGATGAAATGAGCCGGGATCATCTGTCCGGTTTTGGCATCCTTACGCAAACCGGTTTCCATCGGATGATTCATTAGGACTTTGATGTCGGCGATATCGCCGGCCATGGTGGCGCGCATTTTCATTGGTTCTGGCATGGTTATTCCTTTGCTTGCGATTCAGTTGATATTGGGAAATTATTTGTGCAGCCGGTTCAACCGCCGCAACCGCCGATGGTGACTTTAACTTCCTTGACCGCAGTATAGATTTTGCCGCCGGCGGTAACAACGGCGCGGACGTTGGCGGTTTTGGCCATTTTGATCCGGGTGGCGATAAAACCTTCCGTACCGTTACTCAAATTGAAGCTGGCTATCAAAGGGTTCGGGTTTTTTTCAGCCAGTATGGAAATATTGGTGGTGTTGGCGATCTTGCTGGTCACTTCCACCGGCACGACTGAGCCGTTCTCGGCGATATCCGGCGCTTTCACGATGATGTCGCTGCTTTCGGTAGCGGATTCCGCGCCCAGGCCTTTTAGCGCGTCGGCTATATTCTTGGCGCTGAACGCTGCGGTGTTGTAAGCGGCAAATGCATTGCCTGCGCCCAGCAGGCCGGTGGTAATTGCCAATGCGCCTGCCGCGCCAGCGCTTTTTAAAATATGACGACGTAACAAATTCATGCAGATCTCCTGATAGTATTAATTATGAATAACGGTTGAAACTTAATTTAAAGGCCGTAGATGAAATCAGTAATTTTGTCGATCTCTTTTTCGGTCAATATCTTGTTTTTGCCAAACGGCGGCATGACGGTATCGGGATTGGATACCATGGCGTTCCAGATTTCCGCGCGTAATTGCGCCCGGTCCGGATAGCGCACCTGCATGGCAATGAGAGGAGGGCCTAATGTACCGGCAGCTTCGGCGTCGGGTATCGTCGGCATGGCATGGCATGCCAGACAATTGCCCTTGGCGCTGTCAAAGGCGAGCTGCTTGCCGCTGGCAGGCGAGACCGGCCCTGCAATAGCTGCATTCATCAGACTCAGGCCGCTGATCAGGCTGACGGTAAATAGTAATGACGTGCGCGTACACATGTCATCCTCCTTGTTTTATTAAGTTCCTTAATTCCTGGCAGAACTTTGTTTTTTTGGATTGAATTGCGCCGCACTCGATCCAGTATTCAAGAGCATAGAGCAAAAATGGGGTAAATCCAAGAGGGCTGTCATTTTTTTTAGAAAATAATGCGCCGGAATTGCATGGCAAACATCGCCGATGAAGATAATAATAGCGAAAATACGACGTTTTTTAATTGGATAACCGGGAGTGGCGAAGATGGCGGAATTAACGCATTTTGACCGGCACGGTGCCGCGCAAATGGTGGATGTGGCCGATAAGGCTGAAACTCGGCGGCGCGCGATTGCGCGAGGACGGATTGTTATGCGCCCCGAAACGCTGGAAATGATACGGCTGGGCGATGCAAAAAAGGGCGATGTTCTCGGCGTTGCCAGGATAGCCGGAATTCAGGGGGCTAAACGCACCGCCGACCTGATACCTTTGTGTCATCCGCTGTCGTTGACCAGAATCGGGATCGGTTTCGAACTGGTTGAAGGGCTGTCGGCGGTTGAAGTCGAAGCGACGGTTGAAACTTTCGGCCGAACCGGTGTCGAAATGGAAGCCTTGATGGCGGTGAACGTTTGTCTGCTGACTATCTACGATATGTGTAAAGCCGTCGACCGCGGCATGAGGCTGGAAAATGTGCATGTGTATGAAAAAATCGGCGGTAAATCGGGGCATAGCCTGGCAACGTAACATATTGTTACATTTGGCGGCAAAAAGGAAATGATAGGGTATCGTCCGGGCAGTACCATATACGGTGTCAGAGAAGGCCGGTACCGGCCTGCGAGGTGATAAGGCGATAACATGATGTATACCAGACTGAGCCTGTTGTTGATTGTTCTTATGCTGCCGGTTTTGCCGAAAGCGGAAGCGGCGGTGCCGGACGCAAGCGTATCCGGGGCTTACATGCAGGTTGCGTTCAATGACCGGAAGGCGCAGGGCCGTTCCGTTCCAGACCGCCGCGCATCACGGACTGGCGCAAATGTGGCTGGCGGTCAGCGCCGGAATCTGCCGCCTGCACATAATCGCGGTTTCGGTTACGGTTTCGAGCGCAGGCATGCGCAACCGGGACCGATGCCGTCATCACGCCGGCCGTTTTGAAGTCCGGTTGCTTGCGCCTGTATTTGGTGCGATTTATCGCGATTGCGCCCCACATCGATGCAAAATCCATGCATGCATAGCCGTTATTTTTTATAAGTATTTGATAGTTATGTAATTTAATTTATTGGTACGCTTGTTGCTTCGTAGTCGTCATGACTACTGCAAATCCCGCCCTCATTATTCCTTCAACCTGCGCTTATTGCGGCGTCGGTTGCGGAGTCCTGATCGAAACCGACGGTGCCCGCATCAGCGGCGTCCAGGGCGATCCTGCGCATCCCGCCAATTTCGGCCGTTTATGCACCAAAGGGGCCACGCTGCATCTTGCCGCCGCACAAAGCGCGGCCCGGGCATTGTATCCCGAACTGCGGACTGCCCGCGAGCGGCCGCGCCAGCGCATCGTCTGGGATGAAGCGCTGGCTTATGCGGCTGACACATTTGCGGCTGTTATCCGCGAGCATGGCCCCGATGCGATCGCGTTCTATATTTCCGGACAGCTCCTGACGGAAGACTATTATGTCTTCAACAAACTGGTCAAAGGCTTGATCGGCACCAATAATATCGATACCAATTCGCGCCTGTGCATGTCCAGCGCAGTCAGCGGTTATAAGGCTACGCTCGGCGCCGATGCGCCACCGGCCTGTTACGACGATATTGCCCAAACGGACTGCCTGCTTATCGCCGGCTCGAATACCGCCTACGCTCATCCGGTTTTGTATCGGCGGATCGAGGATGCGCGGCGCCGTAACCCCGCGCTTAAAGTCATTGTGATCGATCCGAGGCGTACCGATACGGCACGCGAGGCCGACCTGCATTTGCCGATATTGCCGGGTACCGATGTGGCCTTGTTCAATGCCATGCTATACGTCCTGCTGTGGGAAGAAATGACGGACCCGCAATACATCGCTGCGCATACGCAGGGCTTCAGCCAATTGCGCGCCACGGTGCGCGAATATCCGCCTGAACTGGTTGCGGGCATCTGCGGCGTTCCGGCGGCCGACATCGTTACGGCGGCGCGCTGGTTCGGCGGCGCTTCAGCTGCGCTGTCCCTGTATTGCCAAGGCTTGAATCAATCCAGCCACGGCACCGACAAGAATACCGCCCTGATCAATTTGCACCTTGCCACCGGACAGATCGGACGGCCGGGAGCCGGGCCGCTTTCGCTCACGGGGCAGCCGAACGCGATGGGCGGCCGCGAAGTCGGCGGCATGGCGAATCTGCTGTCGGCGCATCGTGACATGTCCAATCCCGCGCATCGCGACGAAATGGCGAAATTGTGGGGGGTGCCGTCGGTGCCGTCGCACCCCGGCAAAACCGCCGTTGCCTTGTTCGAGGCGATGGCGCGCGGCGAAATCAAGGCAATATGGATAGCCTGTACCAACCCGGCGCAATCGATGCCGAATCAGACCCTGGTGCGCGAGGCCCTGACCCGCGCCGAATTCGTCGTGGTGCAGGAAGTCAATGCGCATACCGAAACCGCCGACTATGCCGATTTGCTGTTGCCGGCTGCGGCATGGGGCGAAAAAGAAGGCACGGTAACCAATTCCGAGCGCCGCATTACGCATGTTCGCGCTGCGATACCGCCTCCGGGCGAATGCCGTCCGGACTGGAAAATTGCAACGGATTTCGCGCTGCGGCTGGGAGTGCGAATGGGTAAACCGGCCGGCGTTTTATTCCCTTACGTTCATCCGGAAGCGATATTTAACGAACACCGCGCGACGACCCGGGGACGCGATCTGGATATCACCGGCTTGTCGTATGCCTTGCTCGATGAGCGGGGACCGCAGCAGTGGCCGTACCCGGAAGGTGCTGCGGGCGGCAAGATGCGCTTATACGAAGACGGTATTTTTCCTTCCGCCGACGGTCGCGCCCGCTTTGCCAATCCCCGTTACCTGCCGACAGCCGAAGCGATCGATGCGCGTTATCCCCTGCATTTGACTACCGGGCGCCTGCGCGATCAATGGCACGGCATGAGCCGCACCGGCATGGTGGCGCAACTGTACAGCCATGCCGAATCGCCGGCCCTGGCGATGAATGCGGACGATATGGTCCGGCGCGGCCTGGCCGCCGGCGATCTGGTGCGGATAAAAAGCCGTCGTGGCGCTTTGCTGATCGCGGTGGAAGCGAGTGATGAAATGCGAGCAGGCCAATTATTTTTACCGATGCATTGGGGCAGCAAATATATCAGCGGATTGGGCATTAATGCGCTGACCGGCGACAGTTGCGACCCGGTGTCGCAGCAGCCCGAACTCAAGCACGCCGCAGTCCGCGTAGAAAAGGCGCTATTGCCGTGGCAGGTGGTAGTCATGCGGCGCGATCGCGCCGTGGAGCGAATGTTGCGCATCCAGCCTTTGCTGGCGCGGTTCGACTATGCCAGTTGCGGTTTGTCGGGGCGGCAAAACCCTGTGCTGGTATTGCGGATTGCGCACGCAACGCCGATTGCGCAAGACGTGCTGGCGGAAATGGACGCATTGCTGGAAATGGACGCAGAAACCGATCTCATGCGTTACGACGATCCGAAGCGCGGCATTTCCAAGCGCGTGCTGGTGGAAGACGGCCGCGTCTCGGGCGTGAGATTGACGGGGGAAATCGCCGCCCGTGACTGGCTCAAGGAGATGATGGCGGAAAATGCCGACATCGCGCCATTGCGCGCATGGGTATTGGCGCCGCTGGCGACCCCGCCGGCGGGCAGCCGCAGTCGCGGCCGTATTGTCTGCAACTGCCTCAATATCGCCGAGAGCCAGATCGTCGCGGCAGTCGCTCAAGGTGCCGATCTGGCGGTTCTTCAGGCTGGACTCAAATGCGGGACGGAATGCGGTTCATGCGTGCCCGAATTAAAACGTATCGTAGCGGCCTCGACGGCCAGCGGCAAGGAGTTGGCGTGAATTATCCGGTTATTTTGAAAGACATAGCGCGCGGCATCCACGGCGCACGCGATCTGACGATAGAAGAAGCCAGTCTGGTATACGGCGCGATGCTGGACGGCGGCGTGCCAGAACTGGAAATGGGCGCGATACTGGTCGCTTTGCGCATGAAGGGGGAATCGGCCGACGAATTGCTGGGTTTTTATCAGGCCTGCGAAACCCGGCTCTATCCCCTTACGACACCGCCGGGAGCATTGCGGCCTGTAGTCATTCCCAGCTATAACGGTGCGCGACATCAGCCGAACCTGGCGCCTTTGCTGGCGCTTCTGCTGGCCAAATTCGGAGTTCCGGTATTGATCCACGGTACGCTGGAA
>DASSZW010000170.1:0-2436 GCA_035713285.1 Burkholderiales bacterium
TCCTATCCCCGGAACCAGCACCAGCACCAGCAGCGCAAGCCCTCCCAGAAACAGCCACGGCGCAAGTCGCTGCCATTTGAATACCGGAACCTGAAAAGCCGCATAACCTGCCAGCAAGCCGATAACGATGAACACCAGCTGGCGCGACAAAAAGAAAGTCGAGTGGTAGCCGGTACTTCGATTCGCCTCCGCAATATCGATGGACGCCGAATACACCATCACCAGACCGAAGGACAAGAGCGCAATCCCAAGCCAGATAAGGACCATATCGTATTCGGCTACGTTGCGGCGCGACCGGTTGGGCGTATTCATGGCATCTCCCGGCTCAATTGCGCTACTGCTGCGACAAACGCCTCTGCGCGATGCGCATAATTCCTGAACATGTCGAAACTGGCGCAGGCCGGCGAGAGCAGTACCGCGTCGCCGGGTAGCGTCAAGGAATAGGCACGCAAAACAGCTTGTTCCATGCTTTCGGCGCGCAATACCGGCACCCCGGTAGCCTCCAGGGCTTCGGCGATCCGCGGCCCGTCGCGACCGATCTGGACGACCGCGCGGGCGGATCGCATTACCGCTTCAGCCAGTGGCGAAAAATCTTGCCCTTTACCTTCGCCACCCGCAATCAGCACGACGGGCCGGTTCAAACCCTTGAGCGCAGCTTCCGTTGCTCCTACGTTGGTCCCTTTGGAATCATCGTAAAAATCGACTTCGCCTATCCGCGCCACCCACTCGACCCGGTGCGGCAATCCCTGAAACTGGCGCAAAGCGGTCGCGGCAGCCGTATCGGGCAATCCGGTTGCGTAACACAAAGCCCATGCCGCGAGCGCATTGGCGACATTGTGCATGCCCGGAACCGGAAGCGCATCGAGCGCCATCAAGGGCTTGTCTCCCCGGCACAGCTGGCCGTCACGAACGCCGAACTCATGCTCGTTCGCACTGCTATCCAGGCCGAAAGTCAGCACGGTATGTCCGGTTTGCGCCATAGCCGCGCTCCAGCGGTCGTCGCGGTTCAGCACCTGCACGCTGTCACCGGTAAAAATACGGGCTTTGATTGCGGCGTAAGCCGCCAGATCGGCGTGCCGGTCCAGATGGTCTTCGCTGATATTAAGTACCGTCGCTGCTGCCGGATTGAGGGTGTAAGTGGCTTCGAGCTGAAAGCTGGATAATTCCAGCACGTATATTTCCGTTTCCGGATAGTCCTCCAGCGCATCGAGCACCGGCAAGCCGATATTGCCGGCCATCAGCGATTTTTTTCCGGCCGCCTCACAAATAGCATGCACCATACTGGTTACCGTACTTTTGCCGTTCGAGCCGGTAATGGCAATGACCTGCGCATGATGGGGCAAGGCCTGGGCAAACAGTTCGACGTCGCTCCAGACGGCTATGCCGCGACTCAAAGCAGCCTGCAACAGAGGATGCGATATCGGCACCCCGGGACTTACTATGATACGGTCCGCCCAGAAAAAATCGGCCTCATTCCAGTCGCCCAGCGTCACCGGCACAGCCGGAAACAGTTCGCGCAAAGGAACCAGGTTGGGCGGTTCGGCGGCATTATCGGCTACGCGCAGCACTGCGCCGCGTCGGCCAAGCCAGCGTGCCGCAGCCCAACCGCTGCTGCCTAACCCAAGTATCAATATGTGCTGCCCGTACCAGTTCATGTATGTCGCTCTCGTTTTGCGGCAGCCCGGCGCTGCCGCGATGCATTAACGTATTTTCAGCGTCGATAGCCCGATCAGTACCAACATCATGGTAATAATCCAGAAACGCACGACGACTTGCGTTTCCTTCCAGCCTTTCAATTCGTAATGGTGATGCAGCGGAGCCATTCGAAACACGCGTTTACCCGTCAGCTTGAACGATCCCACCTGTATCATCACCGACAGCGTTTCCATGACAAATACGCCGCCCATGATAAACAGCACGATCTCCTGACGTACGATCACGGCGACCAGGCCTAGCGATGCGCCCAGCGCCAGCGCACCGACATCGCCCATGAACACTTCGGCGGGGTATGCGTTAAACCATAGAAACGCCAGGCCAGCCCCCGCTATGGCGGCGCAAACCACCGCCAGCTCGCCGGCCCCGGGAATGTGCGGCATTTCCAGATAGCGGGAAAACACGGCGTTCCCGGCGACGTAAGCAAAGATCGCCAGCGCGGACGCCACCATGACGGTAGGCAATATCGCCAGCCCGTCCAGCCCGTCGGTCAGATTCACTGCGTTGCTCGAACCTACGATCACGAAATAGGCCAGCGTGACGAAGCCGATGGTGCCGAGCGGAATGGCAACCTGCTTGAAAAAAGGCACGATAAGCTCAGTTTGCGCGGGTAATTGAGCCGAATAGGCGATAAACAAAGCCGCTCCGAGACCGAACACCGATTGCCAGAAATATTTGGCTTTGGCCGACAGGCCTTTTGGGTTGCGATGGACGACCTTGCGA
>DASSZW010000171.1:0-13465 GCA_035713285.1 Burkholderiales bacterium
CGAAACCTGCGGAGTAATATGTCTACGGCAAATCGTTTACCTGTTATCAACGCATGGTTACCTGAGGTCCATGTTATATGGGTTTTAAAATAACTGTTTTATGCGGGCCGGTTCCGTCCGGTGTTTGATCAGCCGATGGATTACAGCGCCCCGCATAGCTTTAATTATGGAGAAAGCATGGATAGCCCGACTCATACCATTTCGCGCAGAGAAGCAGTCAAACGCACTGTCACAGGTCTAGGTGCCGGTCTGATCGCAATGAATGCCAAAGCCGCAGAAATCAGCCATGGCCAGGATGAAATATCGCCCACCCTGGTACAAAAAGGCGCCAGAAACCTGCGCGATCTCGCCAAAAGACTGACTGCCGCACCCAGGCGCAGAGATTTTAAAACCGTACCCATGATTCTTACCAGCCCCGACCAATGGGACAACGAAGCTCTGAACGAGGTCATGCATTATGCCGGCGGCCCCAAACAGGTATGGGACAACACCGATCTCGAAAGCCCTTGGCTCAATCTCATGCGCAATGCCATGAATGCGCAGATATGGTCCTTCCGCCATCCCGATTTCCTGGCTGTTTCGGCGACTCACGGTAGCGCCCATCTGGCGCTTTACGACGACTATATCTGGCAAAAATACGATTTTTCGAAACTGACCAAAGACAAGCAGACTACCAACTCGTTTATTGTCGCGCCGTCTTTAGCGAGCTCAAATCCCGAGGATTTCAATAATCCGGAAGGTCCGTTTTCTCCCCACGACAACAGTATTACCGTGCTGCAGAAACGCGGTGCCGTTTTCCTTGCCTGCCACAACGCAGTATGGGAAATCAGTATGAAATTACACGCCAAAGGGCCGAATCCCGACAAGCTGACCCATCCGGAAATGGCTGCGGAATTAACCAATCATCTGATTCCCGGCGTCATTCTCACCCCGGGAATCGTCGGGACCATTCCTCAACTCGAATTAACAGGATTTCAGTATATAAAATAATCCGCAGCGCTATCGCCGCGTATGAGGTCTTCCTGCCTTGACCATTTACAGGCGGGAAGGAAATTCATCAGGCATCGATTATTAAATTATCGATTATTAAATTAATGAACTGGGTACGGCACGCTCTGCATATAATTTTCGATCAGCGGGAGCCCTGTCTTCAATAATGCTTCCAGTTCGGCAGGAGGAAGCGGCCGACTGAAAAAATAACCCTGCATTTCATTGCAATGATGTTTGGCCAGAAAGCGCATCTGCTCGGCCGCGGTGACGCCTTCGGCGACGATGCCAAGATCCATATGTTGAGCCATTGCAATCGTGGCGCACACGATCGCCGCGTCATTACGATCATTCACAATGTCGCGAATGAACGATTTATCTATCTTCAGGCTGTTGATAGGCAAGCGCTTGATATGCGATAGCGACGAATACCCGGTGCCGAAATCGTCAATCGAAATCGAAACGCCCATGTTACGTATTCCCAGCAACGTTTCAAACGAGAGTTCGATATTCTGCATGAGACCGGTTTCGGTAATTTCCAGCTCAAGATACCGGGCCTCAAGATCGGTATCCGCCAATACTGCTTCAACTGTTTTTTCCAGCGATGCTGAGCGCAACTGTTGCGCCGAAAGATTGACCGACATCTTGATGCAGGGATAACCGGCATGCTGCCATGCCCGATTCTGTGCACAGGCAGTATGCAAAACCCATTCGCCGATATCTCCGATTATTCCGATCTCTTCTGCCAGCGGAATAAAATCTGCCGGGGCAATCAAGCCTTTCTGCGGGTGATTCCAGCGCAATAACGCTTCGACTCCAATAATAGTCTTGCTGAGCACGCACACTCGCGGCTGATAATAAATCAGGAATTCCCCTTTTTCGAGCGCTCTTTGCAAGGCGCTTTCGGTCAGCAGACGCTCGAGAATCTTGATGTTCATTTCCGGGTCATAAAAACGGAACGACCCGGAACCCAATTCCTTGGCTTGATACATTGCGAGATCGGCATGCTTGAGCAAAGTAGGGACATCCTGACCGTCCTTGGGGAATACGCTGCCGCCGATACTGGTCGAAATGCTGAGTTCATGACCGACAAGCTTAATCGGTGCGGCGATACTGTCTAAAATGTCTTCCGCTATCGTTGCCATCGCTTCGATGGAAACCAGATTGTCGATGACGACGACAAATTCATCGCCACCGAGCCGGGCAACGGTATCCGTTTCACGAACCATGCGTTTAAGGCGGACAGAAATTTCTTTGAGCAACAGATCGCCAATATCGTGGCCCAGACTATCGTTGACCTGTTTAAATCGATTCAAATCCATGAACAGGATACCGATCTGCTGGCCGCTGCGCCGGCTTTGCTCCACGGCATGCTGCATCCGGTCGATAAGCAGATGACGGTTCGGCAATTCGGTCAGCACATCGTGCGTCGCAAGGTGTTCGATGCGACGCTCATAATTCCGCGATTGAGTTACATCCCGTGCAATCCCCTGCACGCCCTTGATCTCGCCATCAATAATCAATGGCAGATACGTACCTTCGACTTCGATGATTTTTCCGTCGCGACGGGTGACTCTGGCGTGAAATGTTTTTGGATTTCCTTTGGCCGCTTCCGCAAAGCAAACCAGGGCATGGTCGGAATCGTCAGGAGTGATCAGCGTATTTATCGTTATATTGCGAAGCTCTTCAATCGAATATCCCATCATCGTTTCCATGGCTTTATTGCCCGAAATCAACCGACCGGTGAGATCTCGCACCACTATTCCATCCGGATGATGCTCGAACAGCGACTTGAACCGCTGTTCGCTTTCATGCAACTGATGCTGCGATTTGCGCATAAGATATTGCCGCTCACGGCCGCGTAACGCCGAGCGCACCATGCTGATCAATGCAGCGGTACGCACCGGGCGCTCGACCAGCGTGGCCTTGCCCAAACGCTCGCTCCAGTTACTTAACGCTGTAATCTGGGTGCCGTGAAATGTCAATACCATAATCGGCAGATCCGACCAGTTAGGCTGGTTGGCGATATATCGTTCAAGGAGCGGAAGTGTTGCGAGGTCTAGCACTTCCTCGGCCAAAAGCACTGCCCCGGCGCCCAGCTCAAGTTCGAGCATCAGCGAAGGCAAATCCTGGCATATCGCGCAATCTATCCCGGCATCGGTTAAAACACGCGATGCGATTTCACCGTCACGCAAGGAGGAGGCCAATATCAGGAGGCGCATCTCCGGCACGCTGTATACGGAATCGCCAGCAAAAAGTTCCGAATCCAGGGAATCAGGGGGTTTCATCCAGCTTATTTCCCGTATAAGTGGGAATTCCTGTCAATATGCCATGAAATTGTTTTAAAATATTTCCGACCCGGACGCCTTTTTTTGAAATAGTAAACTCGCGTATCGTCCGTTCGTGATCGCTGGTCCGTTTTTTGAATATCGAGATCGCCTGACGCACTTCGCCGTCGTATTCAAAATGCCGCAGCAGGATCACATTATCCGCAAGATAACTCGCTTCGATGGCGGAACGCATGTTATTGCCGATCATCCCGTCATGCACGCCGACGAGTATGGTAATAACTCCCTTCTGACCAAGATACGATAACAGTTCGTGCATATGCAACGAAAGAAAGCGCTCATCGGGCATGGCATTCAGGTATCCGTTCAGGCTGTCGATGATTACCATTTTGACATCGTTCTTTCCGACTTCCCGGCATACGTGATCCGTGAATTCGCCGGGCGCCATTTCCGCGGGGTCGACCTGATGTATGACTGCTTTACCGCATTCCAGCGCATCGGCAAGATCGATCCCGATCGCCCGGGTACGGTTGAGCAGGTTATTGATCGATTCCTCGAAAATGAACATCCCTATTTTGTCGCCGCGATTAATCGCAGCGAAAGCCAGCTGCGCGGCCAGCGAAGACTTGCCGGTACCCGGGGGGCCGCCGATAATAGTGCTGGTACCTTCTTCCAGTCCCCCGCCGAGCTGCATATCCAGTTCGGCCAGCCCGCTGCTGACCTGGATGCATTTTTTAAAAACCCGCGTTTCCGCAGCCACCAGCCGGGCAAACACTACCAATCCGCCCCGCCGGATCTTATAATCGTGATATCCGCCCTGAAAATTGACGCCGCGATATTTGATAATCCGCAGCCTGCGCCGCCCCAGGCCGTAATCACTGTCGGTCTGGTCCAGGCTGATCACTCCGTGGGCGATACTGCGGATCTGCATGTCATGCGTGTCCGGACGATCATCGAGCATAAGCACCGTACAGGCTCTGCGCGCAAAAAACTGCTTGTACGCAAGAATCTGCCGTCGATAGCGATGCGGATTGCTGGATAGCAGCCTCAATTCCGAAAGCGAATCGATCACGACACGTCTCGGCTTGATGGAATCGACGATTAACGAGATATTACGAGTGGTATCGCCGAGTTCGACTTCGGAAGGATGAAAAATCGTATGCTGCTGAGCCGGATCGAGAAAATCTTCCGAAGCAATCACTTCGTGTATATAAACACCTTCCAGGCTCCAGCCATGCGATCGCGCAACGGACTGCAACTCCGCCTCGGTTTCCGACAAAGTGATATAAAGCACCGGCTCCCCATTACGCGCTCCTTCCAGCAGAAACTGTAATGCCATCGTGGTCTTACCGGAGCCCGGCATACCTTCGATCAAATAAAGTCTGTCGCTTACCAGGCCTCCGCGAAGAATATCGTCCAGGCCATCTACACCTAGCGACAGCGTCTCCAATTCGGAAGAAAAATCAGAATTTGAAAGGTTTTTCATGATAAAACAACTCAATCGTCCATAGCATTTTCAAAGTAATCATAATCATATAAGAAATAAGCAATAAAGTCCTATTTTCTAAAAGATCAATTTGCAAGCCATCATGAATAATTTTAATGCGCGAAATGTAATTCATAATAAAAACAACCGACTGCATCTATAATTAACGTTTTTTGCCCGCCAAACAATGAGGAATATTTTTTTATATCAAATTTTGTAAGAAAAAATTTATACAAAAAAATAGATTTTGTCTGTCATGATATGCTGCCATATTATGGTCAGGAAGAATGTGTCTGGCGCTACTTTTGAATTCGGTTTGCGGTTTACCGGCCTCAATCGATACCCGACTCATGGCTTCATGATGATCGCGGGTTTTAAGACTGAAGGTGCTTTCGCGTTTGTCGTCGTAGCTCGATATCAAGTCATTAGGGATGCGGCAGCGGAAATAATAGACCGCAGATTTTGGACGTTTATGCAGGTAAATTTGTTTGGCATATAAGCTCCACTCAGATTGTGATTGTGTAACCTCTGGGTGTAACAATCGATATTCTATAAACGCCACATTTCGGCTTCTATAGCAATTTCAATAGCTTAACTACCACTTTGGCGGAGAGGGCGGGATTCGAACCCGCGTTGGGATATTATCCCAAACACGCTTTCCAGGCGTGCGACTTAAACCGCTCATCCACCTCTCCGGAATTCCCGGCTATTTGCGCAAGAAGCCCGCTACAATACCTTAAAACTGCGCTGCGAGCAAGGTTTTCCGCTTTCTGGGTTTGGCAAATTTGCATGGTTATCTGTCTTATTTTTGTAAAAATTGATATCATTGTCGGACTTATATATCGTTGTATTTTAGGCTCATGGCGCACGCTGAACTTTCCTTACTTGAGCAACTTACTACTAACAGTTCGCCTTACGCCGATCCGCTGACGCGACTGGAGTGGGACAAACTCGACCAGAACAAACCCTGGCTGCCTGCCACGGCGGTTTCCCTGTACGGTTTGCCGGAATACGACGCCTTGCCGGAAGCGGTGCAGACGCGGTTGTCGCAATACGAATTTACCGGCTTTATCCAGGCCGGGATCTGGCTGGAAGCGATTTTCATCGAACGTTTATCCAAAAATCTCAAGCATACGCAGTCGGCGCAGGAACTGGCTTATTTCCTGCACGAAATCCGGGAGGAATCGGGTCATAGCCTGATGTTTTTAAAGTTGATGGAACACAGCGGCATACGTTTGCCGGGCGTATGGCGGCACCGGCCTTTCGTTGCGGATTTTCTGGGGCGGCATACACCGCTCGATTCGACCCTGTTCTGGCTGGCGGTGACGATAGGCGAAGAAGTCCCCGATCGACTCAACCGCTACGTACGCACCCAAGGTCAAACTCAGGTCGATAGCGTGATCCGGCAGATGTGCACCTTGCATATCATCGATGAGGCGCGCCATATTGCGCATGCCCGCAGCGCGCTGGAAGCGAGCTTGCGCCATACCAGCAAACTGGGGCGCCAATTGCTGACGCCGGTCGTCAATGTGCTGATCCGTCAGTTCACGCGCACTTTTTATCTTCCCGCCGCTGACGTTTACGAACTGGCGGGCTTGAATCCCGGCAAACAATGGCGTTCGCTGGCGCAAAAAAATCCGGCCCGCCGCGAATTTATTGCAAAATGCCTGAACCCGACTTTGCATATGCTGCGCAGCCACGGTTTTGCGGTGCGCGATCCGGTTCTGTAAATCCTATTGCAACGGTCCGACCAACCGCAGCCGTGCATAAATCCTGTTAAATTGCTATTTCGCCACTTTCGCCGGTACGAATGCGGATTACTTGCTCGACATCGCTGACGAATATCTTGCCGTCGCCGATTTTGCCGGTGCGCGCAGCGTTCATTATCGTCTCCGCCGCGAGTTCGAGCAGGGAATCGACCAGCACCAGCTCGATTTTGATTTTCGGCAAAAAATCCACCATATATTCCGCGCCGCGATACATTTCGGTATGGCCTTTCTGTCGCCCGAATCCTTTGACTTCGGTGACGGTCAGCCCGGTTACGCCGATTTCCGAAAGGGCCGCGCGGACTTCTTCGAGTTTGAAAGGTTTGATTATCGCGTCAATTTTTTTCATGGATTTATTCTTTCAGTAGGAAGTTCCGGCATCAAACCGGTTGGTGATCGGATATCTTCTGTCTTTGCCGAAACCGCGCGGCGTGATGCGCACGCCGACAGCAGCCTGCCGTCGCTTGTACTCGCTGCGATCGATCATGCGCACAACGCGGGAAACTTCCGTTTCGTCGTATCCTGCCGCAACGATCGCAGCAATGCTTTGGTCCCATTCGGCATAGCGCTCGATAATGGCGTCGAGCACTGCGTATTCCGGCAACGAATCCTGATCGGTCTGGTCAGGACGCAATTCCGCCGAAGGCGGCCGGTCGATAACGCGTTGAGGAATCAGCGGCGTAACAATATTGCGGTATCGGCATAACCGGTAAACCAGCGTTTTCGATACGTCCCGCAATAAAGCGAAACCGCCGGCCATATCGCCGTACAAAGTGGCGTAACCTACGGCCATTTCCGATTTATTGCCGGTAGTGACGACCAGCTGGCCGAATTTGTTCGATAAAGCCATTAATAAAGTGCCGCGTACGCGCGCCTGGACGTTTTCTTCCGTCACTCCCGGCGTTTTATCGGTAAATAGCGGCGCCAGCTCGTTCAAAAAAAGTGCGAACAGGGATTTGATCGGCAATTCGCTATATTTCACCCCCGCTGTCGCGACCATTTCGCGGGTATCGTCTATGCTCATCCCGGCAGTAAATTCGGAAGGCATCATGACTGCATGGACACGATCCGCGCCCAGCGCATCGACGGCTATCGCCAGGGTCAGCGCCGAATCGACGCCGCCCGAAACCCCTATCAATACGCCCGGAAACCGGTTTTTTTCCACATAATCGCGCAAACCCAAAACAAGCGCCCGATAAACGCTCATTTCGACAGACAATGCGGGGCTGACAAGCGCCTTGACCGGAATCCCGCCTTCGAGTTCGATGAAATACAACCCTGTATCGAAGCAGGGAAACTGATGGGTGACTTCCCCCTGCGCATTCATTGCGAACGAACCGCCGTCGAACAGCAATTCATCCTGGCCGCCGACCAGATTGCAATACGCCACCGACATTCCGGTTTCTTTTATCCGCTCGCTTATTTCAGCATGGCGCTCTTCGAGCTTGCCGATATGATAAGGCGACGCATTGAGCACCAGCAATACGTCCGCGCCCGCTTGCGCGGCCCGGCGCGGCGCATCTTCGTGCCATACGTCGGCGCAGATATTGACGCCGAAGCGTACCCCGCCCTGTTCGAAAACGCAGGCGTCCGTACCGGGCGTAAAATAACGCACTTCGTCGAACACCGTATGATTGGGCAGGCTGAATTTATGATACATCGCCAGCAACTCTCCGTTGCGGAATACGCTCGCCGCATTGTATCGATGGTTTTGCTGCCGGCCCGGATGTCCGACCACCAGGGTTATCCCCTGCGACAGCGTACAGAGGTGCGCCAGCGCATGCTCGACCTGCGTGTTGAAGTCGTCGCGGAACAAGAGGTCTTCGGGCGGATAACCGGAAAGCATCAATTCCGGCGTAATCAGGATCTGCGCGCCGGCCAGTTTCGCCTGTTCGACCGCTTCGGCTATCTTCGCCGTATTGCCGGCAATATCGCCGACCGTTGCATTGAGTTGCGCCAGCGCGATTTTCATGAACGCATCGCCTGTTGTACGGCCAGTCCCATGTCGGCAGGAGATTCCGCAATGCTCACCCCGGCATCCGCCAATGCGCGGATTTTCATGTCCGCCGACCCGTTGCTTGCGGCGATGATGGCCCCGGCATGCCCCATGCGCTTGCCTTTGGGCGCGGTTTGTCCGGCAATGTAGGCGGCGACAGGCTTGGTGACGTGTCGCTTGATATAATCCGCCGCCTCTTCTTCGCGCGTTCCGCCAATTTCTCCGACCAGGATGATCGCTGAAGTTTGCGGGTCGGCCTCGAACAGCGCCAGGCAATCGATAAAATCCATGCCCTTGATCGGATCGCCGCCTATCCCGACGCAGGTGCTTTGCCCCAGGCCGAGGCGGGTAGTTTGAAACACCGCTTCGTATGTCAGCGTGCCGGAGCGCGAAACGATGCCAATCTTGCCGCGCCGATGGATGAAGCCCGGCATGATGCCGATTTTGCAGGCGTCGGGCGTGATGACACCGGGACAATTGGGCCCGACCAGTTTTGCTCCGTTTGCGCGCAATGCGGCCTTGACGTTAAGCATGTCGCGCACCGGGATACCTTCGGTAATGCACACGATCAGGCCGATGCCGGCATCGGCTGCTTCCATGATCGAATCGGCCGCATAACTGGCCGGGACGTAAATGACGCTGGCGTCGGCGGCCGTTTCCCGCACTGCTGCGCGCACCGTATTGAATACGGGCAGATCGAGATGGCGCTGGCCGCCTTTGCCGGGCGTCACGCCTCCGACCATTTTCGTGCCGTAGGCGATCGCCTGCTCCGAATGAAACGTTCCCTGCTTGCCGGTAAAACCCTGACAAATAACTTTGGTATTGCTGTCGATCAATATGCTCATGCTGTTGCACCTTGAATTGCAGCGACGGCAAATCGCGCCGCAGCGGTCAAATCGTCCGCCGAAATGATATCCAGACCGCTGGCGGCCAGTTTTTGTTTACCGAGATCGACGTTGGTTCCTTCCAGCCGGACGATAACCGGAACCCGCACGCCCACTTCCCGTATCGCGGCAATAATCCCTTCCGCGATAATATCGCAGCGCATGATGCCGCCGAATATATTTACCAGCACTGCACGAACCTGATTGTCGGAAAGAATGATTTTCAAAGCGGCAGCAACCGTCTCGGCGGTCGCCCCTCCGCCGACATCGAGAAAATTGGCCGGCTTGCCGCCTTGCAGCTTGATCAGGTCCATGGTCGCCATCGCCAGCCCGGCGCCATTCACCAGGCAGCCGATCTCGCCTTCCAGCGCGATATAGCTCAGTCCGGCTTGTTGTGCGGCTAACTCCTTACTGTCGATCTGGGTATCGTCGCGCATATCCAGCAGTTTTTTTTGTCTGCCCAATGCGTTATCGTCTACGACCATTTTGCAGTCCAGCGCAACGATACGGTTATCGGCCGTGATCACGAGCGGATTGATTTCCAGCAGGCTTAAATCGGACTGAATGAAAAGTTCGTATAACGACGGCAACATGCGGTTGAAATCGCTCATCAGGGCAGCCGGAAGCTCGAGCCCGAACGCCAGGTTCCTGCACTGGAACGGCTGCAAGCCTAGAACCGGATCGCAGCGTTCGCGCAATATCCGGTCGGGCCGGGTTTGCGCTACGTCTTCGATTTCCATGCCGCCCATCCCGGACGCGATCACCACCACGCGTTCGGCATCGCGGTCGAGCAACAGGCTCAAATATAGTTCGCGCGCGATTTCGAGGCTTTCTTCTACCAGCAATTGTCCGACTTGCTGGCCTTCCGGCGCATTCTGGTACGTCACCAGGCGTGCGCCCAGCAAATCGGCAGCGGCAGCGCGCAAGGCCTCGATCGAATCGACCAGACGGACTCCGCCCGCTTTGCCGCGACCGCCCGAATGGATCTGTGCCTTGACCACCCAGGCCTCGCCTCCCAGGTATCCGGTAGCGGCCAATTCGGCGTGCGCGGGATCTTCCACCACGATACCCCGCGGCGTATCGAGGCCGAATTCGCGTAATAATTGTTTAGCTTGATATTCGTGTAAATTCATTTCTATAGCCTGCCAGGATAAAAACCATTAATTCGTCAGGGCAATTGCAAGGTAAACACAGCACCTGAATCGCCCTCTTTATTATGCAATATTAATGCGCCGCGCCGGTCTTTATTCGTATGCGCTTCTGCGATCATACGGGCAAAAAACAGGCCCATGCCGCTTCCGTTATTCGATTTCAGCGCTCGTATTTCCTGCTTTTGTTCCAAAACAGGCTGCGGATAACCGGTACCGTCGTCGTCGACGCTCAGCATCAAACTGTTTCCCGCTCCCGCCGCGCCGATAACTATGCGCTGCCGCGCGTAGCGCAACGCATTGTGCACGGCATTAAGCAGCGCCATTTCCACCAGCTCGCGGTCAAAAAACCAGTAATCCGGCATTGCATCTGCGCGGCGTTCGATTATAAAGCGTCCGCCAGCCAGCGCTGTCGCATTCCTGACGAAATCGTCGATAAAATCGGCGGGGTTATGCGCAATCAGATTGAGTTGCAGCGTATCGGTCTGCAATTCGTACAGCAACAGCATTCGCACCATGCGATCGTTGACGCGACGACACAGCAACCGGGCGTCGATTACATCCGCTGAAGCGGAATCCATGGTATCGAGACGCAACATGAGCTGCAGCAGCAGATTTTTTATTTCATGAATATTCGACGCCAGCAGTACTTTTAAATCGATCGTTCCCGGCTCACTTGGTTTCATTGCCGGCGATTCCGTATTTGAGTCGTATATCCTTATGCAATCTGCTGATTTTCTGGAATTTTTCCAGGTTTCCATGCTGTTCCGCATGATTAGCCAGCAATTGGGCCGCCAATCGCATGTTTTCCCCGTTCCAGCCGTTGCGGTCGCTTTCGACGATCAACGCCTGCGCGGCATTCAACGCAACCTGAACGTTTTGCGGCATGCGCTTCGAAGCCGTGACCAGCAGATCGACCGATCCGGCCAGATCGCCGTTTTTGGCACGCATTACGCCTTCATTATTCAGCTTGATGACTTCGTTGATGCTGTTGTCGATCAGCGCCTGGCTCTCGCCGGAACGACCGATGTCGTCGAGCATGCCACGCACTGCCGACTGGATTTTTTCATCTTCGTAAAAATTGCTGATCATTTCCTTGACCAGCTCTCGCGCTTCTTCTTCCTTGCCGTTCAAGAAGCACACCTTGGCGAGATCGACAGCGATGCTGTCGGCCAGGCTCAAGCCGTGCTGCGCTTTGATTTCAAGCGCACGCGACAGCGCCTGTCCGGATTGCACCGTTTCCCTGCCTGCATGATGAATCAGGCTTTCCATCACCGAACTCGCCAGATCCAGTTCCGGCGTACTGTCAAAATTTCTGCGCGCATCCGCAATCGTGCAGAGCGCGGTGTCGTGTTTGCCCTCCTCCATCAGCACCCGGCTCAAGCTGATGAAATCCTTGTGATTGCGAAAATACGAATATTTTCCCTTATCGACAACAGTACCGAATGCTTTAGCGGCTTTGGCCAGATCGCCGTTGCGATACGCGATTTCCCCCATCGCGCTTTGCCGCGACAGGCTTTGCGGAGATACCGCCACCGCCTTTTCCAGAATTTCCTGCGCCAGCTGCAGATTGCCCTGGTTTTCATGAGTTCTGGCCAGGGTATCGTACGCTTCCAGATAGTGCGGCGTTTCACCTATTACCAGTTCCAGCGTCTCGATAGCGGCTTCCGGTTCCCCGGCCAGATTCAAGCTTTTTGCCAAACCCAGTCTCGCCCACGGAATTGCCCGCGCAGCAATGATTTCTTCATAGAGTTTTTTAGCCGCGTCGGGCCGGTTTAAAGCGATCAATAATTCGCCTTTCATACGGATCAGATCCATGGCGAATTTATTTTTAAGGGCCAGCATGCGGTCGCATTCAGCCAGCGCCTGTTCTGCCTTACCGTCTGCAATGAGCTGATATAGCTGCGCAAATTGAAGTTTTTTTTCAAAAATGCGCTCCAATCGGACGCAGATGGTTTCTGCCGTAAACGGTTTTAGCAAATAATCGTCCGGCGCAAATTCGGCGCATGACACCACTTTTTCATAATCGCGCTCGGCAGTCACCATCAGGAATACGACCGACTGCGCAATCATGGCGCTCCGCCTCAACTGTTCCAGTATCTGCTGTCCGTCGCTGCCCTCCCCCAGACAATAATCGCAGACGATAATGTCGAATTCGCGTTGCCGTATCCGGAAAATCGCTTCATTGGCGGAATTCGATGTTTCGCAGCGGGTAATACCGAAATTGTTCAATGTCATCCGCAACGACGAACACATAGCCGGACTGTCATCGATTATGAGCGCTCTTTTTTTACTGAAATCGTTCATGGTATTTTTTATTTATAATTAAGCTTGCATATCGCCGGCAAAGCTGTTCCGAGCAGTATCCGCCTGCCCGTTCACACCGCAACCGGCGCCTTGATAGCCGGATAAGGGTCGTAATCCAGCAATTCGAAATCGTCGAATTTGAATGCGAATAAATCCCGCACTCCGGGATTGATGCGCATAGTCGGCAACGGTCTGGGTTCGCGTGTCAACTGGAGCGCCGCCTGCTCCATATGATTGGAATAAATATGCGCATCGCCCAGCGTATGAACGAAATCCCCGACCTTGAGCCCGCTTACCTGGGCCACCATCATGGTCAGCAGGGCATAACTGGCGATATTGAATGGTACGCCCAGAAAGATATCTGCGCTGCGCTGATAGAGCTGGCAGCTCAATTTTCCGTCGGCCACGTAAAACTGGAAAAATGCATGGCACGGCGCCAGCGCCATTTGGTCCAGTTCTGCGACATTCCACGCCGACACGATGATGCGGCGCGAATCCGGATTGGTTTTCAGATCCTGAAGAACGCGTGCCATCTGATCGATATGTCCGCCGTCCGGGGACGGCCAGCTGCGCCATTGCTTACCGTAAATCGGACCGAGATCG
>DASSZW010000172.1:0-6476 GCA_035713285.1 Burkholderiales bacterium
CAATCCTTGCTGCCACCTTCGCTGCAGTGTCTTTCTCCGCTGTTGCTGCCGACGCTGCTGCACCGTCTGCTGATTCATCTTCTACTTCCACGACCACCACCACCAAGCACAAAGCTAAAAAGCACCACGGTGCCATGCATCATCACAGCAAGAAAAAAGCTTCCAAAAAAGAAGCTGCTCCAGCTGCGACTCCAGCCCAGTAATTCGCCCGCGTTTCAATAGCAGGCAGGCTGTCTGAAAGGCAGGGATTTATCTCTGCCTTTTTTGTTGCCGCTGTTATCTGTCGCCCGCGCATCGAACCTCAGCGCGATATTCAAGTCTGAAGTACAATTCGCATAAATATTAATTGCAGACCCGCCATGACCTGGAAACCGCATGTCACCGTCGCCGCCGTCATCGAACAATCCGGCCGTTTTCTGCTCGTGGAAGAGCGCACGCCGGATGGCGTCCGTTTCAATCAGCCGGCCGGGCATCTGGACCCGGGAGAATCGATCCTGGCCGCCGTCGTGCGCGAGACGCTGGAGGAAACAGCATACCATTTCGTCCCCGAAGCGCTGATCGGAATCTATCAGTGGCATCAGGCCGCGCGTGATCGAACGTACCTGCGTTTCGCTTTCGCCGGTAAAATCACGGGGCACGAAGCGGAACGCAGACTTGACGAAGGCATCATCCGCGCGCTGTGGCAAACGGCCGATGAACTATACGCCGGACAGGCGTTGCATCGCAGTCCTCTGGTATGCGATTGCGTAACCGATTATCTGAAGGGGGCGCGTTATCCTCTGACCATGCTGCAATATTATGCCTGAGCGTATCAATGAATAATTTTTCCAGATGAACAAATCCTCTCGCCATATTGTGGTCGGCATGTCCGGCGGCGTCGATTCTTCGGTGGCCGCATTGCTGCTGAGACGGCAAGGCTATCGGGTGACCGGGGTTTTCATGAAAAACTGGGACGACGACAACGACGAAAACTGTCCGGCGCGGCAGGATTTTCTCGATGTGCTGGCGGTCGCCCAGGTACTGGAAATCGAAGTTGAAGCCGTCAATTTCAGTGCCGAATACAAGGATCGCGTATTCAGTTATTTTTTGCGCGAATATCAGGCAGGGCGCACGCCGAATCCCGATGTCCTCTGCAATGCCGAAATCAAGTTCCGGGCATTCCTGGACTATGCGCTGAATCTGGGCGCGGATAAGATCGCGACCGGTCATTACGCCCGTATTGCCGGGTCCGGCAGCGGCGTGCAGTTGATGAAGGCCGTCGATTCGAGCAAGGACCAGAGTTATTTTTTGCACCGGCTCAATCAGTACCAGCTGGGGAAAACCTTGTTCCCGCTCGGTGAACTGCATAAAACGCAAGTGCGCGATATCGCGCAGCAGGCAGGTTTGCCCAACGCAGATAAAAAAGATAGCACCGGCATCTGCTTTATCGGCGAACGGCCGTTCCGGGAATTCCTGCAACGCTATTTGCCGATTGAACCCGGCGTCTCGCGTACGCCGGAGGGTCGGGAAGTCGGTCGCCATCAGGGTTTGATGTACCATACCATCGGTCAGCGCCAGGGCTTGGGAATCGGCGGCGCGGGCGAACCGTGGTTTGTCGCCGGCAAAGACCTGGCGCGCAACGAACTGATCGTCGTGCAGGGCCACGATCATCCTTTGCTTTACCGTACACAATTGATGGCGGACAATTTGAGCTGGGTGGCTGGAATCCCTCCCGATAGCGGCTGTGCGTACAGCGCCAAGACCCGTTACCGGCAAGCGGATGCGGCCTGCAGTCTGGTGCCCGGAAATGCAGAAGATGCGGAATTCCGTTTCGACCAGCCGCAATGGGCTGTAACGCCGGGTCAGTCGGCAGTGCTGTATGCGGGAGAAGTCTGTCTGGGCGGCGGTATTATCCGGTAAACTCCGGGCGAGCTATTCCGGCAGGATAAAGTGTTCGCGATAATGCTGCATTTCCGCGATCGAGTCGTAAATGTCGGACAGGGCTTCGTGCTTGCTGTTTTTGGTGAAATTTTTGACGATGCCGGGTTTCCAGCGTTTGGCGAGTTCTTTCAGCGTGCTGACATCGAGGTTGCGGTAATGGAAATAGTTTTCCAGCGCCGGCATGTATCGCGCAAGAAAACGGCGATCCTGGCAAATCGAGTTGCCGCACATCGGCGAGGTGCGCGCCGGAACGTATTGCTGCAAAAAGGCGAGCATCTGTTTTTCCGCTTCGGCTTCATCGAGCGCGGACGTTTTGACTTTGTCGATCAGGCCGGATTTGCCGTGCGTGCCTTTGTTCCAGGAATCCATGCCTTCGAGTACTGCATCGTTTTGATGGATGACGAGCACGTCGGCTTCGGCGATCGTGTTGAGTTGCGAGTCGGTGACGACCAGCGCTATTTCGAGAATACGGTCGGTATCCGGCAACAAGCCGGACATTTCCATGTCTATCCAGATGAGGTTATTTTGATCTTGAGCCATTGTTTACTTACACCGGTGAAAACTGAGATTGTGGCATAATTCCGTGATGAATACATTTACCGAAATTTTTTTAATTGCGCTGGCGCTGACCACTGTTTTGCGGGTCTGGCTGGCAATGCGCCAGATCCGGCATGTACGCAGGCATCGAGAACGGGTCCCGGCGGACTTCGCTGAACAGATCAGTCCGGCGCAACATCGGCTGGCGGCGGATTATACCGTAGCCAAAAGCCGTTTGTCGCTGGCGCAGATCGCACTGGAAGCAGTCGTCCTGTCAAGCTTTACCGTATTCGGTGGCGTGGCCTGGCTGGCACGGTACTGGAACCAGCATATTACCGGCACGATAACGGCAAACGTGATTTTGATCGCCAGCGTGATCGTTGTGAGCGGTGTGGTGGAATTGCCGCTGGAATGGTACCGCAAATTCCGTCTGGAGCAGCGTTTCGGTTTCAACACGATGACGCTGCAGCGGTTCGCCGGCGATCTGCTCATGCAGGCTGCAATAGGATTGCTGTTGGGTTTGCCGCTGCTGTATGCGGTATTCTGGATTTTGCAGGCGACAGGTCCCGACTGGTGGCTGTATGCATGGTTGGTGTGGGTTGGATTCAATCTGTTTATACTGGCGATCTATCCGAATTTTATCGCTCCCTTATTCAACCGGTTCGAGCCCTTGCCCGAAGGCGAGCTGAAACAGCACATTTCAAACCTATTGAAAAAATGCGGTTTTGCCGCCCAGGGACTGTTCGTGATGGACGGTTCGAAGCGCAGCCGTCACGGCAATGCCTATTTCACGGGCTTTGGCAGGAGCAAGCGCATCGTGCTGTTCGATACCCTGATCAAACATCTGCAAACCGGCGAAATCGAAGCGGTGCTGGCGCACGAGCTGGGACATTTTTATCATCGCCACGTGCTCAAACGCATGGTCTGGGTATTCGGCATGAGCCTGGTTTTTCTGGCGGTTATTGCCGTTCTGCTGCGCAGCCCCTGGTTTTTTTCCGCTTTCGGGGTGCGCAGCATGAGCGCCGGAGCAGGATTTGTGCTGTTTTTTCTGATCTTGCCGGTATTTACTTTGCCGTTGCAAATGCTGTCGGGCATGTATTCGCGCCGCCAGGAATTCGAAGCCGACCAGTATGCAGCGAAATTTGCGGACCCCGATCGCCTGGTCAGCGCCCTGATCAAGCTTTATCGCGATAATGCGACGACGTTGACCCCCGATCGTTGGTATTCGATGTTTTATGATTCACATCCCAATGCGCAACAACGGGTGGCGCGCTTATCGGCTTCGGTGCATAATTAAGCGTAGCGTTTTTTAAGGGGAAAATATGAAAACTTTTATTATGGCATGGATACTTTTCGGTATCGCGGGTACGGCGGCTGCGGCGCCTTTCGATAAAGGCGATCCGAAAGTCGGCAAAACCCTGCTCGACAAATCGTGCATCAACTGCCATGCGGCGAAATTCGGCGGCGACGGCTCAGCTATCTATACGCGGCCTAATCGCATCGTTCACAACCCAGCGCAACTGGCTGCCCGCATTACCGCCTGCAATGTCAATACCGGCACCGGTTGGTTCCCGGAAGAAGAAACCGATGTGGCGGCATATTTGAACCAGAAATACTATAAATTCAAATAGCGGCTGTTAGCGGTGCGCCTCGGCGTCAAGCGGGGCTTGCAGCTGCGCTATCGGGCGGAAATATCGGAGGAATCGAGCCAGCTCCGTCGGGCGTCTTCGTCGGTGGCGCGAGGTTCGACCCAGCGTTCGCCCTGCGCGGTTTGCTCCTTTTTCCAGAACGGAGCTGCGGTCTTGAGAAAATCCATAATGAATTCACACGCCAGAAATGCGTCGTGCCGGTGTGCGGCCGCGACGGCGACAAATACGATCTGATCGCACAGGGCCAGCTTGCCGGTTCTATGGATGACGGTGACATCCCCGATCTGCCAGCGTTGCATGGCCTGTTCGACAATGTCGCGCAATACCCGGGCTGACATGGCCGGGTAATGTTCCAGCGTCATAGCGGTTACCGGATCGCCGTCGCTATTGTCGCGCACCAGGCCGATAAAACTTGCGATCGCGCCGATCCGGCTGTTGTTTGCACACAATTCGGAAATTTCCGTCGCGGCATCGAAATCGGTTTCTTGTACGGTGATTTTCATTAAGTATCCTGTCCGTCTTTGCGACGAATAGTTCTGTCAGCCGCCGGTGACCGGAGGGAAAATGGCGATTTCGTCCCCGGCTTTTATCGGCGCAGACGCATCGGCCAATACCTGATTGACCGCTACCCGATAGTTGCGTCCGACGCCCAATTGCTCGGCCCAGACCGATCCGCGATTGCGCAGCAACTCAAGCAGCGCGCCTACTGTTCCTTCGGAAAGCGCGATCGATTCTTCGGCCATCCCGAATTCTTCGCGCAGGCGTGCAAAATACAGCACCTTGATATTCATTGCGTGACTTCGCTGAAAGGGATGAACCTGACGCTGTCGCCCAGCGCAATAGTTTGCCCCGCAGGCAAATCGACAAATCCGTTTGCCCACACCACCGATGCCAGAACTCCAGAGCCCTGCTGCGGATAGATCAGCGCTTCCGGTTCGCCGCTATCGGACTGCTGTATGCGCGCGCGCAGAAATTCGCGGCGACTGCCGGCGCGCGGCCATGCGGTAGCGGCGCGTACCGGATAATTTATCGGCAGTACGTGCGTTGCACCCATGCGCTTGAGCAGAAAAGGCCGGGTGAACAAACAGAACGTGGTGAAGGCGGATACCGGGTTGCCGGGCAGGCCGATAAAATCGGTATTATCGATACGGCCGTAGGCGAGCGGTTTGCCCGGTTTCATGGCGACTTTCCATAGTTCTATGACGCCGATTTGTGCCACGGCCGCTTTAATGTGATCGGCTTCGCCGACCGATACGCCCCCGCTGCTTATTATGACGTCAGCCAGCATGGTCGCGCGCTGTAAAGCCGTAATGGTCGCGCTCAGGGTATCCGGAACAGCGCCCAGATCTATCCATTCGCAACCCAGAGCCTGTATCAGCCCGCTTAGCGTATAGCGGTTGGAATTATAGATCTGTCCGGCTTTCAGTGCGCTGCCCGGTTGCGCCAGTTCGTCGCCGGTAGAAAAACTGGCGACCTTGAGCCTGCGGAATACGGTCAGGCCGGCACGCCCTACGGAGGCTGCCAGACCCATGTGCGCGGCATGCAGGCGGGTGCCTCGTTCCAGGATGGTATCGCCTTCGACGATATCCTCGCCGGCGCGGCGTATGTTTTCACCTTTTTGTACGGAACTGAGCAATTGGACTGTGTTGCCTTCCGCCCGGCAATGTTCCTGCATGATTACTGCGTCGGCTCCTTCGGGGACCGGCGCGCCGGTAAAAATGCGGGCTGCGCTGCCGTTCTGCAGGGGTTCGCCGATTTGCCCTGCGAGGATGCGCTGAGAAACCGGCAGGAAGCCATCGATGCGGCATTCGGCAGCACGAACGGCATAGCCGTCCATCGCGCTGTTATCGAGAGGCGGAACGTTGAGGGTCGAGATTTCGGCTACTGCCAGTATCCGCCCCAACGCAGTTTCGGTCGCAATGGTTTCCGTTGCGGTCAAACTGCAGGCGCGTTCCAATAATTCGGTTAATAATTGATCGGCGGTGAGCACGCAAACTCCTCTGAAATAAAAAGCAGCCTAAGCTGCTTTGGGCCGCTGGGGGGCGGGATGGAAAACAAGCAGCCGTCGTTCAGAAGACAGGCATACGGCAATGAATGTCAGTTAACGCGACGCTTGAATTCGTTGTTGCGGGTGTCGATTTCGATTTTGTCGCCGATTTCGACGAAGGCGGCGACAGCGATTTCAAAACCGGTAGAGATTTTGGCCGGTTTCAGAACCTTGCCCGAAGTATCGCCGCGTACTGCCGGTTCAGTATAGATCACTTCGCGCACTATCGTGTTGGGCATTTCAACCGAGATCGCTTTACCGTTATAGAACATTACCTCAAGCGGCATGGCGTCTTCAAGATAATTTAACGCATCGCCCATGTT
>DASSZW010000173.1:0-29824 GCA_035713285.1 Burkholderiales bacterium
ACCGAACAACGCCGCCATGCGGAACGACCGGGCGGCGAAGGCGCGGTGCCGGCCGCTGAGCAGGTAATAGGCGCTGATCCCCATGACGAACATCGCGGCCGTGACGAAGCCGGCGATGGACGTATGAACGAACTTGTCCTGCGCGTCCGGACTGAAGATCAGGCTATAGATGCTGGTGAACTGCATCCGCATGGTGTTTGGATCGAAGCTGGCGCCCTGCGGGTCCTGCATGAAGCCGTTCGCGATCAGGATCCACAACGCCGACAGGTTGGAACCGAGCGCCACGAGATACGTGACCGCCAGATGGCCCGGCCGGCTGAGCCGGTCCCACCCGAAGAACATCAGCCCGACGAAGGTGGATTCCATGAAGAAGGCCATCAGGCCCTCGATCGCCAGCGGGGTGCCGAACACCTCGCCGACGAAATGCGAATACATCGACCAGTTGGTGCCGAATTCGAATTCCATCGGCAAACCGGAAACTACCCCAACCGTGAAATTGAGCACAAAAAGTTTCGACCAGAAGCGCGCGTGATGATAATAGGCTACGTCGTTGGTCTTGAACCACAGCGCTTCGAATATGACAAGAAAGAAAGACAGTCCTATCGTCAAAACCGGCCATAAAATATGAAACAGAGCTGTTAGGGCAAATTGAGCGCGGGAAAGGTCTACGACGTTGATTGCTGACATAACATGGCGTGCTGTTAGCAAAGGAGATGGGTTTTTATAACAGAAGGAATCAGGGATTGCAATTTCTTTTTCTTTTTTTTTAACCGGCGTATCAGCACGTTTTTTGCGGGAGAAGCGGTTATGTTTTATTCACGGTAAGGTGCTTCGCATAAAAATTTAAAAGCAATAGATAGAGTTCGGCAATTTGAATTATCGTTAAAATGATGACATCCTGTTTTCCGGGGCATGACTTATGCGAGCCAATCCTGAAACTGAAGGTGTTTCGATCCCTGCGAACGATGACGATGACCGCTGGGCGGCTGTGATCGCGCGCGATTGCGCTGCCGACGGCCGATTCTGGTATGCCGTATCGACCACCGGGATCTATTGCCGCCCTTCTTGCCCTTCGCGCCGGGCCAAAAGAGAGCACGTGCGTTTTTACGCCAGCCTTGCGCAGGCGGAACAAGCCGGTTTCCGCCCGTGCATGCGTTGCCGTCCTGACCAGCCTGCGCTGGCGCAGCGTTACGTCCGGATAGTGACGCAAGCCTGCCGGTCCATCGAAACGGCTGGGGAAGTGCCCAATCTTGCCATTCTGGCTCAGGATGCCGGTTTGAGCCGTTATCATTTTCATCGCATATTCAAGGCAATCGCTGGCGTGACTCCCAAAGCGTATGCGATTGCGTATCGGGAAAAGCGCATCCGGGAAATTCTCGCCCGGAGCCACAGCGTGACCGATGCGATTTATGACGCGGGATTTAATTCGAACGGGCGCTTTTATGCCACTTACGGTCCCATGTTGGGAATGCCGCCGGACAATTTTCGGTGCGGAGGCGTGTCAGCCGTGATCCGCTTTGCCGTAGGCGAATGTTCGCTGGGGGCTATACTGGTGGCGGCTACCGCTTTAGGGGTATGCGCGATTTTTCTGGGCGACGACGCCGATGTGCTGGTACGCGACCTGCAGGACCGCTTTCCGCAGGCGGAGTTGATAGGCGGCGAGAGCGATTTCGAACTGATTGTTGCCAGAGCCGTCGGTGTGGTCGAGAATCCTGCGCTGGGACTCGATCTGCCGCTCGATATACAGGGTACGGTATTCCAGCTTCGGGTCTGGCAGGCATTGCGGGAAATTCCGTCAGGAAGTACCGTGAGCTACGCCGGGATCGCGGAACGCATCGGCATGCCGAAATCGGCGCGGGCGGTTGCCAGAGCGTGCGCCGCCAACGCGGTGGCCGTTGCTATTCCTTGTCATCGCGTTGTGCGCAGCGACGGTGCGCTGTCGGGTTACCGATGGGGCGTGGAACGCAAACGCATTTTGCTGGATCGCGAAGAAAAGCCGTGAATCCGGGATATCCGATACGGAACTGGATGCGAATACCCCGCAGGCAGGATGATGCCGGGTTCTTTGCCCGATGCCGATGGCAGCGGCTGTGCGCATGACCGCCGATCTGTTCGAGCAGCTGCCCGACATTTATCCGTCCAGACTCAAGCTGGCGGAAGGCGCTGTGCTGTTGCGCCGTTTCGTCAAGGATATTGACGGCGAACTGTTGCACGCTCTGGATGCGATTGCTGCGCAGGCGCCTTTCCGGCATTTGACAACTCCGGGCGGTTACCGCATGTCGGTGGCGATGACGTGTTGCGGCCGGCTGGGCTGGGTATCGGACCGCAGCGGATATCGCTATGAACCCTGCGATCCGGAGACGGGATTGAAGTGGCCGGTTTTACCCGAAATTTTCGCCGCAGTGGCGAGCAGGGCGGCAAGCGAGGCCGGATACAATCGCTTCATACCCGATACCTGCCTCATAAATCGTTATGAGCCCGGTGCGCGATTATCGCTGCATCAGGATAAAAACGAGCGCGATAGCGCCGCGCCCATAGTGTCGGTATCGCTGGGCCTGGCGGCGGTGTTCCTGTTCGGCGGCGCGGAGCGCAACGACCGACCGCAGCGATATCGGCTGGAGCATGGCGATGTTGCAGTGTGGGGCGGCGCGTCCCGGTTTAATTTTCACGGTATCGCGCCGGTTGCCGATGGATATCATCCGTTATTGGGCCGCAAGCGCATTAACCTGACGTTTAGAAAAGTCGGATGAAGAAACGCGAACGGCCGCGACAGCCGCTTTCGACATGAACGGGCTGATGGGTGAACGGTGGGGCAAACCGTGCCGCGGTATGTAAATCCTGAGGCTAATCCTGAAGAAAAAATACCAGTTTCTGGTTTGCGATTTCAATCACATCGTTTTCCTGTAGAGGAAGTGACGCCGAGCCGATCGGTCTGCCGTTGAGCCGCGTCGATTTTTTCCCTTCGACATGCGTTACGTAATACCCCATCGGCCGCCGGCTGATCATGGCGAGCTGACCGGCACGACCGAAGGTTTTCAAGGGGCGGCTGATCAGGATTTCCTGTCCGCTATGCTCGCCTTTTATGCCCCTGACTCCGCCCAGGGGGAAATTGCACTTGTTTTCGCGCGAGATGGATATTTTCTTGTCGGGCTTGCTCGCTGACGGTTCGATCGTTTCCGCCAGTTCGGCAATCAGCGAGGGCGTCACATCGAGCAGCATGGTTTTGTCGAAATCCATATTGGAGGAAGCGCGCTGATTGATATATTTAAGCTGGAAGCGCCCGATTTCGATCGTGTCGTTATTCTGCAATATGTGACGGATCACCTTTGCGCCATTCACCCGGACGCCGCTGTTGCTGAACATGTCTTCCAGAATCTGGTCGTTCTCTATGGTAATGATGTGCGCATGCAGTTTGCTGACGTCGGGATCGTTCAGGCATATGTCGCTGTCTTCGTTGCGCCCGATAACAAATTTGTCCTTGTCGAGAAAATAATGCCCCTGAACATCGTTTTCTATACTTACCACCAGCTTTGCCATGCTTAACTCCTGATTCTTCTTAGCCAGTTAAAGAACGCGTTTTTAAGGCCGCTGCCCGGCGGCGAATCGGCCGGAACTTGAGCAACGATCACGGAGACGTTGTCATGTCCGCCATTATCGTTTGCCATCAGCACCAATTGCCTCGCCATCAAAGGAAGATTGCCCTGTAGCTCGTTCATCGCCAGTTCAATATTGAAATCATCGACCATATCGTTCAGGCCGTCCGAACACAACAGGTAAAGATCTCCGGGCTGCACATCGATCTCGCGGATTTCCAATTCGACTTCTGCGCCGGTCCCGAGTGCGCGAGTCACGAGATTACGGTTATGCGAATATCGCGCGTCCGTAAAAGAGATCATCCCCAGCGCGACCTGTTCCTGCAACAGGGAATGGTCGCGGGTCAATATCTCGAAGTAGCCTTGGCGCCAGCGATAAAGGCGGGAATCGCCGACATGCGCGATCGTCGCCCGGTTATCGTAAAACTGCATGAGCACGACCGTCGTTCCCATGCCCTGATATTTTTCCTCGGTCCTGGCGGTACGGAAAATAAGCTGGTTGGTTTTTTCCAGCGCTTCCCGAACCAGTTTCTGGGGTTCTGCGTACAAAAGCGATCCGCGTCCGCTGCCGTGTCCCAGCCTGCTTTGCAGCTCATCGACAATAAGGCTGGTCGCCATGTTGCTGGCTACATTTCCCGCTTTATAACCGCCCATGCCGTCGGCGAGTACGATTAAACCGAGTTCCCGATTAACGGCGATACTGTCTTCGTTAAAATTGCGAACCACTCCTTTGTCGGTCGCGCTGGCTATGTGCAAATCGGTACGCAGTTTCATCCGTGGATATTCCCCAGTCAAAATAGTGGCCCGGCCGGAAATACACGATTCCGGCCCTCTTATTTATTTACCCATTCTCTCATCCGAAGCCGAGTTAAAGCAAGATAACACGAATAATGCCCAATCAAATAAGTCTTAAACATAATTGACATTGGCGGCCGAAAAAACTAATGTTATGCAACCACGCACTCATACTTTTGGTGGATCCTATTCTTATATAATTAACAGCACGTAAATGGCGACTAAAAAACTTGGCCGATATGAGATTCTGTCCGAACTGGGGCAAGGCGCCATGGGAGTGGTTTATAAAGCTATCGACCCGCTGATAGAACGAACTGTCGCAATAAAAACCATCAGCCTCGATCTTTCTACGGAAGAGCTCGCCAAGTTTGAAGAGCGCTTTTATCGCGAAGCCAAGTCCGCCGGCCGCCTCAACCATCCCAACATAGTTACCATTTATGACGTAGGCAAGACTGACAATGTCGCTTACATGGCCATGGAGTTCCTGGAAGGCCGGTTGCTGAAAGATGTTCTGGACGCGCATACGCCATTACGCATCGACGAGATAGTCGATATTGGCGCTAAAATTGCGGGCGGCCTCGCCTATGCCCATGAACACGGAATCGTTCACCGCGATGTAAAGCCGGCCAATATCATGCTGGTACGCGGTAACAGCGTAAAAATCATGGATTTCGGCATTGCCCAGATGCCCAACGGCGCCAGAACCCTGGCGGGAACGGCCTGGGGGTCGCCCAAATATATGGCGCCCGAGCAAGTGGTAGGGAATAAGGTCGACAATCGTTCCGACATATTTGCGCTGGGCGTCATTCTCTACGAAATGCTGACGGGCGAGTCCCCTTTCGATGGCGATAATATCAATACCATTTTGTACCGTATCGTACACGAAATGCCGGTCCCGCCCCGATCCCTGGCGCCGCGCGTCCCTGAAGTATTTAACGGCATCATTGCCAAAGCCCTGGCAAAACAGCCCGACCAGCGTTATCAGGACGCCCAGGAATTCGCCAGTGCGCTGAGAAACTATAATAGCGTGCCGTTTTCGTATCCGGTCGCAGCAGCAGTAACGGAGTCCCCAGTGCCTAAAACGGTAGAAGCTTCATGGTCCGGCATCGGGGATACTACATTGAGTCTGGATCCCGAGATCGTCGATATATTCAGCGGAAACCCTGTAGACACGTTACGTGCCGATGTCAGATACCCTTACGCAACAACGTCCGCGTTGAATAAAAATCGGCTGGCTTTGCTTGCATTGATTGCATTTGGCATAATCATGGTGTTTATCTTGTACGGAAAAAATACGCTTCCCGCATTCAGGCCTGATTTTTTAACTAAATCGGGACGCGCCATACAAGCATTTTTTTCGGAAAGGATGCCGGTCATTTCTGTCCGGCATGCCGTTACAACTCCCGTTACAACTCCCGTAGCACCAGTGCAAACTGCCGTGACGCTCCCGGCGGAGAACAATATCTGGTCCAATGCAGGCGTTCCCCAGGCCGAACATGCCAAAACCAGAACTGCGATACTTAATTTTGCTGTTTTCCCATGGGGCGAAATTTTCATAGACGGCAAGTTTGCAGGAATCACACCGCCGATCAAAAGGCTGAAAATCCCTGCGGGAGAACACAAGATAGAAATAAGCAACCTGAATTTCCCCCGCTATTCGAAAATCGTGGTATTAAAGCCAGGCTCTCACAGATATATCCGGCATACGTTCCAGTAAGGCTAATCGTGCATCATCGACTGACACTAATAATATTAATATTGTTAACATCTTTTTTTGTTGACGGCTGCTCCACTACCGTCATGCGCGATATCGGACTCGATAAACCGCCGCCGCATAAAGCCGAGCAGGAGCTTGATTCGGGAATAAGCAACTACGATAAAGGCAATTATCGCACTGCAGCCCGCGAGCTCCGCTATGCGCTCAAGAGAGGTTTGATTTACCGGAAAGATAAGGTAAGTGCTCATAAATATCTGGCATTCATTTATTGCGTGACCGATCGAACGCAATTATGCGGCGACGAATTTAAAAAAGCCCTGCTCATAGACCCGCATTTCGAACTGAGTCCGGCCGAAGCCGGACACCCGATCTGGGGACCCGTCTATCGGCGCGTCAGGAAAGAAATGAGCCAGAGAAGGAGCGGCTGACGCGGCTTGGTCGCCAAACCGAATCAACGCCGGGTACTGCTGCCGGACGCAGGCAGAATTGCTTGTAATTTTCGGAATCGGTTGGGATATCGAGGCCGGAAAGTGGGAGTTACTGTCTATTACTTTGGTCTTTTGATTTACTACCGGTTACTGCAGGACTGGAGTTCAAGTCAGACCGGCAACTGCGGGCTCAAGACACTTCTCAAAAACTGCTGCCCGGATTTCTGCCCCGATGTTATCTCATGAATCTGATCTTTGATGCGCGATGCATCAATACCCGATTCGCTCGCCGCAAGTGATATTGCTGCCCATGCCTCCAGCACATCGCCTTTGGTGATTTCATAACCATAGCCAAGCGCTATCCAGTGTAGCGCGGCCATGCCGCAGGACAATGCAAAATCCGGGTTTGATTCTGCAAAATCACGGGCTGCGCGCGCCAGTGTGCGCGGATCAGCCGGATTGCGATGAACCAACTCTATGGCAAGGTCAAACAGTCCGGCGTCCTTGGCGGCAGCAAACCATTTCCCCTCATCCCCCGGCGTACTGGCAATCAGGTCGCGTAAAATATCATGGGGCGCTTTGCTCGGGTATTTCCTGGCGATGGCGCGAAATGTGGCAAGGTAAGTCGCTTTCTGATTGGCCTTCAAGGCGTAGCGCTGGTATGCCTCATCGTGCAACCCAGATGACAGCAGCAGCGTTTCGCAAGCTTCTGCTATTTGCCAGCCCGGGTCGTTGAGGCCGCGCGAATCCTCCGCGTAGCGGATTGCTTCTGCCTTTTTGCCCAGGGCCGCCAAGGCTTTTACCCCCCAGCGGCGGTAATGCCACCACTTGAATGGCGCTTTGTCGAGTAGCGCAAGCACATCGCTGAAACGATTTGCCGCAATCAGTGAAGCCAGGCAGGCGGTCGTGCCCTTGAAATAGCCACACCCGGCTGGCGTTGGTTTCCATGCGCTCTCCAGAGTGGGTTGAAGCAGGTCTGCCCAGTGTGACGCCAGTTCCGGCGTATGGCACAGATCGCCCCAATGTTCACCGAGAAGTTCGATGTAGGGCATTTGATCATCCTGGATGGCTTGCCAGAGCCGCTCCAGCCATTGTTCCCGAGTAGTGTGGCTGACATCGGCCTTGGCAATGATGGGTGCCAAGGAAGCAATTGCGCGGTTGACGGCAGTTCCCAACGCACCCGAAGAACTGTCGACATGCTCAAGTGCCGGTGAAATCTTTTCCAGTAACAAGACAGCGCCCTCTGCTGCCAGGACAGGCTCTTTGCGTGCCGCCTGCTTGATCTCGGACACCGCTTCCTTGAGGCGCTGGATCGGCGTGTCAGAGCGCCAGCCATACGCATGGCGGCGAAAGTGTGATGTGAACAGCCATTTGTGGGTGGTCATGCGCGAATTTCCATGGGTTGATGTACTGGCATTGATCGGTACGAATGAAGTAGTCGTAAAGTTTACGACAAGTCGCTGGATGAAGCGAATTCAGTGATTTGATTGGAGAGATGCATGCATTACGAACTTATTCGAACGACAGTATTATCAGCGGCTGAAACGTGACATCAAGGAGTTCGACCGCAAAATCAAAGAAACGGGGGATATCAGCGATGAGAGGGCGTCCTGGATTTTGTGTAAACGGGTTTTCTCTATTGCTGCGGCATCGATACTGGTAGTTTAGTTGAGTCTTATGTGGCTTCCAATATACGCATTTCGATGTGTAAGCCGGCGGTGGCAGCCATGTTGACCAATGCATCCAAACCAAACAGATTAATTTTTCCACGCAACAAATCGGATACGCGTGGTTGAGTAATCCCGAATTGTTTGGCTGCCTCTGACTGATTCAGTCCAGTACGATCAATATAGTTCTTTAAGGCCATCATCAATCCGGAACGCAGCTTCATATTCTCAGCTTCTTCTGCCGTATCTTCGATAGCATCCCACACACTTGTAAATTGTTGATTACTCATTTAGGTACCTCCTCACGATAACGTTTTTTAGCTAAATCCAAATCAACCTTGCTGGTTTTTTTCGTTTTCTTCTGGAAACAGTGCAGCACATAAACCATATCCGCGAATTTTGTTAAGTAGAACACTCGAAATGCGCCAGCCTCATCAAAAACCCTGATCTCTCTAACACCTAGTCCAACAGAAGACATCGGCTTCCAGTCGTCCGGTTCCATGCGGTGCTGAACCAGATCAATTTGGTGCCCGGCTTCCCGACGTGCGGACAACGGAAAAGCTCGCAGATCGTCAAGAGAGCTACCACAAAATTTAACGTACTTGGAATCGGTATTAGACCTCATATACAAAATTATACAATATTTTGTATAGACAGTCGGCTTTTTTATTAACGATACGCTTACATTTCTGGCGTTCAGTGATTTCACGAGAATCCGCTATCAGACCCGACCCATTCCAATATAATACTATTTCCGATGTAGCACTCATACCTGCGGTTTCGGAACCGGAACCAGCAGTCATGTTTCTGATCGGCGTGGGACTTGGTCGGATGGATAGCGCGTCCCGCCATGGGCGAGATTTTGTTGTGGCGATGACCATTACATCATCGTTGATACTGCGCTGAGTTAGCTGTATGGCACATTTCTGGCACAGATGAGTGCCTGATTATTGGTAAACTTTAGGAAAAAATCGCCAAATCTGGCACAATTTTGGTACAGTCGCTATCCAAATGTGCCAATTTCCGGCTTTTTGCTTGCTTGGATTAACGCTGAGCCATTGATTTTATGGTGGGCGGTGACAGTTTCGAACTGCCGACCCCTGCCGTGTGAAGGCAGTGCTCTACCGCTGAGCTAACCGCCCGGTATGGAGGGGCGCATTTAATCATATCCGCTGCACAGCGTCAAATATTCTCGCCGTCAATTTTCGTGATGGCGGGCGACGACGTGTTCGAGCAGGGTGCGGACGCGGATCATGGCGGTGTCGAGCGTGGCCTGGACTTCGTTGCCGTCGATGCCGGTTTTGCTGGTTCCCCGGCCGGCGGCGTAGTTGGCGACGACGCCGATGGCGGCGTATTTGAGGTCGAGTTCGCGGGCGAGGCAGGCTTCGGGCATTCCGGTCATGCCGACCATGGTGGCGCCGTCGCGTTCCAGGCGGTTGATTTCCGCTATGGTTTCGAGACGCGGACCCTGTACGCAGGCATATACGCCGCGGTCGATGTGGGTTTCGTTGGTATCGGCGAGGGTGGAGAGGATTTGCTGGCGCATTTCCTCGCAATACGGTTCGGTAAAATCGATGTGGCGCACGGCTTTGTCGTTGCCGTTGAAATAGGTGTTTTTGCGGTCGTACGTGTAGTCGATGATCTGGTCGGGGATGACGAGCATGCCTGGAACCAGGTCGGGATGGATGCCGCCAACGCTGGCAACGGAGACGATGTGGCTGGCATCCAGCTCTTTGAGCGCCCATAAATTGGCGAGATAGTTGACCTGATGCGGAGGGATGGTGTGTCCGTAACCGTGCCGTGCCAGGAAAATGACTTCATGACCGTTGATTTCGCCGAAAGTCAGCGCGCCGGAGGCTTCGCCGTAGGGAGTGCGCACAATCTGGCGATGAGTGATGGTCAGGTTGGCAAGTTGGGTTAATCCGGTTCCGCCTATGATGGCCAGCATGATGATTCCTTGGTATATAAGTGTCGGTATTGAGGGGTTTGCATACGTTATTCCAGGCGGCAGCTTTATTGTCCCTTGCCGTACGTTCCGGGAACGGCACCGGCCTTGAGTGCGTAAATGGCGGGCAGATTGCGCCAGGCGCCGAAAACATCCATCCCGCAGCCGAAGACAAAGCGGTCGGGCAGATTGAGTCCTATGTATTCGGCCCGTACCGGTTTGCTTTTTTCGATGTTTTTGTTGGTCAGTACGGCGCAGGCGACCTGTTGTGCGCCGAGCGACAGCAATCTGGTTTTGATCGCCGCCAGCGTCTGGCCTTCATCGAGTATGTCGTCGAGCAATAAAACGTGGCGTCCCTGAACCGGTTCGCGCGGCAGGGCGATCCATTCGAGCTCGCCGCCGCGGGTAGCGTTGCGATAGCGGCTGGCATGGATGTAGTCGCAGGACAGCGGAAAGCGCAGCAAGGGCAGCAATTGCCCGGCAAACATGATGCCGCCGTTCATCACGGTGAGAATCAGCGGATTTTTTTCCGTATAGTCGGCGGTGATGTCGAGTGCGAGTTGAAGTATGGCCTGATTGACTTCTTCCGCCGAGTGGATGAGTTCAGCTTCGTACAGAATCTGCCAGGCTTCGCTAGGATTGAGCATGGGAACTCCGTTGGCGGCGGCTTTCGTAGAGGCAAATGCCGGCTGACACCGACACGTTCATGCTTTCTACGGTACCGTACATGGGGATTTTAACGATAAGATCGCAATGTTCGCGGGTCAGGCGGCGCAGACCGGTACCTTCCGCGCCCAGTACCCAGGCGACCGAGCCGGTCGCGTCGGCGGAATCCAGCTCTGCTTCGGCATCGCCGTCGGTGCCGATGATGGTGACGTCGTATTCCTTGATTTCGCGCATTGCCCGCGCGAGATTGACTACGGTTAAATAGGGTACGGTATCGGCGGCTCCGCAAGCGATCTTGGCGACGGTGGGCGTGAGTCCGACGGCGCGGTCTCTGGGGGCGATGACGGCGTTGGCACCCATCGCATCGGCGCTGCGCAGGCAGGCGCCGAGGTTATGCGGATCCTGCACGCCGTCCAGTATCAACAGCAGCAAAGGCCCGGTTAATCCTTCCAGCACTTCGTCTATGTGCCGAGGCTGCTGCACCATGCCGACGCGGGCGGCGATGCCCTGATGACGAGGGCCGCCTGCAATGCCGTCGAGACGTTTGCTGTCGATCTGCATGACGCGCAGGCCGAGCTGCTTGGCCGTTTCGATCAAATCGCGCGCACGGGGATCCTGCCGCGCCGCATCGACGAAGATTTCTTCTATGCTGGCGGGGTTGACGCGCAAACGCGAGGTCACGGCATGAAACCCGTAAATCAAAATTCCGGCCATACCTTATTCCTTGGGTGATTTATGGCGTCGGCGTCGCGGTTTTTTTGCGAGGGTCGCGCCCGGGGTAGCGGATTGTACGGCAGCCTGATGGGTTTGCGGAGATTTTTTGCCGGATTTGCGTGCGCTTTTATCCTGGGTTTTCTGTCCTTGCCTGCCGCCGGATTTGGCTGCGCCGGCAGAATCCATACCTGCCAGGGTAAAATCGATACGGTTGGTATCGAGACTGACGCGGACGATTTTGACATGCACGCGCTCGCCCAGCCGATAGCGTATGCCGGTGCGCTCGCCGAGTATCTGGTGACGGGTTTTGTCGTACTGGAAATAATCGCTGCCGAGTTCGGAAATATGTACCAGGCCTTCGACGTAAATATCGTCGAGCGCCACAAACAGACCGAAACTGGTGACGCTGGCGATGGTGCCGACAAATTCCTCGCCGACCCGGTCCTGCATGTAATAGCATTTCAGCCAGGCTTCGACGTCGCGGGTCGCGTCGTCGGCGCGGCGTTCGGTCATCGAGCAGTGGCTGCCGAGCTCTGTCCAGTTGCCGGGGACGAATTTTTCGTTTTTGAGCGCCGCCTTGATCGAGCGGTGCACCAGCAGATCGGGATAGCGGCGGATCGGCGAAGTGAAATGGGTGTAATGTTCGTACGCCAAACCGAAGTGACCCACATTGTCCGGGCTGTACACGGCTTGCTGGAGCGAGCGCAGCATTACTGTCTGCAACAGTTGCGCGTCGGGGCGAGGCTTGATCTGCTGCAGCAGGTTGGCGTAATCTTTGGCTTGCGGCGTATCGCCGCCGCTCAGGCCGAGCCCGAATTCGGACAGGAATTCGCGTAATGCCATCAGTTTTTCCGGCGTCGGGCCTTCGTGGATACGATACAGCGTGGGCTGTTTCTGTTTTTTCAAAAAAGCGGACGCGCAGACGTTGGCCGACAGCATGCATTCTTCGATGATGCGGTGGGCGTCGTTGCGCGTGACCGGCACGATGCGGTCGATTTTTTTTTCGTCGTTGAAAACCATTTGCGTTTCTATGGTTTCGAAGTCGATCGCGCCGCGCCGTTCGCGAGCTTTCAGCAGTACTTTGAACAGGGTGTACAGATGGTTGAGCTGCGGCATCAGGGACGCGTGCTCGCCGGCCTTGTCCGGCTGTTGCAGCCACTCCCAGACCTGATTATAGGTAAGGCGGGCGTGCGAATACATGACGGCGGGATAGAAACGATAGCTTTTTACTGCGCCGAGCGCGCCGATCTGCATATCGCAGACCATGCACAGCCGATCTACCTGCGGATTGATCGAACACAAGCCGTTGGAGAGCGCTTCAGGCAGCATCGGAATGACGCGGCGCGGAAAGTATACCGAATTGCCGCGGTTGTACGCTTCCAGATCCAGCGCGTCGCCTGGTTTGACGTAATGCGAGACATCGGCGATAGCGACGATCAGGCGAAAGCCGCTGCCCTGGGGTTCGCAATAGACTGCGTCGTCGAAGTCGCGGGCGGTCTCGCCGTCTATCGTCACCAACGGCAAATGGCGGATGTCTTCGCGGCCTTCGTAATCCTTTTTGAGGACGTGTTTCGGCAACCTGGAAGCCAGGTCCTCGACTGCCTCCGGAAAAATATAGGGCAGGGAATGTTTGCGCAGCGCAATTTCGATTTCCATGCCGGGATCGGCATAGCTGCCTAATACTTCAACGATGCGCCCCGCCGGCTTGCTGTATCTGCCCGCCTGTTCGATCAGTTCGACGCTCACCACTTCGCCGGCTTTGGCGTTGCCCTGATTGCCGGCGGGAATCAGGATGTCCTGGGTAATGCGTTTGTTTTCGGGTGCAACCAGCATGATGCCGTGTTCGATAATCAGGCGGCCGACGACATGCGTATTGGCGCGTTCCAGTACTTCGACGATTTTTCCTTCGCGGCGGCCGCGACGGTCGAGACCGATTTCGCGGCCCATGACGCGGTCGCCGTGCAGCGCTTTCTGCATTTCGCGCGGCGAGAGAAAGAGGTCTTCGCTGCCGTCTTCCGGGCGCAGGAACCCGAACCCGTCGGGATGACCCTCGACCCGGCCTTTGATCAGATTCAGTTTTTCCGAGACGCACAGGTCGCCGCGGCGGTTGCGTATCAGTTCGCCGTCGCGTTCCATCGCATTGAGGCGGCGCGAAAACAGATCGGTTTCCTCCTCGGTAATGCCCAATAAGGCACCCAGTTCTTCCGCTAACAGCGGCGCACCGTGCTGGCGCAATACGTCCATAATGAATTCGCGGCTGGGTAGCGGCGATTCGTAGCGCTCGCGCTCGCGTTCGAGATGCGGATCGCTAAATCTCAATGCCTTGTTTTTTCGTATATTTTTTTGATTTGTTGTTGTTTTCATTGACAACCGTCCTTGTTCATATATAATGCGCCATCTTGTAGCCCAGATGGCGGAATTGGTAGACGCGCACGGTTCAGGTCCGTGTGCCGTAAGGTGTGGAGGTTCGAGTCCTCTTCTGGGCACCAGAAATTATTGCGTAAGTGAATACATGAAAAGCCGTCAGTGCCCGAGTGATTTCTGGTCTGGCGGCTTTTTTCTTTACCGGCATGGGACAAATCCTTCAGAGAGCCGTTAATGTCCTGGTAACCAGGTCTGTCGATATAAGAGGGAGCCTTTAATAACCGGTTCCGCATGACAGGATTGAGTTCATGGGTAAATGTTCGCATCGGCCTGTATTATCGCATGTTTTTGCATTCAGGGTTGAAAATGGCGATACAGTGGGCAGGAAAACATAAAATTACTTGATGTTTCCGGTGTCGCGCATTATGGCAGCGGCGTCGGCAGAAGGTTTTGTTCCGGCAGTACTTTTTCTTGCAGACTTGTGTTTAAAATAGCCTGAACAAATATCGTTTGCGCAGCTTCCATATCTTTCCACACTGAAGGAATTCCGCCATCTTTGGCGACTTGCCCCAGCGCTTGATGGTACGCATCGTGCAGCCGGACCAGCTGGCTGCCTTCGGTATAACCCAGCCTTTCCAAGGTGGCATGGCCACGGCAACGGCGTCCGTCGCCCAGCGCATGGTAATCCAGCGGCGTGGAATTGATCGCGAGCATGCGTTTGGTCGCGGTATAAGAGGCTATCTGGGCGGTGTATAAGCCAAATAGGCTGATCGGGCGCGCCACGGCTGCAAATACGAATTCCGCCAGGAACTGCTGCAATTTGAATAACGGCAGCGGACGCGAAATAGCGTAACCCTGGAGATACGGAACTTTGGTCGTTATCATGGCATCGAGTATGTTGGCGGTTTCTACGCCTTCGACGATCAGGTCGAGCTGCAATTCCATCGCCAGATCCTGAATGATGCGGACAAAATGCACGTCTTGCGGCCGGTCTTCCAGGGTGCGGATGAATCCCTGGTCCAGTTTGATTTCGTCTATGGGCAATTCCTTGAGGCGCAGCAATGATGCGTAAGCGCTGCCGACGTCATCGAGCGCGAGACGAATTCCCAGGGACTTGATGTCGTGCAGAATCGATAAAGCGGTATTCCGTTCCAGAAAATCGCTGGTTTCCAGAATTTCCAGTGTAATCCGGGACGGACTGATATTGCTGGCGGCGATGATATTTTGCAGGCACGGCACGCATTCGCCGCTGAACGTTTCTGCGGCGACATTGAACGAAACCCAGAGCGAGTAGCCTTGCTCGTCGAGTCGGGCAAGATCCGCCAAAGCTTGTTGCAATACTTTCCGGCTTAATTCGGTCGTGTCTGCTTCGGCCAGCTCCGAGAGGAATTCGGCCGGATAGAGAATTGTCCCGTTGTCATCGCGCAACCGGGCCAATGCTTCCACGCCGCTTATCTTGCCGGTCTGGTTGTTCAGGATGGGCTGATACCAGACTTCGAGCGCATTTTCGGCCAGTAATCGCTGCGCCCGGGTGCGCAATGACTGCTTCTGTCCGCTGAAAAACGTACAGAAACTTTTCCGGTCGGTTTTGTGCGCTTTGCTTTCGTATAAGGCCTGATCCGCGTATCGCAATAACTGGTTGCCGGTATCGTCGTGGCCGAACGGATAAATGCAGATGCCCATGCTGGCTTCAATCCGGATGACCGTGCCATCGCCCAGACTGACCGGGGTATTGATATTATGTTCGAGTTTGGAGAATATGCTGGCAAGATCGTCCAGGGACGATAGATCTTCGATCAGCAGGACGAATTCGTCGCCTCCCAGTCTCGCTGCAATATCCGTTTTACGCAATGAAGCGGTTAAACGCTTGCCGATAGTCACCAGTATTTCGTCGCCGGCGTCATGCCCGTAAGTATCGTTGATCGGTTTGAAATTATCGAGATCGATCATGCATACGGCAAACAGCTTGTTATTCCGTTCGGCCCGTGCCATGGCCAGTTCGATGCGGCTTTCGAGCAAACGCCGATTGGGCAGGCCGGTGAGATGATCGTATAAAGCCAGGTATTGCAAGTCCGCTTTCTGTTTCTTGTCGTCTGAGATATCGGAAAAATGCACGACGTAATAAACAATGGCGCCAGCTTCATTCGCTACGGCGGAAATTTGGCCCCATTCAGGATAGATCGTGCCGTCTTTGCGCCGGTTGTATATTTCGCCTTCCCAATATTTTTCCTGCAGGATAGTCGTCCACATGGACTGATAAAATGCCGCTTCCTGGCGGTCGGATTTCAGGAAAGCAGGATTTTTTCCGATAATTTCTGCCGCGGTATAGCCGGTGATCTGTTCGAACGCTCCATGTACGCTGAGTATGCGATAGTGGGCATCGGTAACGAATCCGCCGCCGTGCGTTTTGCCGGTATCGGCGAAAGAATTTGACGGGTCGGTTTCGAACTGGGTGCTTAGAGTGTGATTGTCAAAAGGGAGCTTGTCGATCGTTGACATGATTATGCACTCTTATAATTTTTGTTTATTATATCGCTCTATCTTCATAAAACGGTAAAAAACTCATTGCGTTGCATTAAGTTCATTTGTTTTCCGCATAAAACAAAAAAACCCGGAAAACCGGGTTTTTTTGCAGAAAGGGAAAATTATTCGACCGTGAGCCGTTTTGCTTCGACGACAGCTTTTTTCGGCAGCGTCAATTCCAGTACTCCATCTGTATACTTAGCTCTGGCTTCGTCCTCGTTGACTTCCTGAGCCAGAGTAAAGGTGCGCGATACCTTTCCGTAATAGCGTTCGGAGCGAAGCACGGCCGAGCCGTCTTTTTCCTCTTTGTTATTCTTGATTTCGGCGCCCAGCGAAACCTGGTTGCCGTCGATCGCTACCTGTATGTCTTCTTTTTTTACGCCGGGTATTTCGGCGTGTATGGTATAGGCATTGCTATCTTCCTGCACGTCAAGCTTGATTTGAGGCGTCTGTCTCTCTCTGTCCAGACTGAAGGGTCTGACCATGAAACCCCTGAGCAAATTGTCGATTGCATCGTCAAACTGATCCATGCGGAAAGGTTCGAGGCGGGTAATATTAGCCATTTCATTCTCCTTGAAAAAGTTAATCGGGCAATGGCTATATAAGAATGGCAATATTGATTTCAAGAGTATTTATATTATTTTTTAGCTTATTCCGACGATGTCGGTTCGGGTTTCATTGAAACGCGCCGTGCAGACAGCATGGGTAATAAAGCCGGCCAAACGGTATCGACTATTCTGGTTTCTGCGGCAGCGACCGGATGCAATCCGTCCGCCTGGAAAAGCCCGGGTTCCGTTTCGATTCCGGCCAGCAGGGACGGCACCAGCGGCAGGTCGTTTTGCTGCGCGACAGCGATATAGACTTGGCGGAACCTTTCGGTATAGGGCATGCCATAATTGGAAGGTAAATGTACGCCGACGAGCAATATTTTAGCGCCGCTCTTTTTGATATTCCGTATCATTGCAAGGAGGTTTTCGCGCATGGCGCTTAACGGCAAGCCGCGCAGTCCGTCGTTCGCGCCCAGTTCCAGAACGACGAGCGCAGGATGATAGGCATTTAACGCGGCCGGTAACCTTGCCAGGCCGCCTGCGGTCGTTTCTCCGCTTACGCTGGCATTGACGACTGTCCAGCGTTGCCCGATATTCCGGTCGTTTGCCAGACGCTGTTGCAGCAAATCCGGCCACGCCTGATGCGACGCCAGGCCGTAACCGGCAGACAGGCTGTCGCCGAATACCATCAATACCGCGCGAGCATGGGCTGCTGTAGGCAGCAAAAGACACAGCAGCAATGAATATTTCATAGAATATTTCATAAACTTCATAGGTACCTCATGAGTGATGTGATCGATACGCCGATATTGCGCGTTGTGAACCTGACCCGGCGCGTTCCGGTAAACGATGCTTTGCTTACGATTCTGCATCCTAGCAGTTTTGACATACGGAAGGGGGAATCGGTTGCAATAGTCGGTGCTTCCGGTTCGGGTAAATCGACCCTGCTCGCGTTGCTCGCCGGGCTGGATGCGCCCGATGGCGGAGAAATATGGTTATCGGGGACTGAGCTGAACGCATTGGACGAAGACGGCAGGGCGAAATTGCGCGGTGAAAAGATCGGTTTTATATTTCAATCGTTTCAATTGTTGCCGCTTTTGACTGCGCTGGAAAATGTCATGCTGCCGCTGGAATTGCGTTCGATGCCCGATGCGCGGTCGCGCGCCCTGTCCTGGCTGGAACGGGTAGGGCTCGCTGACCGCCGGCATTATCCGGCGCGCGTGCTCTCGGGCGGCGAACAGCAACGGGTGGCGATCGCCCGCGCCTTTGCGGTAAACCCGGAACTGCTGCTGGCCGACGAACCCACCGGCAATCTGGATGCGGAAACCGGCGCGGTAGCAATAGAATTATTGTTCGAGCTTAATCGCGAAAACGGGACAACTTTGGTGCTGGTGACGCACGACGCCGAGCTGGCGGCGCGCTGTAATCGGCGTCTGCAGTTGAATAGCGGCCGGCTGGAAACGTTAGCATGAAACTGTTGCGTCTGGCGTTGCGCATGGCCGTACGGGAATGGAGAACGGGAGAATTGCGCGTGCTCTGGTTCGCGGTACTGATCGCGGTAGCCGGGCTCGGGTCGATCGACGGATTTACCGCACGCATGCATGCGGCGCTGCGCCAGGAAAGCCATCGCCTGCTCGGAGCCGATCTGGTGCTGGTGTCGGATCATGCGCCGGACCGTGCCTTGCTCGTTCAGGCCCGGTCATACGGACTGCGCAGCGCTGAAATCGAGCAATTTCCGAGCATGGTAAGCCATGCCGGCAAAACCAGTCTGGCGCAGGTCAAGGCAGTCGGAACCGGATATCCGTTACGCGGACAATTGCGGATTGCCGATGTCCTGCTGGAACAGGACCGGCCGGCTGCGGGGATTCCTTTGGCGGGGACGGTATGGATAGAGCCGCGGCTCGCGCAGGCGTTGCAGGTTCATGCCGGCAGCGAGCTCGAACTCGGCTACAGCAAACTCAAAGTGGCGGCGCTGTTAACGAACGATCCCGATCTCGGCGGCGAAATGTTTAATCTTGCGCCCTGGCTGATCATGAATCGCTCGGATATTCCGGCCACGAAACTGATAGGGCCGGGAAGCCGGGTCAGCTATCGGCTGCTGTTTGCCGGAACGCCTGACGCAGTGCGTGCGTTCCAGTCTGTTCTGGCGCAGAAACTGGAACGGGGCCAGAAATTGCTGACCGTAGCCGACGCGCGACCTCAGATCCGTGAAATGCTCGACAAGGCTGAAAAATATCTCGGGCTGGCCGTTTTGCTGTCGGTGGTGCTGGCGGCGGTCGCAATATCGTTGTCGGCGCGGCATTTCGTACGCAGGCATCTCGACGCCTGTGCATTACTGCGCTGTTTCGGCGCGCGACAGCAGACGATCGTCTGGATATTCATGCTGCAAATAACCGGTACCGGATTGCTGGCTACCGTTTTGGGCATGGCGCTGGGGTATGCCGGCCAGTCGATATTGAGCGGCCTTGTCGATAATTTGACAGACCTGGCTTTACCGCCGGTAACGCTGCTGCCTTTTCTGCAGGCGGGTCTCGGGGGCATGATATTGCTGACGGGATTCAGTTTTCCAGCCCTGACGGCCTTGCGCAACGTGCCGACCGTACGGATTCTGCGCCGGGAAAGCGTCGCTTTCAATGGCCGGGGCGGACTCATGTATCTGGCGGGGTTCATTTCGCTCGTGCTATTAATGTTCTGGCAGGTGCACGATGCGAGACTGACTTTATGGATAACGGCGGGATTGACTGGATTCATGTTGCTGACGGCGCTAATGGCCTGGGTGCTGATCCATGCCGCAGGACGATTGGGCGAATATTACCGTACGGGCTGGGGCCAGGGGCTGCTCAATCTTCGGCGCCGTTCAGGCAGCAGCATCATCCTGATATCCGCATTTACGCTGGCCATGCTTTCTTTGCTGTTGTTAAGCATAGTACGGGGCGAATTGCTTGACGATTGGCACGATACGTTGCCGGTAAACGCTCCGAACCGGTTTGTTATCAACATCCAGCCGCAACAACTGCCCGGACTGGGGGTTTTCTTTAGACAGCGCGGAATGAACGTGAGTTTTTTTCCTATGATAAGGGGACGGCTGACGGCGATCAACGGACGCGAAGTCAATAGCGGAGACTACGCTGACAGTCAGACGCGCCATCTGCTCAACCGCGAATTCAATTTGTCGTACGCCGATAGCCTGGCGCGCGATACGGTATTTGCGGCCGGCAAGGGATGGACGGGTGCGAATCCGCCCGGCCAGTTTTCGCTGGAACAGGGAATTGCCGACCGGTTGCATGTCAAGGTGGGGGACAGCTTGAGTTTCGAGGTCGGTGGAATGCCTGTTTCTGCGCCGGTCAGCAGCATACGAAAAGTGAAATGGGACAGTTTCAAAGTAAATTTTTTCGTGGTGGCGAATTCCGCATTGTTAAAAAATATGCCGGCCAGTTATGTCACCAGTTTTTATTTGCCGCAGGCGAGAATTGCCGTGCTGAACGAGTTGATCAAGGCGTATCCTGATTTGACCGTGATCGATGTTTCGGCGATATTGCATACGATAGAATCCGAATTGAAACAGGCCGCGCAGGCGATAGAATTTGTCTTTCTCTTTAGTCTCGCATCGGCTTTGGCGGTCCTGTACGCCACCCTTGTTGCAAGCCGCGACGAACGCGCCCGGGAAACGGCGGTTTGGCGAGTTCTTGGCGCCAGCCGGCGGCAATTACTCGTGGTCCAGAGCGTCGAATTTGCGGCGGCGGGCTTATCGGCAGGGCTGCTTGCGGCGACAGGAGCGAGCATAACGGGCTGGATTGCGGCTTCCAGATTGTTCGGCATTCCTTATCATGCCGATATGGATTTATGGGTGATATCGATGTTCGGAGGCTGTATAGGCATAACTGTGGTCGGTATATTGAGTTTGCGGCCGCTAAATCGATTGAAGCCGACCGCGATCCTGCGTGCTGCTATCGAATAGGCGGGACAGGATATACAGGAGCCCATTCGATAGCTACTCGATTGAATCAGAAAATGTGTCCGGTAATGGCGGAAAGCAAATCGAATGTCCGGGCAACGGATATCCGTGATGCCTCGGACTTCGATTCGGCAATCGGGTTACATACCACCGCCACCGCCACCGCCAGCACCACCGCCACTAGCACCACCGTCACTAGCACCACCGCCACTAGCACCACCGCCACTAGCACCAGCACCAGCACCAGCACCAGCACCAGCACCAGCACCAGCACCAGCACCAGCACCAGCACCGCTGCCGGCGCCGGCGCCGGCACTGCTGCCGCCGTTAGTGATCGAACCGCTTGCAGATCCGCCTGCCCCGGCTCCCGGTACGCCGCCGCCTACGCCTACCCCGCCGGAAATGCCCGATGAGCCTGATCCGGTAGGGCCGCCGCCGGACATGCCTGAGCTGCCTGTTCCGGTATTTCCTGAAGTCGCCGAATTGCCGGACATTCCCGATGCTCCGGCCGATGTGCCGTACCCGGCTGCTCCTGCACCGGTAACACCGGCATGAGCCGGGCCGGCGATATTGAGCAGGGGAATTAATGCGGCAGCTGCGATAATTTTCAATTTCATTGCTTCCTCCTCGATTATGTGCGCGATACGGATGTAACCGATATTAGTTGCCTGAAATACTGATTTATGCCAGCTCAGCGTATCTTGGCTCGTCTATTTCCGAAGCGTAAGATTTTGACAAGATAAACGTAAGCAATTGAAAGGTAATTCATTATAAAGCGCTGCTCGGTACGGTTGCGCACGATGGCGGACTGTGTTCACCCACGTCGAACGCAACGCAATTGAATTTGGCGGTGGATTTTTTCTTTTTGGTGAGGTACGGTTAGAAAGACGGCAACGATCTGACAGAAAATTTCTATCGCAGTCTGCAAAAAGGATAAACGATGAAACAGAATTCCGGAAAACTGACTATTCTGCAAATCAACGACACGCACGGTTATCTCGATGAACATCAGGAAATGTTCTGGGATGCCGATGGCATACGCCATGAACGGATCGGAGGTTATGCCCGCATGAGCGGATATTTTAAACGGGTAAGAGAAGAATGCGGGGCGGAAGGCGTTATCGCGCTCGATAATGGCGATACGCTGCACGGTACCTATCCGGCGGTGCATTCGGAGGGCTCGGCGTTCATCGAGCCGCTTAATTTGCTCGGGCTGGATGCATGGACCGTGCATTGGGATTTTGTATTCGGCACTTCAAAACTGCAGGAAATCGCAAATAAATTGCATTATCCGCTGCTTGCCTGCAATTGCCATCGAAAAGATACCGACGAAATGCCGTTCATGCCGACTTTGACCCTGATGCGAGGCGGAATGAAAGTGGGGATTATCGGTATTGCCGCATATATCATCGACAAAAACTTTCCGTCCCGCTTTAGCGAAGGGCTGTATTTTACGCTGGGAAAGGAAGAATTGCCCCGCCATATCAAGCAATTGCGCGAACAGGAAAAAGTCGATCTGGTCATTGTGCTCTCGCATCTCGGATTCCCCCAGGATTGCAAGCTGGCCGGCGAAGTCGACGGTATCGATATCCTGTTGAGCGGGCATACGCATAACCGGATGTACCAGCCGGTTGAAATAAACGGCGCTACGATTATTCAGTCAGGATGCCATGCTTCGTTTATAGGCCGCCTCGACGTCACGGTGGACGAAGGCAGAATAACGCAGATCGGGCATCAGCTGGTCAAACTGGACGGTAGCGTGGAATCCGACCCCGTCATGCAAAGCATCGTGGAGAAGATTTATGCGCCGTACAGGCAGATGCTCGATGAAATTGCGGGCGAAACGCTGACGCATCTGAACCGTTATACGACGCTTGAATCCACGATGGACAATCTCCTGCTGGACGCAGTAGCCCGGACAGCCGGAACCGAAATCGCATTTTCCAACGGCTGGCGGTACGGTGCGCCTGTTCCGATCGGCCCGGTTACCGTTAACGATTTATGGAATATTATTCCGACCGATCCTTATGTGGAAACGCTCGATATGACCGGAGCGGAATTGTGGGCGATGATGGAAGATAACCTGGAAAAAACGTTTTCTGCCGATGCGTATAAACAAATGGGCGGCTTTGTGAAGCGGTGCCGGGGCATAACGGTCTGCTTCAAAATCGAAAACCCGGTGGGAGCCAGGATACAGGAGTTTTTTGCCGGAGGCGCGCGGCTGGATAAAAACATGAAATATAAAGTGGCCTTTGTCAGCGAGCAGGCCGTACCGAAAAAATACGGCAGCGACCGGCGCAATACCGGCGTCCGGGCTATCGACGCATTGAAACGCTATTTCGCAGAGCAGGGCAGCATATCGGCAGAATTAAGGAATACGATCATTGCCGTTTAGCCCTGTCTTCGTTTTTTGTAATAATATCAATAAGCATTCCTGCGCCTCAATGTAAAGTTCAAACAGGAAACGGGCTAAAATTGGAATGCCGTACATGCTGGCGGTAAATGCCCTATACTGTCAGGGATTTACATCGATTTATTTCCTGATAGGAACAAGCCGTTACGGATGTCGGAAATAGGTTCCCGGTTCCTGCCGGTCATTTTTCCGCCCTTTTCAGGTAATTTCATGTCCGAAATCTCTCCCGCGCTACCGCTTCCAGCCGCCGTTCCAGCCCATGCCGACAGCCTCTCTGAATTACGGAGACAGGAAGCATTGCTTAAAACCGGAGCGTTGCAAAACGCAATCTTCAATAGCGCCAATTTTTCCAGCATCGCGACCGATGAAAAAGGCGTTATCCAACTGTTTAATGTCGGCGCAGAACGGATGCTCGGATATGCTGCCGTAGAAGTCGTGAATAAAATCACTCCCGCCGATATTTCCGATCCGCAGGAACTGATTGCGCGCGCCATCGCGCTGGGTATTGAGCTCGCCACCCCAATAACGCCCGGTTTCGAGGCTTTGGCCTTCAAAGCTTCGCGCGGGATCGAAGACATCTACGAGCTGACTTATATCCGCAAGGACAGCAGCCGTTTTCCTGCCGTGGTGTCGGTCACGGCGCTGCGTAACGATCAAGACGGAATTATCGGTTATCTGTTGATCGGCACCGATAATACCGCGCGTAAACAGATAGAAGAAAAATTGCGCTGGACCGAGGAAAGTTTTCGCCTGATGGTGGAGAGCGTCACCGATCATGCGCTGGTCATGCTCGATCCCGAAGGGCGGGTAGTGAGCTGGAATGCAGGAGCCGAGCGGATACAAGGTTATCTGGCGGAAGATATCGTCGGCGAGCACTTTTCGCGATTTTATCCCGACAAAGACATAGCCGATGGCAAACCCGGCGATGATCTGCAGGCGGCCATGGACAATGGGCGCTTTGAGGATGAAGGCGTGCGGGTACGTAAAGACGAATCGGATTTCTGGGCGAATGTGGTTTATACGGCCATACGCGATCAGATGGGCAGTTTGCGGGGTTTTGCAAAACTTACCCGCGACCTGACCGAACGCAGGCAGGTCGAAGCAGCCTTGACCGACGCCAAGTCGGCGGCGGAAAAAGCGAATCTCGCGAAATCGGATTTTCTCTCCAGCATGAGCCACGAACTGCGCAGCCCGCTTAACGCGATTCTTGGCTTCGCCCAATTGATGGAAACCGATACGCCGCCGCCTACCTCCATGCAGCAGACGAGCATCGAGCAAATACTCAAAGGGGGCTGGTATCTGCTCGATCTGATCAATGAAATTCTCGATCTGGCGATGATCGAATCGGGCAGGTTGTCGTTGTCGCTGGAGCCGGTGTCGCTCGTCGAAGTCATGCTCGAATGCCAGGCCATGATCGAGCCGCAAGTGCTGAAAAACCGTATCAGCCTGAGCTTTCCGCAGATCGACAATCCCTGGTTCGTCAAAGCGGACAGAACCCGCGTAAAGCAGGTGCTCATCAACCTGCTGTCCAATGCGATCAAATATAACCGGAGCGAAGGCAGCGTGACGGTCGAGTGCAGGGCCGGCGCCGAAAACCGGATCCGCATCAGCGTTTCCGATACCGGAGCGGGTTTGTGCGCGGAAAAGCTGGCGCAATTATTCCAGCCCTTCAATCGCCTCGGCCAGGAAAGCAGCGCTGAAGAGGGTACCGGTATAGGGCTGGTGGTAACCAAGCGGCTGGTGGAATATATGGGAGGAATCATAGGCGTGGAAAGCACCGTCGGCACTGGTAGCGTATTCTGGATAGAACTGATCGCGGCAAGCATCCCGCACGCGCAAATCGTTGCGGAGAAAATCGCCGCATTTTCCCTTGCTGCCGCCGAGTTGCAAACCCATCAAGAAATTCCCTTGCGTACGGTGCTTTATGTCGAAGACAATCCCGCTAATCTGAAACTGGTCGAACAATTGATCGCGCGCCGGCGCGATATACGGCTTCTTAATGCGAATAACGGCCAAATGGGAATAGAGATGGCGCGCGCCTTCCAGCCCGAGGTGATTTTGATGGATATCAATTTGCCCGGGATCAGCGGCATAGAAGCGTTGAAGATATTGCGCGAGGATACGGCAACTGCCCACATTCCGGTCGTCGCAGTCAGCGCCAATGCCATTCCGCGCGATATAGCAATCGGACTCGAAGCGGGTTTTTTCCGTTATCTTACCAAACCGATCCGGGTTAACGAGTTTCTGGCAACCCTCGATGCGGCGCTGAAATTCGCTGAAAAAACTTCATGCAAATAATACCGGCATGAGATCGAACTTCTGCAGTCCGGCGAATATATTGCAGGCTGAAATTCTGATTGTGGACGATAAGGCAACCAATGTCGTGCTGCTTGAACGGATGCTGCAGAAAGCGGGTTATGTTTCCGTAACGTCGACTACCATGCCCGATACCGTCTGCGACCTCTATCGAAAACACCGTTACGATCTGATTTTACTCGACTTGCAGATGCCCGGAATGGACGGGTTCGAAATCATGAAGCGTTTGAGGGAGATCGAACCGGACGGCTATCTTTCCGTCCTGGTCATCACTGCCCAGCCTGAACATAAAGTGCGGGCATTGCAAATCGGCGCCAAGGATTTTATCAGTAAACCTTTTGATCTGCCCGAAGTGTTGGCGCGTATCCATAATATGCTGGAAGTCAGGCTGCTGCACCGGCAATCCAGGCATTACAATGCAATTCTCGAGCAGACTGTGCAGGAATTGCGGGCCGCCCAGGCCGGATTGCGCGATAGTGAAATAGCCCTGAGCGAGGAAAAAAAGGCGCTGGATCATTATGTGCTGCAATTGCGCCTGGCCAACGAACATCTGACCGTCGCTACGGTCGAGGCGCAAGCGCTGGCTGCCGAAATCGAATTGGCCAGGGCGCATATGGCTTATCTGGCGCAACATGACGCTCTTACCGGCCTGCCAAACCGCGTGTTACTGAAAGACCGGATGATACACGCGATGGCGCTCGCACAACGCCAGGGCAAACATCTTGCGGTCATGTTTCTCGACCTGGATCATTTCAAACGTATCAACGATACGCTGGGACACGCGGCAGGGGATGAATTATTGCAGTCCGTCGCGAAACGCCTGAGCGGAAGCGTGCGCAGTTCCGATACGGTATGCCGGCAGGGCGGGGATGAATTCGTCATTCTGCTGGCAGAAGTCGAAGATGCCCGGGATGCGGCGCATGCGGCACAAAAAATTCTGGCTGCGCTGGCGGTCCCTCATGTAATCGGCGAAACCGAGCTCACCGTTACGATGAGCATCGGCATCAGCGTTTATCCCGATAACGGACAGGATGTCGATACGCTTATCCAGTGTGCGGACCTGACCATGTATTACGCCAAGGAAAGCGGGCGTAACAATTATCGTTTCTTTAAATAGTTCAGGCGTAACTTATTTATGTTGCATTGCGTCTCAAGCAGCAACAGGGTCAGGTAAAGACTGCTGTTGAAACGACTGCATTTATCTAACATAAAATACTGACTGAGGTAAATTGATATGAATAGAAAATCCCGCTTTACGCTTCTTGGCATTTGCCTGGCTTCCGCATTCAGCAATGCGGCTTTAGCCGCTGCGACTACGCAGGCAGAAGCGAATGCCCAATTAAATCTCATTCCTGTAACAGCAACGCGCCAGGCCGCTGAACAAGTCCTGGGTAATTTAGTTGCCGCCGGAGTTCCCGTATCGCAGGCGCTGGAAGTAGTAAGCGACGCTGTTAAACATAACTATAATGCATCGCAGTTGCGTCAGGTCGGCACCGGAATCGGTCAGCAGGGACAAAGCGTTCCGGAAAGTTATGCAGTGAAAACGGCAGACGATGCCATCAATGCAAATTATCCGGTAGCCCGTACCCTTAAGGCGCTGAACTCATTGCGAGCAGAACTGAGTCATGGCAAAACGCCTGAACAGGCTTATGAAGCGGTCAGTAGCGGCATCGCCAACAACACTTTTGATGAGGCGGACGAACATCGTTCTACCGGAATGGCTGAAGCGAATGTATCGGCAAACGCTCATCTGCCTGCCAGTGCAGCGGCGGGGGCCAATGCAGGGCTGGGCCAGAATTCAAGCATGACAGCCAATGGGGGCGTCGCGGCGAACGCGCTTCCGGGTTTAAGGTCCTTGGGCGGCGCAGGATCCGGGATGCACCGATAGTCGTATCTTGACGGTTAAGGCACCACCGCAACCCCGGCTAGTCCGGGGTTTTTCATTTCAAGGAGGCGTATACTCAAGTTTGCTATCTCGACGTCTGATTCAAGCCGTCATTCCGGATCTGCATGTTTGTCCCGCGGTGGGTATAATGTTGCAATAATAGTGATCTCCGGTTTTTCGCTTCCAACCCGGATATGCTTGTCAATTTTTTCGAAGAGTGCTCGCATTATGCGAAAAATAATCCCTCGCTTTGTTTGGATATTCTTGTATCTTTTGCCTGTATCCTCGATATTGTGCTGCAATGAAGTCCGCGCCGCTAACGGCGCGGCAGCGGATGTCGGGTTTCTTTTTTTTGCTCCGGCCGCGAAGAAGGTCGACGTAATCGGGGATTTCAATTCATGGAATCCCGACAGTACTCCGCTTCAGGGTCCTGATGCAGCAGGAAACTGGCACGCTTCCGTATCCGTTCCCGATAATACCCGTTCAATTCGATATGATTACCTGGTCGACGGCAAGACCGTTATTCCAGATCCGGCATATCCCGCCGTCAGCGACGATTTCGGCGGAAAAAATACTTTGCGGATGATGCCGTAACCTTTTCATGCGAATTTGCGTCTCAGCAGTTCAAAAGGTAGGTTCGCCTTGAAAAATATAAGGACGATAAGTTGAGCCATGGGGATAGATTGTCCGACAAAGAGATCATTTCGGATTGTTTAAAGGGAAACGTACAGGCTTATGCGGAATTGGTCCAGCGTCATCAGCGTATGGTATTCAATGTGTTATATCGTTTTCTCGGTAATTATGAAGCGAGTCAGGATATCAGCCAGGAAACATTTATCACTGCCTACCGGAAACTGGATACGTTTAATGGGAGCAGCAAGTTTTCTACCTGGTTATGTCAGATAGCATTGAACAAGGCCAGGGATTTGCTGCGCGGACAAGGAGTGGAAAGCCTGTGCGAAGATCTGGAAGATCAGCTGGGCATGCTCGCGGGCTCAGACAGTGACACGCCGCACCGCCGTTTTGAAATGACGCAGGAAAACGAACGGATACAGCATGTGCTCAATCAGATGCCGGCGCATTACCGTGAAATTTTGTTGCTTAAACATCTGGAAGGTTTCAGTAACGAAGAAATTGTGGACGTGCTGAAAATAACGCTGGAAAACATAAAAGTACGGACTTTTCGCGCCCGGGAGATGTTCAAGCGGATTTACGAGGAAATGGTATGACCAGACCGACGGAAATTAATGATGACGATATGATGCGTCGATATCTGGACGGGGAACTGACCCGGCCGGAACGCGCCCTGTTTCTGGAAAAATTGATCCCATCGCAGCGGGCTGAATTGTCGGCTATGGAAAAGGCGCTCGAAGCGCTGGCCAATTTACCCGTCTTGTCGCCTCCTGCAGATATGACTACCCATATCATGACGGCAATTATGCCGGAAAAACTTTCGCTCTTTTTACGGATTAAAGCGTGGTTGTTGCGGCATTCCGTGACCGGATTGGAAATCGGCAGTATGGCGGTGGCGGCTGCCGTGCTGTTTTTATTGTTATCGCCGGGGAAATTCCTGTCTCCGGTACCGGCTGCGCCGCATCCGTACATCGAGGCTCAAGCCGTTGCCTCGATGGCGGCAGGAAACGCGAAAGTCGGATTCAGCCTGTACGCGCCGGGAGCGAAATCCGTCAGTCTGATCAGCGATTTCAATGGCTGGAGCAGCGAGCGTTCCGTGCAATTGCATCCATTAGGCAACGATAAATGGGGGGTCACGGTAAAATTGCGCCCCGGTTCTTATCAATACGCATTCCTGATTAATGGCCACAAAGTCGTTACCGATCCGGTGGCAAGACACGTTAATGACGATTTTGGACATAAAAACGCGATAGTTACGGTGATATAAAATAAGCATAAACGAGGCCAACATGAGCACACATTTACGGATTATCTGGCTGAGCTTCTGGTTTGGTTTGACTGTTGCGGTTCAGGCGCATGCCGAACCGGCGCCATTGAATCAGGAAACGGCACGATTGAAAACAGCCGATGCGGCGGATCGTCAGCTTTTGTCCGGCGACATGGATAGCGCATTGAAATCGGGTGTGAGCCAGCAGGACATATATCGCCTGACAAGCCTGGCGGTGGCGCAGAATTATACGGCACGGGATGTCGCCGGGTTCGTCGAAAAAATGACCGAACTCAAACGCAAAGGACTTCCTCCGGGATTAGTGCTGGGAAAAATTCTGGAAGGGATGGCGAAACACGTACCTGCGAACCGCATTCTGCCTGTGGCGGAATTAT
>DASSZW010000174.1:0-7495 GCA_035713285.1 Burkholderiales bacterium
TATGCGCATCGGTTACGATAATCGCTGCTAAAGCTGCCGGGATTTGGTCAGGCGTGCGGTATTTGCGGTAAAATGGCGGAGACTGTCTTCAATGAAACGAGTTAATGGTGGCTGAGTTGAATAAACCTTCCTTGTCTTATCGGGATGCCGGAGTCGATATCGATGCCGGCGATACGCTGGTGGAACGCATCAAACCATGGGCAAAACGCACGATGCGGCCTGAAGTGCTGGGTGGTATCGGCGGCTTCGGCGCCTTGATGGGCTTGCCGCAAAAATATAAAAATCCGGTGCTGGTTTCCGGCACCGACGGCGTCGGCACTAAATTAAAACTGGCGTTCATGCTCGATAAACACGATACCGTCGGGATCGACCTGGTCGGGATGAGCGTCAACGATATTCTGGTTCAGGGCGCTGAACCCTTGTTTTTTCTGGATTATTTTGCCTGCGGCAAGCTCGATATCGAGATTGCCGAACAGGTCATAAAAGGCATCGCGCAAGGCTGCGAATTAGCCGGTTGCGCGCTCATAGGCGGCGAAACCGCGGAAATGCCGGGCATGTATCCGGCCGGCGAATACGATCTGGCGGGGTTTGCGGTCGGCGCGGTGGAGCGCGACGCGGTTATCGGCGGCAGCGATATCGCTCCCGGCGACATCGTGTTGGGGCTGGCGTCCAGCGGCGCGCATTCGAACGGTTATTCGCTCATCCGTAAAATCCTCGAACTGGGCAAAGCAGACCTGCATGCCGATTTTGACGGACGCTCCCTGGCGGACGTGCTGATGGCGCCGACCCGGATTTACGTCAAACCGGTTCTGGCCTTGCTCGCGGCGCTGCCGGTCAAAGGCATGGCGCATATTACCGGCGGCGGCTTGACGGGCAATGTGCCGCGCATACTGGCGGAGCATTTATGCGCCGACATCGACGGCAAGAGCTGGACCATGCCGCCGTTGTTCGGCTGGTTGCAGCAGCAAGGCGGCGTGACCGATGCCGAAATGCACCGTACATTCAATTGCGGTATAGGAATGGTGATCGTGATTGCAGCCGAGCACGCCGACGCCGCGATGCGGCACCTGACGGAATCCGGCGAATCTGTATCACGTATCGGCCGGATACGCAAGCGCGCGGCAGACGAAGCGCAAACCATTGTTCATGTTTAACTTAATTTAAGGCGGATAGAGAATGGCCAGAACAGTACATTGCATCAAATTGGGTCGGGAAGCGGAAGGCATGGATTTTGCTCCTTTGCCGGGTGAAATAGGACAACGCATTTATGCCAATGTTTCCAAGGAAGCCTGGGCCGGCTGGCTGCGCCAGCAAACCATGCTGGTGAATGAAAACCGTTTGAATCTGGCGGATGCGAAGGCGCGCAAGTATCTGATGGAACAGGTGGAAAAATATTTCTTCGGCGAAGGAGCCGATAAAGTGGAAGGCTATGTGCCGCCCAGCCAATAACCGGCGGTATGAAGCCGGGACCGGTTGCTGGCAGCAAAAATCTATGGACGCATTGTGAAAAAAGTATTTATCAAGACTTTCGGTTGCCAGATGAACGAGTACGACTCATCGAAAATGGCGGACGTCTTGCGCGTATCGGAAGGAATGACATCGACGGATGACCCCGCGCAAGCAGACGTGATCCTGTTCAATACCTGTTCGGTACGCGAAAAGGCGCAGGAAAAAGTGTTTTCCGATCTCGGTCGAGTGCGCGAGCTAAAAATCGCCAATCCGGACCTGATCATAGGCGTAGGCGGTTGCGTCGCCAGCCAGGAGGGCGCTACCATTTTGTCGCGCGCACCGTATGTCGATGTGGTGTTCGGTCCGCAAACGCTGCATCGTTTGCCGGCAATGATCGCGCAGAGACGGGCGAGCGGCAGGCCGCAGATGGATATTTCCTTCCCCGAGATCGAGAAATTCGACCATCTGCCTGCGGCCAGGGTCGACGGCGCGACAGCGTTCGTATCGATTATGGAAGGATGCAGCAAATATTGCTCGTTTTGCGTGGTTCCCTATACGCGCGGCGAAGAAGTCTCGCGGCCGTTCGACGACGTATTGACGGAGATTGCCGTCCTGACCGCGCAAGGCGTCAAGGAAGTCAATCTGCTCGGTCAGAACGTCAATGCCTATCGCGGCGATATGGCCGATGGCGACACCGCCGATTTTGCCTTGCTGCTCGACCATGTGCACGAAATGCCGGGCATCGAACGCATCCGTTATACCACCAGCCATCCGCGCGAATTTACGCCGCGATTGACGGCGGTTTACGGCAGTTTGCCAAAGCTCGCCGATCATGTGCATCTTCCGGTACAGTCGGGCTCCGACCGGATTCTGGCCGCCATGAAACGCGGTTATACCGCGCTCGAATACAAGTCCATTATTCGCGGTATTCGAGAACTGCGGCCCGATATCAGTATTTCGTCGGATTTCATTATCGGTTTTCCGGGCGAAACGGACGATGATTTCGCCGCGACCCTGGACCTGATCGAGAGCGTCGGTTTCGATATTTCCTACAGTTTCGTATACAGCAAGCGTCCGGGCACTTTTGCCGCCGACCTGGCAGACGACGTGACGCCGGAAATGAAGCATCACCGCTTGTTGCAGGTGCAGCAGGCGATAGAGCGCAACGTTCATCGGATCAGCCAGAAAATGCTCGGCAGCGTCCAGCGCATACTGGTCGAAGCGCAGGCGAAAAAAGATGCCGCCGAATTGATCGGGCGCACGAGCAATAACCGCGTCGTCAACTTTACGGCGGACCCGGGCCTGATCGGTCGGTTCGTCGACGTAGAAATTACTTATGCGCGCACGCATTTGTTGCGCGGCGTCGTGGTCCCGTGATGGAAATATCGTTTACCCCGGTCGATAACGAGCGTCTGGCGAATCTATGCGGGACCCTCGAAGAAAATATCCAGCAGATCGAAGCCGGCCTCGATGTCAATATTACCCGGCGCGGCGAACATTTTCATATCAGCGGCGAAACATTGCCGGCGCGACAGGCGATAACGTTGCTGGAGCGCTTTTATCTGCGCGCCAGCGAGCCGATCGATGTAGATGATGTCCAGCTTGCCCTGGCGGAAATTACGCACCAGGATTTCGATCAGGCGGGCGATATCCCGATACAGCTGCAAACGCGCCGTAACGATTTGCGCAGCCGCACGCCCCGGCAGAATACTTATTTGACTCAAATCCAGTCGCACGATATCACGTTCGGCATCGGGCCGGCCGGTACCGGCAAGACCTATCTCGCCGTTGCCAGCGCAGTCGATGCATTGGAGCGCGATCTGGTCAAACGCATTATTTTGACACGCCCTGCGGTGGAAGCGGGCGAGCGACTGGGTTTCCTGCCCGGCGACCTGGCGCAGAAAGTCGATCCTTATTTGCGCCCCTTATACGATGCGCTCTACGATCTGATGGGCTCGGACAAAATGGCCAAGCTGTTCGAGCGCAATATTATCGAAATCGCCCCGCTGGCGTACATGCGCGGTCGTACCTTGAACCAGGCGTTCATTATCCTGGACGAGGCGCAGAATACGACGCCGGAACAGATGAAAATGTTCCTGACGCGCATCGGTTTCGGCTCCAAAGCCGTGATCACCGGCGATGTCACTCAGATCGACCTGGCCCGGCATCAAAAGAGCGGTCTGATCGATGCCAGCGAAGTCCTGCAAAATATACGCGGTATCGCTTTTACGCGGTTTCAGTCGGAAGACGTGGTGCGCCATCCGCTGGTGGCCCGCATCGTCAACGCTTATGAAAAACGCGATCAGGCAGTCTGATTCCCTTTCCCGGCAACCGGTGGCGCGACCGCGATTGACGCTGTCGGTGCAGCGCGGAACGCGTGCGGCCGAGGCGCCCAGCCGGGCGGAAATTATGCGCTATGCGCGCGCCGCGCTCGAATGCGACGGAGAGATTACCGTGCGTATCGTCAACGAAAAAGAAGGGCGGCAGCTCAATTTCGACTATCGTCACAAAGATTACGCGACGAATGTGCTATCGTTTGCCTATCGGCAAGAAGACGCTGCAATCCACGGCGATCTCGTGCTGTGCGCGCCCGTAGTGGCCCGCGAAGCGCTGGCGCAGGGCAAAAGCGTCGCGGCGCATTACGCCCATCTTGTCGTGCACGGCGTCCTCCATTTGCAGGGTTACGATCACGAGCAGGAAGCCGATGCAGCATTGATGGAAGCGCGGGAGACAGACATTGTTACCGGATTGGGATTTGCCAATCCGTATCTAGAAACGGAGTTGCAGAATCATGGATGAACCGTCTAAGCCGAGCTGGTTTGAACGTTTAGGAGCATTACTGACCCACGAACCCGAAACACGCGACGAATTGCTCGATATTCTGCAAGGCGCTTTTCAGCATAACCTGCTCGACGCCGACGCTTTGTCGATGATAGAAGGCGTGCTGCAGGTCTCTGAAATTCAGGTGCGCGATATCATGATTCCGCGCGCTCAGATGGACGTGATCGACATCAACGATGCGCCGGAAAAATTCATTCCCGTTGTCATCGAGGCCGCCCATTCGCGTTTCCCCGTATTCGATAAAAACAAGGACGACGTCATCGGCATCCTCCTGGCCAAGGATTTGCTGCGGTACTACGCCGAAACCGGCTTTCATGTCCGGGAAATGCTGCGTCCGGCTGTATTTATTCCCGAATCCAAACGGCTGAACGTTTTGCTCAAGGAATTCCGCGCCAGCCGCAATCACATGGCCATCGTCGTCGACGAATACGGCGGCGTCGCCGGACTGGTAACGATCGAAGACGTGCTGGAACAGATCGTCGGCGATATCGAGGACGAATACGACTTCGACGAAACCGAAGACAATATCATCCTGGATCGCGGCGGCCGCTACCGTGTGAAAGCAATCACCGAAATCGAGGATTTCAACGAAATCATGGGCACCCAGCTGACCGACGAGGATTACGACACCATAGGCGGTCTTGTCGTCAACCGGTTCGGCCACATGCCCAAACGCGGCGACACGATACTGTTCGACGGCCTGAAATTCGAGGTGCTGCGCGCCGACAGCCGGCGGGTGCATACGCTGTTGGTCGAGAAAAAAATGCCGGTACCGGTTGTTTGATGCGGTTCTTCGGTGATTTAATGGGGTTTCCGGATTTTCCGTTTCTAATCTGGAACTTTCCTGCGTCTAACTGGGCGACCAAGGTGGATGGATCTACCCAGGTGCGAACCCCAGTACATTCAGGCCGGAGGGGGTTGAGGATATTGACGGGCACAGTGGAGTCAACTCATCCGCCTGGGCCATTTTCTGGCCGTATGGAAGACGCGTAGAACTTCCACGGCACCACCGCGCACGCGATAAGGCAGGATGTATGAGAAACGTGTTACGACTAATTCGCGTGTTCCCGCGATCCGGCCGGGGCGTCCCATGTTGGGATGATCAGCGAGCATAACTGCGCTGTCTCGCATGTGCAGCACGAACTCTGCAGCCGTACGTGGATTATCTGTTGCGATGTAAGCGGCCTCGTCGTCCAGATTCTCCAGGGCGCGGCGCAGCCATCTAATCTGCATACTTTTTCACGATGGCGTCGATTTCCTCATTAGACGCGAATTCATTTGCGTCAGCTTCCTTGAGGGCCTGCTGTATTTCACCGATCTGCCAAGCCTCAAGGTCCAGGTATTGACGAATGGCTTCGCCAGCGAGGTAGGACTTGGATCGATGGGTGGCGTCTGCCAGTTTGTCGAGCTGCTCCTTCATCTCCGTCGAAACGCGCAAGGTCAGTGTTGTGGTTTCCATAAATAACCTCATGTATTATTGTGTACACATGTGAATACTACCATAAAAGCGAGTCTCGGACTTTTATGGACAAAAAAAATCCCCATGCGTCATGACGACCCATGGGGATTGCTGTAGCGAATTAGCAGATTAAACTTTATTTAACCACTGCGTTCAATTCGCCTTTGGCGTATTTCGCTGCCATTTTTTCCAGATCGACCGGCTTGATCTTGCTGGCTTGTCCGGCGGAACCGAACGCTTCATAACGCAAGCGGCAGATTTCTTGCATGGCTTTGGTGGAAGCGAGCAGGAATTTGCGCGGGTCGAATTCGGATTTGTTTTCGGCCAGGAATTTGCGCACTGCGCCGGTGGAAGCCATACGCAGATCGGTATCGATATTGACTTTGCGGACGCCGTGCTTGATGCCTTCGATGATTTCTTCTACCGGAACGCCATAGGTTTCGCCCATGTCGCCGCCGAAATCATTGATGATTTTGAGCCATTCCTGCGGTACCGAAGAAGAGCCATGCATCACCAAATGAGTGTTAGGGATGCGGGCATGAATTTCCTTGATGCGGCCGATAGCCAGGATTTCTCCCGTAGGCGGCCGGGTGAATTTGTACGCGCCGTGCGAAGTGCCGATCGCGATGGCCAGCGCATCGACGCCGGTTTTCTTGACGAAGTCCGCGGCTTCTTCCGGGTCGGTCAACAGTTGCGAATGGTCCAGCGTGCCTTCAGCGCCGCTGCCGTCTTCTTCGCCGGCCATACCGGTTTCAAGCGAGCCCAGGCAACCCAGTTCGCCTTCGACGGAAACGCCGACTGCGTGAGCGATTTCCACCACCTTACGGGTGATGTCGACGTTATATTCATAGCTGGCAGGGGTCTTGGCGTCTTCCTTGAGCGAGCCGTCCATCATGACCGACGAAAAACCGTCGGCGATCGAGCGTACGCAAACCGGCATGCTGGCGCCGTGGTCCTGGTGCATGACGACGGGGATGTGCGGGTAGGCTTCGACCGCAGCGGTGATCAGATGGCGCAGGAAGCTGGCGCCGGCATATTTGCGCGCGCCGGCGGAAGCCTGCATGATAACCGGGCTGCCGCAAGCGTCTGCAGCTTGCATGATGGCATGCACCTGTTCGAGGTTGTTGACGTTGAAAGCGGGTAAGCCGTAGCCGTTTTCCGCTGCGTGATCCAATAATTGACGTAACGATACGAGTGCCATTGTTTAACTCCTTGAAAGTAAATGAACTGTTAATTGATTCTGGATTTGTATTCCCCGACTTTGACGATCTTCATGGTGTTGGTTCCACCTGCCTGACCTATGGGCTCGCCGATGGTGAGCACGATCAGGTCGCCTTCGCGAACAGCGCCGCGACGTCTTAATTCTTCTTCTGCCGCAATCAGCAGTTCGTCGCGATTTTTGGTATCCTGTTTGAAATTGATGGGATAAACGCCCCGGTACAACGTTACCTTGCGCCGGGTAGACACTTCCGGCGTCAGCGCATAGATCGGTACTGCGGTACTGATGCGCGACATCCACAGACAGGTCGAGCCCGACTGGGTCAGGGCGGCGATGGCATGGACGTTTTCCAGATGTGTCGCCGTGAAAATGGCCGCGAGCGCAACCGATTCGTCTACCCGTTCCACTACCGTATCGAGGCGTTTGGTATTGAATTCCAGTTCCTGTTCCAGTTCTTTTTCGGCTTCGATACACACGCGGTGCATGGCTGCTATCGCTTCGACCGGATAGGAACCGGCAGCCGTTTC
>DASSZW010000175.1:0-5199 GCA_035713285.1 Burkholderiales bacterium
ATCCTTAACGCCCGCAGCGAGGGCTTCTTTAATGACGGAATGATTGACGGGATCGAGAATGATTACGCTGCCGGTTTCCATCCGCAAGGTGGACGCCGCATCGATCCAGTAGCCTTTCCAGCCTGCGGCGCGCAACGCCCCGAACACGGCCGACGTATAATCGCCACCCTGCGTGGAAATAATCGCATCCATGGTTTTAAGCGCAGCGATATCGTGCGCGTCTTTCAACACATCGATATCGCGCCCTATCGCCGGCGGCAACCCGCCGACTTGCGACGTGCTGAAAAATACGGGCTCGAACAGATCGAAATCGTGTTCTTCTCGCATTCGCTGCATCAATACCGATCCGACCATACCGCGCCAGCCTACCAGACCTACTCGCATCATTTGCTCACCTTTACGCCTGAATTTGCCGGGCGCGCTTTTCCAATAATTCGCGATACCTTCAGGGATTGTCCAAACCAGCTATGCCGGCGGATTATAGCGCGGCAACCACAGCGTCGCCCATGGCCGCGCATCCGACCAGCTTCGTACCTGCCGTATGGATATCCGCCGTGCGCAGCCCTGACGAAATGGTCTTCCTCACGGCATTTTCGATCCGGTCCGCAAGCGTATCATGACCAAAGGTATAACGCAGCATCATGGCCGCGGACAGGATGGTCGCGAGCGGATTTGCCGCATCCTTGCCTGCGATATCGGGGGCCGAACCGTGAATGGGTTCGTACATGCCTTTACGGTTCTGGTCCAGCGAAGCCGAACCCAGCATGCCTATCGAACCCGTCAGCATCGAAGCTTCGTCCGACAAAATATCACCGAAGATATTGCCCGTCAAAATGACATCGAATTGCCTGGGATTGCGCACGAGTTGCATGGCAGCGTTATCGACGTACATATGCGACAATTCGACTTCCGGATAATGCCTGCCGGTTTCGATCACGATTTCGCGCCATAATTCGCTGGTTTCAAGCACATTGGCTTTTTCGACCGAACACAGTTTCTTGTTGCGTTTCATGGCAATCTGGAAACCGATGTGCGCCACGCGCCGCACTTCCGATTCGGTATAGCGCATGGTATTGTAGCCTTCGCGCTCGCCATCGGCGTTGACGCGTATCCCGCGCGGCTGGCCGAAATACAGGTCTCCGGTCAATTCCCGCACGATCATCAGGTCCAGGCCGGATACGACCTCGGCTTTGAGGGTGGAAGCATCAGCCAGCTCGGGATACAGTTGGGCGGGACGCAGGTTGGCAAAGAGATTCAGCTCCTTGCGTATGCGCAGCAGCCCTTGTTCCGGGCGCATGGGACGCGGCAAAGCGTCGTACTGATACCCGCCGACCGCGCCCAGCAGTATCGCATCCGCGGCGCGGGCGAGCTCCAGAGTCGCCGCCGGCAGCGGATCGCCCGCTTCGTCGTAGCCCGCGCCACCGATTGCGGCGTACTGAAGCTCTATTTCCAGCCCCTTTCCGGATACTGCCTGCAATACTTTCACTGCTTGCCCGATGACTTCCGGACCTATCCCGTCGCCGGGTAACACTGCTATTTTCATGCCTGCACTTTCTGCTCGTTCACTAAATGATAGGATAATTGTCCTGACAGGATCATTGTTCTGCTATGTCGTACAATCCATCGCCCGTTTGTTAATTAAACAGCCACGGTGCGCTTTTTTGCCGTTGCGCTTCGTATGCCTGGATACGGTCGACATGCTGCAATGTCAGGCCGATATCGTCCAGCCCCTGCATCAGGCAATATTTGCGATGCGCATCGACCGAAAACACAAACTCCTCGCCAGTGGGAGTGCTCACTATCTGTCGCGACAAATCGATTTTCAGCCGGTACCCCTCATGCGCCCGCACATCGGCAAACAGGCGGTCGACGGTAGCTGCGTCGAGCACGACAGGCAGCAGCCCGTTTTTGAAACAGTTATTGTAAAAGATATCTGCAAAACTCGGCGCCACAATCGCGCGGATGCCGAAATCCTCCAGCGCCCACGGCGCATGTTCGCGACTGGAACCGCAACCGAAATTTTCCCGGGCCAGCAATACCTGCGCACCGCGATAGCGCGCCTGATTGAGCACGAATTCAGGATTCAGCGGCCGCGCACTGCAATCCTGACCCGGCTCGCCGTGATCCAGATATCGCCATTCGTCGAACAGGTTGGGGCCGAACCCGCTGCGCTGTATGGATTTCAGAAACTGCTTGGGGATAATCGCATCGGTATCGACATTGGCGCGATCAAGCGGTGCGACCAGCCCTTCCAGCAAGGTAAATGCACGCATTATTTATCCGCTTTCCTTTGTATGGAACTTCCTACCTGCTGTAAATCTTCGCCAAAACCCTGCATGGTATGACAACCGGACAGGTTTACCATGACCAGCGCCGTCGCCAGCAACATCAAGATACGCATTTCATTCCCCCTCAATACTCACGAACGTCTACAAAATGGCCGGCCAACGCCGCAGCCGCCGCCATGGCCGGACTGACCAGGTGCGTACGGCCGCCCTGCCCCTGCCGGCCTTCAAAATTACGGTTCGATGTCGAGGCGCATCGTTCTCCCGGTTCCAGCTTGTCCGCATTCATCGCCAGACACATCGAACAGCCGGGATCGCGCCATTCGAAACCGGCCGCTATAAATAATTTATCGAGACCTTCCTCTTCCGCCTGGCGCTTGACCAGTCCCGAACCTGGAACGACCATCGCCAGCCGGACATTGGCGGCTTTGGTTCTGCCTTTGATTACGGCCGCCGCCGCGCGCAAATCCTCTATGCGCGAATTGGTGCAGGAACCGATGAATACTTTATCGACAGAAATATCGGTAAGCGGAGTATTCGCAGTCAATCCCATGTAAGCGAGCGCTCGCTGCCAATCCTTGTGCTTGCCCGCATCTCCCGCCTGCTCAGGATCCGGAATAGTCGCCGTCACCGCCGCCACCATTTCGGGCGAAGTGCCCCAGGTCACCTGCGGCGCGATGGCGGCCGCATCCAGCGTCACTTCACAGTCGAACACGGCATCCGCATCGGAAACCAGCGTGCGCCACCAGGCTTCTGCCTGATCCCATAACTCGCCCGTTGGCGCAGCGGGGCGGCCGCGGACGTATTCCAGCGTCTTTTCGTCCACCGCGACCAGGCCTGACCGGGCTCCCGCTTCGATAGCCATATTGCAGAGCGTCATTCGGCCTTCCATCGACAGGTCCCGGATCGCCGAACCGGCAAATTCGATGGCATAACCCGTGCCGCCGGCGGTGCCGATGACACCGATAATCGCCAGCGCCACATCTTTAGCCGTGACGCCCGCTCCGAGCTCGCCTTCGACCGACACGCGCATCGATTTCGCCTTTCTGGTAACCAGGCATTGCGTCGCCAGCACATGCTCGACTTCAGACGTGCCTATCCCGAATGCCAGGGCGCCGAACGCGCCGTGCGTACTGGTATGCGAATCGCCGCAGACTACCGTCATGCCTGGCAGCGTATAGCCTTGTTCAGGTCCGATGACATGCACTATGCCCTGCCGCACATCGTTCATTTTGAACTCGACGATACCGAATTCGGCGCAATTTTTATCCAGCGTTTCGACCTGCAGACGCGAAACGGGATCGATAATACCCGCCGAGCGGTGCGTGGTCGGCACGTTATGGTCCGGCACGGCCACCGTAGACGAAACGCGCCACGGCTTGCGCCCTGCCAGCCGCAAGCCTTCGAAAGCCTGCGGGCTGGTTACTTCGTGCACCAGATGCCGGTCGATATACAGCAATGCGGCCCCGTCGTCCTCGGTATGAACCAGATGCGAATACCAAAGTTTATCGTACAAGGTTTGTGCGCTCATGACTTTACCCAATCCACCAATCGAACCGAAAATTATACACAATGCAGGAAAATATAATAAATATTCCCGTCAGAAATTCGTCTTTTTAGTGCTTGCGTTCCCAATGCGGGAAATATTGCCGGAATTTTAAAACCTTGGGCTTGATAACATGGAAACAATAAGCCTGGTCCGGATGCAGCCTGAAATAATGCTGATGCTCCGCTTCGGCGGGGTAAAACGTGGCAGCCGGTACGACTTCGGTCACGACATCGCTATCCAGCGACGCCTGCACGCGAGCGATCACTTTCATGGCGACAGCCTTCTGTTCCGCGTTGTGATAAAAAATAGCCGAGCGATACTGCGATCCGCGATCATTGCCCTGCCAATTGAGCGTGGTGGGATCGTGTATGGCGAAAAATATTTCCAGCAATTGCGCATAATCGATCACGGCAGGATCGAAATGCAACTCGACGACTTCTGCGTGCCCGGTCTGCCCCGTACATACCGAAGCGTAGTCGGGATTCGGCATGGAACCGCCCATGTAACCCGATATCACCGAGTCCACCCCTTGCACCGATTCGTACACTGCCTCCAGGCACCAGAAACAACCGCCGGCCAGGGTTGCTATCGCAAGCGGCGAATTCTTCTCTATCATGGTCAGTCCCTCGCCAACATATACCAAATACAAAAAAACAGGTTAAAATATCATTTTCCACTCAGATAATAAAGGAAGCAGGCATGTCAGGACATTTCCCTTTCAGCGGCAATACCAACCGCGTAAGCGTATTCGGTTTTTACGATCGTTACAATCTGAATCAAAGCCTGCAGGAAAAATATTACAAGTGGTGGTACGACTGGGCGAAAAATTTCGTCATGAACGATCCGGACCTGAAAGCCACTAAAGGACGCGAATTCGAAAACTATCCCTACGGCCAGCATTCACATGTCGATTTCCATTTGCATCAAGGCGCCTGGACTACGACACTGATCGATCTGGGCGGCTTCATCAAAGGCACCCTGTTCGGCAAAATGGACGACGACGCCATGCACAAGCTCGATGAAGAACATCATGAATTCCTGCATAATCTTGCCAAGGAAGCCGAAAAAAATCCGCGTCCGGAAAGTCCGGATGTAGGCTATTTCCGCCATTTCTGATTTGAATGCTCAACAGCGCCGCGAGATTTTCATCCGTTTCGCGGCGGCCAATCCCGCTCCAACTACCGAGCTTCAATTCCACAGCACGTTCGAATTGCTCGTAGCCGTGATCCTGTCCGCTCAGGCTACCGACAAAAGCGTTAACCGGGTCACCGCGGACCTGTTCCGCAAAGCTAATATGCCTGCGGGCTTTCTGAAACTGGGCCTGACTGGACTCGAACTAGCGATTCAAAGCCTAGGCCTCTATAA
>DASSZW010000176.1:0-21535 GCA_035713285.1 Burkholderiales bacterium
TGCTGCTGGATCTGGGATTGCCGCCCGATCAGGAAGGCGCTTCGGAAGGGCTGGCCACGCTGGAGCAGATATTGAAGCTGACGCCCACGGCAAAAATCATCGTAGTGACGGGCAATCAGGACCGTGAAAACGCAGTCCGCGCGATCGGCATGGGCGCCTACGATTTTTATCAAAAACCGTTTGATCCGGAAATGCTGCGACTGATCGTAGATCGTGCGATGCACGTCCACCAGCTGGAACAGGAAAACAGGCAATTGAAACAGCCCGGCGTGAACGAAGCCATGCAGGGCATCCTGACCGGCGATATGCAAATGCAGAAATTGTGCCGTACCGTCGAACGCGTCGCGACTTCCGACGCCACCGTCCTGGTTCTGGGCGAGAGCGGCACCGGCAAGGAATTGATCGCACGGGCATTGCACGCCTTCAGTTCTCGCGCCGCTCAACGCATGGTTGCCATTAACTGCGCGGCAATTCCTGAAAACCTTCTTGAAAGCGAATTATTCGGTTTTGAAAAAGGCGCATTTACCGGTGCCGCAAAACAGACGATGGGACGTATCGAACATGCGCACAAAGGCACGTTATTCCTGGATGAAATCGGCGATCTGCCGATTTCGCTGCAAGCCAAACTGCTGCGTTTTTTGCAGGAACGGGTCATCGAACGATTGGGCGGCAGAAACGAAATCGCGGTCGATGTGCGCGTAGTATGCGCGACGCATCAGAATTTGCAGGATTTGATCAAACAGGGGCGTTTCCGCGAGGATTTGTATTATCGACTGAGCGAGTTGACTATAAAAATCCCTCCCTTACGCATGCGTGACGGCGATGCGGTATTGCTGGCGCACGCATTTTTTGAAAAATTCAATCGCGAGCAGGGACGCAGCTTGCGCGGCTTTCATCCGGAAGCGTTGAGCAAGATTGAAACCTATGCCTGGCCGGGCAATGTGCGCGAAATGGAAAACGTGATCAAGCGCGCGGTGATAATGGCGGACGGGCATCATATCGGCGTCGATGATCTGTCCATCGAAGCGGGCCAGGAAGAAACCATTCCTGTCAATTTGCGGCAAGTGCGCGAAGATGCCGAACGTAAAGCCATTACCATGGCGATAGGGCGAAGCAATGGTAATATTGCAAAAGCCGCCGAGGCGTTAGGGGTAACGCGACCCACGCTATACGATTTAATGACCAAATACGGAATGAAATAGATGGGTTCGCACTATAATGTGACGGTATATGACAGTTTGGAAGATTTGCCGCCTGCCTGTGCGGAACTTTTTGAAGAGCAGGAACGGTCCAGCATTTTTTTTGGCCAGCCGTGGTTGCGAAACCTGGCGCAGCATGGCTTGGACGAAGGCGATTCGTTGCGGATTTATGTCGTCAGCGATGCAAAAGGAATACTGGGAGTTTTGCCGATGCGCCATGCGACTCGGGGTTCTGCGCTCTATTCGTTGCACAGGATTGAAGCGCTGGCAAATTATTACGCCTCTCTGTTTCGACCCGTTTTGCGCAAGAACGATGAGCAGGCCGCATTACGGGCTCTCGCCGATGCCGTGGCCAAGGATACGCACCGGTTCGATATCGTCGATATCCACCCTTTGCCTCATGACGAACCGTGGTTCGCGTGGATGAAAAAAGCCCTGCAAGTGTCGGGGATGCTAGTGCAGACATACTTCTGTTTCGGGAACTGGTACCTGAAAGTCGATGGCCGCAGTTATCGGGAATATTACGATACCTTTCCTTCGCAATTAAAAAACACGCTAAAGCGTAAAACCAAGCAGTTTGACGCCGGCGGCAGTACCAGCATTGAAATTTGTACGCGCGTTGAAGAACTGGACAGGGCGATTGCCGCATATGAAAAAGTCTACCATTCAAGCTGGAAAGTACCCGAACCCCATCCGCGATTCATGCCGGGCCTGATCCGTTTTTGCGCTGAAAAGGGCTGGCTCAGACTGGGCGTAGCATACGTTGAAGGAGAGCCGGTGGCGGCTCAGGTGTGGATCGTGCACGAAGGAATTGCTGCCATATATAAACTGGCTTATGACGAAAAATATGCAAAACTGTCAGCGGGCTCGATATTGACTTCAAAATTGATGGAATACGTGATTGAAGTGGACAAAGTGCATGAGGTGGATTACCTCACCGGAGACGACGGTTACAAAAAAGACTGGATGAGCCACCGGCGCGAAAGATGGGGAATGGTGGCATACAATCTGCGTACGGTAAAAGGTTTGGCCTACGGTACCGCATATCTGGGTTGGACAGTGATTAAAAGAATGCGGGCGCGCTGGCGCCGGTTTTCTGGGAAAACACTGCAGGAAACGCCGGCCTGATCGTATTATCTTGAAATGCGGACAGCCGGCATATTTAGTCCCGACTTGATTTAACTTAATTTAATTGACTTAATTTATTGACATCGGAATGGATAAAAAATGAGAAATCCTGTACGTGGTTTAAATGCGTCTATTGGGGGTATGGTTTTATTGCTGGCCGCTTTCCTCTGGCAGCATAAGGCTGCTGCAGCCAGCTTTCCCGATACCGTTCAGCGAGTGAAACAATCCATTGTCGCTGTTGGTACGGAAAGAACGGACCCTTTTCCGGAAACCAAATTCATTGGAACGGGTTTTGTGGTGGGCGACGGTTCCTACGTCATCACTAACGAGCATGTGATATCAGTCGTGCTGGACCCCGAGAGTAAAGAAAGCCTGACCGTATTCGTAGGCAAGGGAGAGCAGGCCAAACCCAGAACGGTGGAAGTGGTGAAGATCGATCATGAACACGATCTGGCCTTGTTGAAAATGTCGGGCGGCACGCTGCCGGCATTGCATTTCGGTAATTCCGATGCGGTGCGGGAGGGGGATTCGTTAGCGTTTACCGGCTTCCCGATCGGTATTGTCCTGGGGCTGTATCCCGCCACGAACCGCGCCACTTTGTCCAGCATTACGCCTATTGTGATCCCGGCGGCTCACGCCAGCGATTTGAATTCAAAAGCGATTAAAAAATTATTGACGCCTTTCTCGGTATTCCAGTTGGACGGCACCGCTTATCCCGGAAACAGCGGCAGCCCCTTATATTATCCCGGTACGGGCGATGTGGTCGGAATCGTGAACCTGGTGTTTGTGAAAACGACAAAAGAAAATGTGTTGTCCCAGCCTTCCGGCATCGCCTATGCCATTCCTGGACGATATATGGTTCAACTGATGCGGCAGGCCGGTGTGACTCCTTGATAATTGCACTGTTAAGCAGGATTCGACAATGAAAATTCCTGTGCATGAATCGTAGCGAGAGTTTTCCGGTCGATTTTCCCGTTGGGATTGCGCGGCAGCGTCGTTTCATGAATACGGATATGGGCAGGCACCATATAGGTCGGCAAACGGCGTTTGCATTCCATCAGCAATTCCGCGGCGTCGAGCAATTTGCCCGGGTGCAGGCTGACCACGACCATAATGCATTGTCCTAATTCAGGGTGCGGTATGCCTACGGCAGCAACTTCGCTGACCAGTTGGGTCGCGTATATCACTTCTTCCACTTCCGTGGGGCTTACCCGATAGCCGGAAGTCTTGATCATTTCATCGCGACGCCCGATGAAATACAAAAAACCTTCGTCATCGGTTTTTACCGTATCGCCAGACCATACCGCCGTTTCAGGCAAGGGAAGTCCCTGGATTAATTGCGGCGCCGGTCTGAAACGTTCGGCGGTTTTTTCTCTGTCGTTCCAGTAGCCCAGCGACACCAGCGCACCCCGGTGGACCAGTTCGCCCGGCTCGCCCGGGGCGCAGATCGAACCGTCTTCGCGTACCACCAGTATTTCCGCGTCGGGAATGGCTTTGCCCATCGAGTCCGGTCGCCGGTCGATTTCTTCCGGCGGCAGATAGGTAGAACGGAAGGCTTCCGTCAAACCGTACATGAGAAAAGGACTGGCCTGGGGGAGCCGCGCGCGCAATGCGGCCAGAGTGGTTTTCGGCATGGCGCCGCCCGAATTGGTGAAATAGCGCAGTCTTGGGGCGGCATCTGCCGGCCAATCCAGTTGTGCCAGCTGATTCCATAAGGGAGGCACTGCAGCCAGGCCGGTAATGTTTTCCTTGCCCAGGGTTTTAATGATGTCGCGGGGCAGTAAATGGTTCAGGAGTACCGCGCATGCGCCGGACGAAAATGCCGTCGTCAGCTGGCTTAAACCATAGTCGAAACTGAGGGGTAACACTGCGAGGATACGGTCGTCGGGACTGTTGTCGAGGTAATTGGCTACGCTGCGCGCGCCGGTCACCATATTCGAATGAGACAGCACGACGCCTTTCGGCCTGCCGGTGCTGCCGGACGTGTACAGAATGGCCGCCATATCGTGTCCGATCGCGCGATGAGGCATATACGCCGATTCGATCGCGTGCTCCGGCCAGGGAACGACCGCGATGTCCGGCAGGACGGGCAAGCTACCGGTTTGACCGATTGCTACGACAGTATGCAGATCCGGACAATTGGGCAGCGTATCAGCCAGCGCGGCCAGGCGATCGATGGAAGTAACCAGGATGCGTACATTGCAATCGGTCAGTATGTGTTCTACCTGGTGGGGTTTGAGTATGGGGTTGACGGGTACAAATACTCCGCCTGCCGCCGAAGCACCGAACAATGCGGTGACAGATTCGATTCGTTTTTCCAGATAGACCGCAATGCGTTCCGATTTTTTGAGGCCGAGATTCAGGTACAGCCTTGCAACATTTAACGTGGCTTGAGCCAGATGCCTGTAATCCAGCCTGGTCTGCTGATATACCAAAGCCTCACGATCGGGAAAGCGCTGCGCGGTATTGAGGATTAATTCATGGATTAATGTTGTCATGGTTTTTTTGTTGGTATTCAAACGATGGGATTATTTTACTATAGAAATTACTAAATAAATGCGGCGGCACAGGCATGAATGGCCTGAAACCCGCCAGACGGCCATCTCTGACTTGTTGCTGGATTGCCGTCACGAGGAATGAGAAGGAATACGTCGCTGTCCGGCAAGAATTTCGATAGATAAAAACAATGATGTCAGATAAAATCGGGCTTGCATTTATTAAGTAATGGTTGGGACGGTATGGCTACAGTCGATGCTGTAAGAAATATTTTGGGCGAAGTGTTGCAATTGGGGGCAAGAGCCCAGTCTTTACAATTGGATACCGCATTGTTGGGTAACATCCCCGAATTCGACTCCATGGCGGTGATACATTTGATCGCGGCAATGGAGGAGTATTTCGGTTTTACTGTGGACGACGATGAAATCAACGCCGATGTGTTCGCTACCTTAGGCAGTCTGACCGAATTTGTTGATAATAAGACAGGATGACGAACGGATCCCTGCACCTGACGCCACAGCCGTTTTTTCTGGACGCCACCCCCGGTCGGAGATTCTGCCTGTATTATCCGCCGGTCGGGAGCTGTCGCGGCAGCGTGCTGTATGTGCCTCCCTTTGCGGAAGAAATGAACCGGTCCCGCCGTACCGTTTCCTTGCAGGCGCTTGATCTGGCGCGATGCGGGTATGCGGTACTGCTGATCGATTTGTTCGGCTGTGGGGACAGCGACGGGGATTTCGCTGACGCGCGATGGCAGGTCTGGCTGAAGGATCTGGCCGCGGCAGTCGACTGGCTGAAAAAGACGGTTTCGGCGCCCGTCAGTCTGTGGGGCTTGCGTTTAGGGGTGCCGCTGATGATGGATTATGCCCGAACCAGCGGCGAAACGTTCCAGCATTTTATTTTGTGGCAACCCGTACCGGCAGGCCAGCAATATTTGACCCAGTTCCTGCGTTTGCGTCTGGCCGGCGAAATGCTGTCGGGCAGCGTAGCGCAAACCAGTGTGAAGGATCTGCGGCAAGAACTGGTCGCGGGCAATTGTCTGGAAGTGGCAGGGTACCGTATTGCCCCCGAATTGGCCGCTTCGGTGGACGATATCAATCTGAGCGGGCTGGCCGGGGCGGGCGGAATGTGTCACTGGTTTGAAGTGGGACAATCGGACAAGCCGGTTTCTCCCGCCGGCACAAAAGTGATGGCTACATGGATAGAGCGCGGCGCTCAGGTGACTACGCACCGGATCACGGGCGAAATGTTCTGGCAAAGTCCCGAAATTACGGTGTGCCAGGATTTGATCGACGCTACGACGGGATTGCTGATACATGGAATTTGAAGAAGCAGCCCTGGTATTTGCGTGCGAAGGCGAAGCATTGGTCGGCATCCTGACACAGCCTGCACTGCCGCAATCGCGCGGAGTACTGTTTATAGTCGGCGGACCGCAATACCGGGCCGGCAGCCATCGCCAGTTTACATTGCTGAGTCGCGGCCTGGCGCAATCCGGAATACCGTCGTTGCGTTTCGATTATCGTGGCATGGGCGACAGCACGGGAGAACAGCGCGATTTCGAGCGGATAAATCATGACATTCGCGCTGCGACGGATACTTTTTTCAAGCATATGCCGCACATGCGCGAACTGGTGCTGTGGGGGCTGTGCGATGCCGCCTCCGCCGCCATGATGTATGCTCCGCATGACAAAAGGGTTGCCGGTCTGGCGTTGTTGAACCCCTGGGTAAGAACAACCGCCGGCCTGGCCAAGGCGCAACTCAAGCATTATTACTGGAAACGCCTGAGCAATGGTGAGTTCTGGCGCAAATTGCTGTCAGGGCGTCTTGATCTGTTCGCTTCGTTAAAAGGGATTTTCGGCACTTTGGTTCAGATATTGAAGAAGAAAACACTGATGGGAACGCGGAATGCGGCCGCTCCGCTTTCTTTGCCGGACAGGATGCTTGGGGCGCTGGAAAAATTCGACGGGCCGGTATTGCTTATCCTGAGCGGGCAGGACCTGACCGCCCGCGAATTCGAAGATGCGGTGCAGTCATCGCTGGCATGGCAGCGACGCCTCCGGCTGCAGACGGTAACTCAATACCGTATGCCCGAAGCCAACCACACTTTTTCGCGGCAGACCTGGCGTGATCAGGTAAGGGACTGGACGGCCGACTGGATGCAATCATGGTAAAACGGGTGTTGATGATCGCCTATCATTATCCGCCCTTACTGGGCAGCAGCGGCATCCAGCGCACCCTGAAGTTTTCGCAGTATCTGCCGGAATCGGGCTGGCAGCCGGTCATTCTGGGCGCGCATCCGCGTGCTTTCCCGATGAGCGATAACGTGCAAACGGCTGAAATCCCCGCATCGGTTAGCGTCTATCGTCCTTTCGCCCTGGATGCAGCGAGACATTGCTCAGTCCGGGGCAAGTATCCCTTGTTTCTGGCGCTACCCGACCGCTGGGCATCCTGGTGGCTGGGAGCCGTACCCGCAGGGTTGCGTCTTATCCGCAAATACCGGCCTGACGTTATCTGGTCCACCTACCCGATCGCCACTGCGCATTTGATCGGCCTGACCTTGAACCGGTTGACGGGGATTCCCTGGGTGGCGGATTTCCGCGATCCCATGGCCGATGAGGATGTCCCCATGACGCGTATTCAGCGCCGCGTTCATGAATGGATAGAGCGCAATACCATCCGGTATTGTACGCATGCGGTAATGACCACTCCGGGCGCCCTGCGGATATACCGGGAACGCTATCCGACCATGCCGCACCACAAATTCAGCTGTATTTCCAACGGGTTTGATGAAGAAAATTTCACTGATGCCGAAAAACGGCTGCCTGCCGCCGCCTCGGTGCGAAACGGGCCGGTGGTATTGCTGCATAGCGGCATCGTGTATTCGTCAGAGCGCAATCCCGCGCATTTATTCAGGGCGATTGCCGCATTGATGCAAGCCCGCCAAATTTCTGCCCGGACCTGCCGGATAGTGTTGAGAGCAACCCAGAACGACGATGCGTTAAGGCAAATGATTGCCGAATACGGAGTAGCCGAAATCGTCGAATTGGCGCCGTATATCCCGTATCAGCAAGCCTTGACCGAAATGCTGACCACCGACGGCTTGCTGATCTTGCAAGCCTCCAACTGCAATCACCAGATACCTGCAAAACTATACGAATACCTGCGCGCAGGCAGGCCTGTCCTGGCTTTGACAGACCCGCTCGGGGATACCGCCAAAGTATTGCAGGAAGCGGGCATCCATACGATTGCACCGCTGGATGATGCGCGAGCCATTCAGGAGAAATTGCTGGATTTTTTGACGGCAGTGGAACAGGGCAGGGGAAACAGCGCGTCGCCGGAGTACGTCGCCCGCTGTTCGCGCAAAGCCAAGACCGGCGAACTGGCGAAGTTGCTGGACGCCTGCCTGCCGGAGCAGGACTGAATGTTTGCGGACCCGGCCCGGTGCCTGACCGGCTGGATCATAGACCGAGGCTGTGTTTGAGTGAAAGTGATACCGGAAAGCTCTTGTCGGCTGCCTGTTATTGAGAGCTTATCTTGGGAGCTTATTCGAGATTATTGGGGTGAATGATGGGGCTCGAACCCACGACAACCGGAATCACAATCCGGGACTCTACCAACTGAGCTACATCCACCGCCGAAGACTGTTGCGTCTTGTAAACTTTTGGCCTGCCCGACAGGAATCGAACCTGTAACCCCCAGCTTAGAAGGCTGGTGCTCTATCCGGTTGAGCTACGGGCAGCTCGTACACCGGCACCATGACTGCCTTACAGAGAAGAAGCTATGTCGACCCGATAAAATCTTGGTCGGGGCGGAGAGATTCGAACTCCCGACATCCTGGTCCCAAACCAGGCGCGCTACCAGACTACGCTACGCCCCGAAAGCCCAGAACTATACGCTTGCCGACCGGTCCAGTCAAGCGTTGCGTGAGGCAATCGATATCTTGTCTTGAATGTTGGTAGGGATAAATGAGATGATAGCGTCTTTGATTCATATCTTGTACCGTAATTATGCCAGCACTGTGTCTAGACGGAAAAACCCTGTCCGAGCAAATAGTCGCCGATTTGCAAACGCGCGTCCAGGCACGCGTCGATGCCGGTTTGAGCCAACCGGGTCTGGCCGTCGTACTGGTGGGCAGCGATGCGGCGTCGGGGATTTATGTGCGCAATAAACGCAATGCCTGCGCCAAAGCGGGAATCCGTTCGGATCTGTACGATATGCCTGCCTCGACTACGCAACCGGAATTGCTGGCATTGATCGATCAATTGAATGAAGATGCTGCCGTGCACGGCATTCTGGTGCAGATGCCTTTACCGTCGCAGATCGATTCTACGCAGGTGATCGAGCGTATCGATCCGCGCAAGGATGTGGACGGGTTTCATCCTTATAACATCGGTCGCCTGGCGGTGCGGATGCCTGTTTTGCGTTCCTGTACGCCGTACGGCGTCATGCGTCTGCTGTCGCTGGCGCATGCCGACTTGACCGGCATGCACGCGGTCGTCGTCGGTTCGTCCAATCACGTAGGGCGGCCGATGGGACTGGAGTTGCTGCTGGCGGGCTGCACCGTGACGACCTGCCATCGTTTTACCCGGAATCTACATGAATTCGTCGCTCAGGCCGATATCCTGGTGGTCGCGGTAGGCAAGCCCGAGTTGGTCAAGGGTGCGTGGATCAAAGCCGGTGCGACGGTTGTCGATGTAGGGATCAACCGCATGGAAGACGGGACGTTGCTCGGCGATGTGGAATTCGCCGCAGCCTGCGAGCGTGCGGCATGGATCACGCCGGTGCCGGGCGGTGTCGGGCCGATGACCGTGGCCATGCTGCTGGAAAATACCCTGCTCGCCGCACAGCAGGCGGACGCCGGGTTTTCCGCTTAGCGACGGCTGCTCCGGTCAGGCATTCAGAAAACGCGTGACCATCGCTTGTTCGAGGTTGGCGCGCAGAGGGATTTTTACCCTGTGGCCGCTGCCCGGCGCTTCGGCTATCGGTTCGCCGCGATGATCCAGCATCTGCGTCAGCGCAATGGTATGGTTGCCGGCAGGGTGTATGATTTCCAGCCTGTCGCCGACGAGGAATTTGTTTTTTACTTCTATTTCCGCAAATCCGCTTATGCTGTCGTAGCCGATTACATCGCCGACGTACTGGCTGCGGTTGCTTTCCGAATGGCCGCGCATGTAATTCTGGTATTCCTGAGTATGATGGCGTTCGTAAAAACCGTCCGTGTAACCGCGGTTGGCGAGGCTTTCCAGATCGGATAACAGCGCGGGATCGAACGGCCGGCCGGCTACCGCGTCGTCGATCGCTTTGCGGTAGGTCTGGGCGGTGCGGGCGACGTAGTAGGTGGATTTGGTTCGGCCTTCTATTTTGAGCGAATCGACGCCTATTTCCACCAGTCGCCCGATATGTTCGATGGCGCGCAGGTCTTTGGAATTCATGATGTAAGTGCCGTGATCGTCTTCCATGATAGGCATCATTTCGCCCGGCCGTTCTTTTTCTTCGATCAGGTAGACCTTGTTCGCCAGCGGATGGCGCTGCTGACTGCCGCAATCGGAAAATTCCGTGGTCTCCATCGCGGCACGGAAATCAAATTCTATTTTCTCCACGTCGCCGGTCGCGTCTTCGCTGGTGTCGTGTACTTTGTAATCCCAGCGGCACGAATTCGTGCAGGTGCCCTGGTTCGGGTCGCGGTGGTTGAAATACCCCGACAGCAGGCAGCGGCCGGAATACGCGATGCACAATGCGCCGTGGACAAAGACTTCCAGTTCCATTTCCGGACATTGCTGCTTGATTTCTTCGATTTCGTCGAACGACAGTTCGCGCGACAGGATAATGCGGCGCAGCCCAAGACTTTGCCAGAATCTGACCGTCGCATAATTCACGGTGTTGGCCTGCACCGATAAATGTACCGGCATTTCCGGCCATTTTTCCCGCACCATCATGATCAGTCCCGGGTCGGCCATGATGAGGGCGTCGGGCTGCATGGCGATGATCGGCGCCATGTCGGCCATGTAGGTCTTGACCTTGGCGTTATGCGGCATCAGATTGCTGGCGACGAAAAATTTCTTGTTCAGGGCATGCGCTTCGCGGATGCCGGTTTCCAGTTGCTCCAGCTGGAATTCGTTATTGCGTGCGCGCAACGAATAACGCGGCTGGCCTGCATAGACTGCGTCGGCGCCGAAGCGGTAAGCGTAGCGCATTTTTTCGAGGGTGCCGGCCGGAGCCAGAAGTTCGGGTATTTTCATGATGTCCTCGTCTTGGTTCCGATACGCTGCGCCAGTTCAGCGGCTTTGCCCAGATAACTGGCGGGAGTGAGCGCGAGCAGGCGCTGCTTGTCTGCGTCGGGGATGGAAAGGCTGCCGACAAACTGATGCAGGCTGTCGCGGTTGATTCCGGATTTGCCCCGGGTCAGTTCTTTCAGCTGTTCGTAGGCGTTGGCTACTTTATAGCGGCGCATGACCGTCTGGATCGGTTCTGCCAGTATCTCCCAGTTATTGTCCAGGTCTTCGGCGAGCCGCGCCGGGTTGGCTTGCAGCTTGTCGAGGCCGCGCAGACAGGAATGATAGGCGAGCAGGCCATAGCCCAGCGCAACGCCCATATTGCGCAAGACGGTCGAATCGGTCAAATCGCGTTGCCAGCGCGAAACAGGCAGCTTTTCGGCAAGATGGTTCAACAAGGCGTTGGACAGGCCCAGATTGCCTTCGGCATTTTCGAAATCGATGGGATTGACTTTGTGCGGCATGGTCGAGGAGCCGATTTCGCCCGCTTTAATTTTTTGCGTAAAATATCCGATGGAAATATAGCCCCAGATATCGCGGTTAAGATCGATTAAAATAGTGTTTGCACGGCTGATGGCATTGAATAATTCAGCCATATAATCATGCGGTTCGATCTGGGTGGTATACGGATTGAAACTCAGCCCGAGGTTACGTACAAAGCGTTCGGCGAATCCTTCCCAGTCGATTTCGGGATATGCGGACAAATGCGCGTTATAATTGCCCACCGCCCCGTTGATTTTTCCGAGGACAGGCACCTCGGCAATTTGCCGGATCTGCCGTCGCAGGCGGTAGACCATATTGGCCATTTCCTTGCCAAGCGTGGTCGGCGTGGCGGGCTGTCCATGCGTACGGGACAGCATCGGCAACGCGGCGTGTTCGCGAGCGAGTTCGGTCAGTCTGGTTTCGAGCGCCTCCAGCGACGGCAGGATGACCGTGTCGCGCGCAGCTTTCAGCATCAAGGCGTGCGAAAGATTGTTGATGTCTTCGGATGTGCAGGCGAAATGGATGAATTCGCCTGCCCTGGCGATTTCCGGATTGCTGGCAAAATGCTCGCGTAAAAAATATTCAACGGCTTTTACGTCGTGGTTGGTGATGTTCTCGATCGCTTTGATGCAATCCGCTTCGGCGGTAGAGAAATGTTCGATGAGATGGTCGAGTTCGGTAATCGTGGTGGCGGAAAAAGCCGGTATTTCACTTATCGAAGGCTCGACAGCGAGTGCTTTCAGCCATTCGATTTCTATCGTTACGCGATGGCGGATCAAGCCGAATTCGCTGAAATAGGCACGCAAAGGTTCGACTTTGGCTGCATATCGGCCATCCAGAGGCGATAAGGCGGTGAGGGCGGATAAACTCATGGTCAGGAAAAAATAGTCGATGAAAACGATGATTTTACAGGAAAGCCGCGCGCGCTGGCTAAAATTGCAGGACACATTTTAACCGGTGCGCGCGACGCCGGGCGGGGAAATACCTCTTTAACCGGTGTCGCCCTATTTCCTGCAAGGATTATCAAGTCTCGTTAGCCCGGATATGTTCAAATGGAATACACAAAGCCGCTTATGAATGAGAAAATGCGCTCATGAGAATTAATATTTACCGTTACAATCCGGAAATAGCCGATCGGCCTTACAGTCAGGATTACGATTTTGACGAAACGGAAACCGGGCCGATGCTGCTGGATGCGCTGCTGTATATCAAGGCGAACCTCGATGCGACGCTGACGCTGCGGCGGTCGTGCAGGGAAGGCGTATGCGGGTCGGACGGGATGAACATTAACGGCAGCAACGGGCTGGCGTGCATTACGCCGCTGGCGAAACTGACGCAGCCCGTCAACGTCCGGCCGTTGCCCGGCTTGCCGGTGATACGCGATCTCGTCGTCGACATGACGCCGCTGAACCGGCAATATCGTTCGGTCCGGCCATGGCTGGCCAATGATCGGCCCGCTGCGCAGGAACGCCTGCAAACGCCCGCGCAGCGCGCAGAACTCGATAATGCCGACGAATGCATACAGTGCGGCTGCTGTTCCAGCGCGTGCCCGTCGTTCTGGTGGAATCCCGACAAATTTGTCGGACCGGCAGGGTTGCTGACGGCATACCGGTTCATCGCCGATACCCGCGACGAAGCGGAGGCAGCCCGCCTGGCGGATTTTCAGGATGCGTATCGGTTGTACCGCTGTCATGGAATCATGAACTGCGCAGCCGTCTGCCCAAAAGGGCTGAATCCTGCGGCCGCCATCAGTAAAATGAAAATCCGCATGTTAAAGCTCTGACATGAGCGAGATTGCGAATCGCCCGAGACCGGATAATCCCGTTATCGGGAAAGCACTGGAAGCATAATGCCTGACGGAGGAACGAATGATGATATCCGCTGACAACCGGTTGCGCTGGCGATGCCGGCGGGGCATGCTCGAGCTCGACACCCTGCTGCTGGCATTCCTGGATACCGGATATCCTTTTCTGCCCCCTTTGCAGCAGCATGCCTTTGCGGAATTACTGGAGCTGGACGATATGGAGCTTTGGGATGCCATACAAAACCGCCCGATCGGCGTCCCGGCCCAAACTTTCCGGCCGGAATACGATGGCATATTAACCGCATTAAGCAATGCAATTAACGATAAGGAACCGAGTATGACAGCGCCCACCAAAGTAACATTGAGTTTTGACAATGGACAGCCGCCGATCGAGTTGCCTGTGCTGAAGGGAAATCTGGGACCTCATGTGATCGATATACGGGAGCTGAGCAAACACGGCTATTTGACCTACGATCCGGGCTTCATGTCTACGGCGAGCTGCAATTCCAGCATTTCGTTTATCGATGGCGAAGCCGGCCTGTTATATTATCGGGGTTATCCGATAGAGCAGCTGGCGCAACATTCCGATTTCATGGAAGTGACGTATCTGCTCCTGTACGGAGAATTGCCGGATCCGAAGCAGAAAGACGGATTCGAAGAAGGGGTGCGGCGGCATACCATGCTGCATGACCAGATCAATACCATCTTTCGCGGTTTCCGGCGCGATGCGCACCCGATGGCGGTTATGGTGGGCGTGATCGGAGCGCTATCGGCGTTCTATCACGATTCGATCGATGTATTCGACGCCCGCAACCGGCAGATTTCTGCATTTCGCCTGATAGCGAAAGTACCGACGATCGCCGCCATGTCGTATAAATACAATCGGGGAGAACCGTTCGCTTATCCGCAAAATCATTTGAATTATGCCGAGAATTTTCTGTACATGATGTTTTCCACCCCCAGCGAACCGTACGAGGTCAATCCTATCGCCGCCCGCGCTTTGGACATGATCTTCATTCTGCATGCCGATCACGAGCAGAACGCCTCGACTTCGACCGTCCGGCTCGCCGGTTCGTCAGGAGCCAACCCGTTCGCCTGCATCGCTGCGGGAATGGCTTCCTTATGGGGACCGCTGCATGGAGGCGCGAACGAAGCGGTACTGAAAATGCTCGAAGATATCGGCGATATTTCCCGGATTCCGGAATACATCGAACGCGCCAAAGACAAAAGCAATTCCTTCCGCCTGATGGGTTTCGGACATCGCATTTATAAAAATACCGATCCTCGTGCCGCGGTAATGCGCCAGACCTGCCATGAATTGCTCAATGAACTGAATCTGACCGAAGATCCGCTGTTCAAAATCGCCCTGACGCTGGAAAAGGTGGCTGCGCAGGATGACTACTTCATTCAGCGCAAACTCTATCCCAATGTGGATTTTTATTCGGGTATCGTATTCCGTGCTTTAGGCATACCGCCCTCGATGTTCACCGCTATCTTTGCTTTGGCGCGGACGGTGGGCTGGGTGGCGCAATGGAACGAAATGCTGTCGGACAACAGTCACCGCATTGGCCGGCCGCGCCAGCATTATACCGGCTCAGCCCGGCGGGATTACGTCCCCATGCACGAGCGGTGTCAAGTTGGTGCGCCATAATTCAGCCCTTGGCGCTATTGCAGCGCCTTCGAAACAGGGCGAGAGCGACTGGCTGGAGGCGCTTTTTCAGCGTTTTTTAAACGACCCGGACGCTGTCGGGGAAGACTGGAAGGGCTATTTCACCGCCTTGTCCGGTCAGCCGGCCGAGTTGATATCCTCTGCCGTTTCGACCGATCGCCGCCAAATCGCCGTATTGCAGCTGATCAACGCCTACCGTTTTCTGGGCGTGCGCCACGCAGACCTCGATCCGTTGCATCGCTTCGCTCATGTCGAGGTGCCGGAACTCGACCCCGGCTACTACGGCTTGAATGAAGCCGATATGCAGACCCGGTTCGAAACCGGGTCGTTATGTGCCCCCGGGCAGGCGACACTGGAACAGATATTGCAAATCGTGCGCCGTGCGTATTGCGGCACGCTGAGCGCCGAATATATGTATATTTCCGATTATGTGCGGAAGCGCTGGCTGCAGCAGCGGCTGGAAGGGGAGCTGGATGCGGAATGTCCCGCTTCCCGGCGCGGGATCATGCTCGACCTGACTGTCGCCGAAACGCTGGAAAAATTCCTGCATACGCGCTATGTCGGGCAAAAACGGTTTTCGCTGGAAGGGGCGGAGACGCTGATTCCGATGCTGCATCATCTGATTGAAGCGGCCGCGGCGCAAAACGTACGGGAGATGGTGCTAGGGATGGCGCATCGCGGCCGCATCAATGTCCTGGTCAATATTCTGGGCAAGCCCCTGCAGCAGATTTTCGGCGCCCTGCCGGCCGATACCGGCGATGCGCTATCGGGTGACGTCAAGTATCATCAGGGTTTTTCTACCGATATCCAGACTGCGTCCGGCACTTTGCATCTGGCGCTGGCTTTCAATCCATCGCATCTGGAAATCGTCCATCCGGTCGTGCGGGGATCTGCCCGAGCCCGCCAGCAGCGGCGCGGCGATATGACGGGTAGCGAAGTGATGCCCGTCATTATTCATGGCGATGCTGCGTTTGCCGGCCAGGGCGTGGTGATGGAAAGTTTCAATATGTCGGAGACGCGCGGTTACGACACCGGCGGCAGTATTCATATCGTCATTAACAACCAGATCGGTTTTACCACTTCCGATACCCGCGACAGCCGTTCGTCGCTGTACTGCACCGACGTGGCCAAGCTGATCGAAGCGCCGGTGCTGCACGTTAACGGCGACGATCCCGAAGCGGCGGTGCGGGCGATCCAGATCGCGCTCGATTACCGGCAGACGTTCCACAAAAATATTATCATCGATCTGGTGTGTTTCCGCCGGCACGGTCACAACGAGCAGGATGAACCGGCTGTCACGCAACCTTTGATGTATCATAAAATCGATGCTCATAGCGGGGTGCGCGCTCAATATGCCGAAAAACTGGCGGCTTGCGGTCACTTCGACCGGACAGAAGCGCAAGCGGCGATCGCCGCCTACCGCGATCGGCTGGAGCGCGAGCAGCGTATCGTGACACCCGCTCAATCGCTGTATAAACGCAGCTACGTGGCGCATTGGCAATCGTACCGCCATACCGGCTGGCGGCATCCGGCGCAAACCGGCGTGTCGGCTAATCTGCTGGTCGAACTGGGAGAGAAAATACTGCAGGTGCCGGAGAAATTCGTCTTGCATCCGCGAGTCGAAAAAATCATGGCCGACAGGCATTCGATGCTGCGCGGCGAGATACCGGTTGACTGGGGCATGGCGGAGAACCTTGCCTACGCCACCTTGTTGCGCGACGGCTATCCGGTGAGAATTTCGGGGCAGGATAGCGGTCGCGGCACCTTTTTTCATCGTCACGCCGTTTTGCACGACCAGTTTCGCGAGCGCTGGGATGCGGGCGAATATATGCCGCTGCAGCATATTTATCCGAATCAGCCGCACTTCCTGGTGATCGATTCCTTATTGTCGGAACTGGCAGTGCTGGCGTTCGAATACGGTTACGCCACCGCCGAACCGGACGAACTGGTGATCTGGGAAGCGCAATTCGGCGATTTCGCCAACGGCGCTCAAGTTGTGATCGACCAGTTCATCGCCAGCGGCGAAGCGAAGTGGGGCCGCTTGTGCGGACTGACCCTGTTTCTGCCGCACGGCCAGGAAGGGCAGGGCCCCGAACATTCCTCGGCGCGGCTGGAACGGTTTTTACAGTTGTGCGCGAACGACAACATGCAGGTCTGCCAGCCTACCAATGCCGCGCAGATGTTTCATTTGTTGCGGCGACAGATGATACGGCCCTATCGCAAGCCGCTGGTCGTGATGACGCCGAAAAGCCTGTTGCGCGCCAGACAGGCCGGCGTCAGCCTGTCTACCCTGACTCACGGCGAATTCCAGGTCGTGCTGGGTGAAACCAGAGTGCTGGATGCCGCACGGGTTAAACGCGTCGTGCTGTGTAGCGGTAAAGTTTATTACGATCTGCTGGATGCGCGCGAACAGCGCGGTATCGACCATGTCGCATTGCTGCGGCTGGAGCAGCTGTATCCGTTTCCGGACAAGGAACTGATGGAAGAATTGTCGCGTTATCCCTCAGCGCAGGAACTGGTCTGGGCGCAGGAGGAGCCGCGTAACCAGGGCGCATGGTTTGCGCTCGAATATCATTTGCGCCTGAGCATGCCGGCAGGGCAAATCCTGCGCTATGCCGGACGGCCCTTTTCCGCGTCGCCGGCAGTCGGGTATCCGGAAGTATACCAGGCGCAGCGCCAGGCATTGATCGACGAGGCGTTATCGTGATCATAGAGGTCAAGACACCCGAATTATCGGATTCGATTACCGAAGGTACGTTACTGGAATGGCACAAGCAGCCGGGCGACGCGGTGGTGCGCGACGAGACGCTGATCGATCTGGAAACCGACAAGGTGATCCTTGAAATTGCCGCTCCGGCCAGCGGCGTGCTGGTGGCGCTGTTTCGCGACAACAATACGGTCGTAACGGCGGGGGAAGTGATTGCGCATATCGATAACGGCGAGCCGGAGCCTGCGCAGGCAGTCGTACCGGCCGTTGCCGGGCCGGTAAAGCCGGTCGCCGTGCCGGACAAGCCGGCTGTAGCCGGACCTTCTGCCGTCTCCGCCCACGAACCGGTCGATATGTCTGCGGCTTCTGCCGAGTCTCGAAGCGAAACCCGGACAATCATTGCGAACGGGGAATACGGTGCCGGTGTCGCCGATGCGTCCGGCACGCATCGACAGCCCATGAGCAGGCTGCGCCTGCGCATAGCCGAGCGGCTGGTGTCTGCGCAACATTCGGCGGCAATCCTGACAACGTTCAACGAAGTGAACATGCAGGCGGTAAAAGATGTGCGGGCGCGCGAGCAGGCGGAATTCATGCGCGCGCATCACGTCAAGCTTGGGTTCATGGCTTTTTTTGTCAAGGCGGCGGTGGCGGCGCTACAGAAAATTCCCGTTATCAACGCCATGATCGACGGTCCCGATATCGTATTCAACGACCGGTGCGACATCGGCGTCGCCATTTCCACCAGCCACGGATTGGTGGTGCCGATCGTGCGCGCTGCCGAACGGCTGGACTTCCCCGGGATAGAACGCGCGATTGCCGATTATGCGCAGCGCGCCGAGGCGATGGACCTGCGGCTGGAAGAAATCAGCGGCGGAACGTTTACGATCAGCAACGGCGGAGTTTTCGGCTCGCTGCTGTCGACTCCGATCATCAATCCGCCGCAATCGGCGATTCTTGGCATGCACGCCATACAGGACCGGCCGGTCGCCGAAAACGGGGCGGTAGTGATCCGTCCCATGATGTATCTTGCGCTATCGTATGACCATCGCCTGATCGACGGCCGCGATGCAGTCGGATTCCTGGCGGAAATCAAAGGCTATCTCGAGAACAGGGAACGCGTTTCGTCCGCAATCGAATCTTGAGGCTGGACTGCTTTCGGCTATCAGATACGGGTTTCGTCCGCCAAGGTTTCCGGGCTTGCGAAAGCGATTTCCATGCCGTTGCGCTTGGCATGGTACATGGCGCGATCAGCGGCGCGAAGCAAGGATTCCGGCGTTTCCCCCTGTTCCGGATATCGGGCTATTCCGATACTCATGCCCAAATATATCGTCGCATCGTGCCAATGATACGGTTGCGCGATCAAGGCGGTCAGACGGTTTGCGATGTGCAGGATATCGACGGGATCGGCAACGTTCAATAGCGCCGTGAATTCGTCGCCCCCCAGCCGATAAAACAGATCGGCCGCACGGCCGGCCGTTCGAAGTCGCTGAGCCGTGACCTGCAATATCCGGTCGCCGGCTTCATGGCCATACATATCGTTGGCGGATTTGAATTTATCCATATCCATCATCAGAACATGAAAGTGGGAATGCTCGCGTTCAGCTATGGCTATCGCCCTGCTCAGATCGCGAAAAAACAAACCCCTATTCCCCAGATCGGTAAGCGTGTCGTAGAGCGCTAACCGCGCCATTTGCTCCTGGGTTTGCGATAATTCGATAATAAGGCGCTGTTTTTCCAGTGCGTGCTGGATAACCCGTATCAGGCTGTCAGGATTGAGCAGCGCTTTGGGTAGATAATCCAAGGCACCGTTTTTCAAGGCCTTTACGGCGACCATTTCATTGCCTTCGGCGGTAATCATTATTACCGGGGCCGGATTCGGTATGCTGGTCAGTTCCTGTAAATAGAGCAAACCGTCCGAGTGCGGCATGCAATAGTCGAGCAAGATGCAGATAAATTCCTGTTCGGACAGCAATTTCCTGGCCTGGTCCGGATGAACGGCATGGACGCAATTCCAGCCGGCCTTGTGCAAGATCCTGCTTATCATCTGATAAGAGAAGCTATCGTCGTCGATGATCAATATCGTATCGCCCGCTGGCATCGTCGCCCTTTCTGGAATCAGTGTTTATCAATCGTTTGCGCGTAGCGGAAAAACTCTTTTTGATCCATGGGCCGGGCAATAAGAAATCCTTGCGCGGCATCGCATCCCAGCGCTTTTAAGGCTTCCCATTGCTGTTCGGTTTCGACCCCTTCGGCTACGGTTGTCAATTTCAGTTTGCGAGCGAGTTCCAGCGACGATGTGATAGCAATGTTCTGCGATTCGTTGTCAAGGAAATCGCCGATAAACGATTGATCTATTTTCAATTCGCTGAAAGCGATGCGCGTCAGCTGTTGAATATTCGAATAACCGGTACCGAAGTCGTCTATCGAAAGAGGAAACCCATACATGCATAAACGCGCCAGGCTTTCCATAGCGTGCGCATTATTGGAAACCGCAGCGGACTCCGTAATCTCGAGTATGAAACAGCGGGGGTCGATGGCGGCATGCATCACTTGCTGCCAGATCTTGTTCGGCAACGAAACATTATCCAGCAAAACCGGAGCGATATTGATGGATACACTGATATCGATACCGATTTCGTGGAGCAGGGAATACAGTTCTATGGATTGCGCCAGCATGAACAAGGTCAGCGTTTCGATGCAATTATTTTGCTCGAGGGCGGGAATGAAGGCGTAAGGGCCGATGATGCCGTCGTCGGGATGCAGCCAGCGCGCCAGCGCTTCGGCGCCGATCAGCCGTCCGGTCATGAGATCCAGTTTAGGCTGAAAAAAAGCGGAAAATTGATGAGCTTCCAGCGCTTCCAGTATTTCGGTCAGGGCGTAATGTTTGTCGGCCGTATTATTGTTCGGGCTTGAAAAATGCGAGAACTGGTTTAACAGTTTTCTCAGCCGTTCGGGAAGCAGGGGTTTTTCCACACGACCTAATAAATTAATCCCATACATTTTCGCCATGCGTTCGGCCGAGATCAATAATTTATTGCCCAGCGCACTGATGATGATGACCGCTACGTCGATCTGTTCCTGGCTGAGACGGCGCAGAAACTCGAGACCGTCCATTTCGGGCATATTCAGATCGCATATTACAATGTGGTAAGGCGGAGCCGCAGCCTGGCGCAATTCGTCTAGCGCCTGTTTGCCGTCGGCAACGGCATGCAGCAGGACGATGCCCATGGATCGCAGCGAATGCGTGATCATGCCGCGTTCGAATTCGTCGTCTTCCACGACCAGTATATTCAGTTGCTGAATATTCATGGCGTATCTCCGGTATCGTCATGCGATAAAGAATGTACGTAGACAGCAATTTGCGTCAGTGCTGCATCGAGTTGCCGAAAGCCGTCCTGCGATACCGTTTTTTTATCCGATAGCGCTTCGCGTTCGATGAACGCATAGGCATTGACCAACGCTTGCGCGCCTACCATCAAACTGGCGCCCTTCATTCGATGCGCCAATTGGGCTATGGCGTTCATATCGGTCAGTTCGCTCAATCTTGCACTATCAGTTTCGATGTGCTTCAGGAAGGCTTTCAGTACTTCCAGCTGTTCTGTGCGGTCCGGAACCATTTTGTCCAGTACGGTTTGATCGATCGCAACCAAGCTTGATTTCGTATTTCCCGACCGGTAAATTACTGGCTCCGGCTGGTCCGAAAAGGGGATAAGCAGCCAATGCGCCAGGAGGCTTTTCAATTGCATCAGATCGACCGGTTTTACCAGCAAATCGTTCATG